>CAYSOW010000044.1:10224-17037 GCA_964432715.1 uncultured Bacteroides sp.
AAAAGAAAAAGCATAAACAGCAGTCCCCCGAAGAGGGAGACGAACAAAAGATATATGGAAGAAGCATTACATATCATTATCAGTGGCGGCGGCACCGGCGGACATATCTTTCCGGCGGTCTCTATTGCCAATGCCGTGAAAGCCAAACGACCCGATGCCGAGATACTCTTTGTGGGTGCGGAGGGACGTATGGAGATGCAGCGTGTTCCCGCTGCCGGATACAAGATTGTCGGTCTGCCGGTGTGCGGATTCGACCGTAAGAACCTGTTGAAGAACGTGCGCGTACTTTATAAATTGTTTCAGAGCCAGCGCAAGGCTCGCCGGGTGCTCAAGAACTTCCGTCCGCAGGTGGCGGTGGGTGTTGGCGGATATGCCAGCGGTCCCACGCTCAACATGGCGGGCAAGATGGGAATCCCTACCTTGCTGCAAGAGCAGAACTCCTATGCGGGAGTGACCAACAAACTCCTGGCGAAACGTGCACGCACCATCTGTGTGGCTTATGAAGGCATGGAACGCTTCTTCCCTGCTGAAAAGATTATCCTCACCGGTAACCCGGTGCGTCAGGGCTTGCTCGACCATAAGATGGAGCAGGCGGAGGCACTGAAGGCCTTCGGCTTTACGCCCGAGAAACGCACCTTGCTGGTCATCGGCGGAAGCTTGGGCGCACGTACCCTCAACGAGAGCGTACTTGCCTCGCTGGAGGCTTTGGCGGCAGCCGATATACAAGTCATCTGGCAGACAGGCAAGTACTATTTCGAGTCGGCTCGCAAGGCATTGCAGGAGCGGGGCAACTTCCCCAACATCCACATCACCGACTTCATCTCGAATATGGATGAGGCTTACAGTGCTGCCGATTTGATTGTCTCTCGTGCCGGAGCAGGCTCCATCTCCGAGCTCTGCCTGCTGGGCAAGGCGGTCATCCTGGTTCCTTCGCCCAATGTGGCCGAAGACCATCAGACGAAGAACGCCCTCGCACTGGTGGATAAAGAGGCGGCCCTCTATGTGAAAGATGCCGAGGCGGTAGAGAAACTGATGCCGACGGTGATTGCCACCATCGCCGACGATGCACAACTGGCAAAACTGAGAACGAATATATTAAAATTGGCCTACCATCACTCCGCAGAGCGTATTGCCGACGAGGTGATTAAACTGGCCGAAGAAAAGATTGCGAAAAAATGAACATGAACACGATACAGTCCGTCTATTTCATCGGTGCCGGTGGCATCGGTATGAGTGCATTGGTGCGCTACTTCCTTGCACAAGGTAAGTACGTGGCCGGTTACGACCGCACGCCGAGCGACCTGACGGATGTCTTAATCAAAGAGGGAGCCCACCTGCACTTCGAGGAGAGTGTGGAGGCCATTCCCGAAGTGTGCAAGCAGAAAGAGACCACCTTGGTGGTCTACACGCCTGCCATCCCTGCCAACCATGCGGAGCTTTGCTACTTTCAGCAAGAGGGCTTCGTGATGGAGAAACGCGCCCAGGTGCTGGGACGCATCACGAAGAGTGCCCGCGGTCTCTGCATCGCCGGTACCCACGGCAAGACAACCACCTCTACCATGGTGGCCCACTTGCTCCACCAGTCGCACCTGGAGTGTAACGCTTTCTTGGGCGGTATCTCCAAGAACTACGGCACCAACCTGTTGCTCTCGAAGAAGAGCGACCTGGTGGTGATTGAGGCGGACGAGTTCGACCGCTCTTTCCACTGGCTCTCGCCCTATATGGCGGTAGTCACGGCCACCGATCCAGACCACTTGGACATCTATGGCACCAAGGAGGAGTATCTGGCCAGCTTCACCAAGTTCACCTCGCTGATTGCTCCGGGCGGTGTGTTGGTGCTCCATGAAAATCTGGAGATGAAACCGGCATTGCAGGAGGGCGTGAAGCTCTACACTTACAACCGTACCAGCGGTGATTTCCATGCCGAGCATATCCGCATCGGCAACGGAGAGATTTATCTGGACTTTGTATCCCCCAAAGGGGTGATTAAAGATATTCGTTTGGGCGTGCCCGTCAGCATCAACATCGAGAACGGTGTGGCTGCCATGGCGATTGCACAGCTGAACGGAGCTACCGACGAGGAGATTAAGGCGGGCATGGAGAGCTTCCAAGGCGTGGTTCGTCGCTTCGACTTCCAGTTGAAGAACGATCGCGTGGCGTTCCTCACCGACTATGCACACCATCCGTCGGAGATTGAGCAGAGTGCCCGCTCCATCCGCGAGCTCTATGCTGATAAGAAGATTACGGCCATCTTCCAGCCGCACCTTTATACGCGTACGCGTGATTTCTACGAGGATTTCGCACGCAGCCTTTCGCTCTACGATGAGGTGATATTGACGGAGATTTACCCCGCCCGCGAGCTCCCCATCCCCGGCGTTACCAGTCAGCTGATAGCCGACCGCCTGGCACCGGGCGTGAAGTGCACTCCTTGTAAGAAGGAAGAGCTGGTGGAAATCATCCGTGAGAAGAAAGAGGAAGTGGAAGTGCTGGTACTCTTGGGTGCCGGAGATGCCGACCGTTACGTACCTGAAATAACAGAAATATTGAAACAGAGATGATAAAGAAGATACTGGTAATAACTGTGCTGGTGCTGATAGCCGCCTACTTGGTTGTGGCTTTCGTCACGTTTAACCGCAAGCCCGAAGGTGAGGTTTGCGCGGGAGTGGAATATAACATCCGCCAGAGTGCCAATTCGCAATTTATCACTCGTCAGGAGATTGAGGCGTTGCTGAAGAGTAAGCATCTTTACCCGAAAGGGGAGGTGATTGACTCCGTGATTTGTCGCAACATCGAGGACTTCTTGCGTCAGGACTCCCGCGTGGAGGAGGTGGAGTGCTACAAGCGCTTGGGCAACAAGGTGTGCATCGACATCAAGCAACGCGAACCCATCTTGCGCATCATTGACGCGCAGGGTAAGAATTATTTCGTCGATAGCAAAGGCAACACCATGCCGGATGCTCCTTGCAGCGCCTATCTGCCGGTGGCTACAGGGTATATCGACCAAGCCATGGCTACCAAGGAACTGTATGAATTTGCCAAGTTCTTGCAACGCGACAAGTTCTGGAATGCGCAGATTCAGCAGATACAGGTGACTGCCGACAAGGAGTGGGAGATGGTTCCGCGCATCGGCGACCACGTGGTCTTCCTGGGTAAGCCCGAACAACTGGAGGAGAAACTGGCCCGCCTGAAGGAGTTCTATGAAAAAGGACTCAACACGGTGGGGTGGAACAAGTATTCACGAATCAGCTTAGAATTTAACAATCAAGTAATATGCACCAAAAAGGAGAAGTAAGCAGATGACAGCAAAAGATTTTATCGTGGCTATCGAGATTGGCTCGTCCAGAGTGACGGGTATAGCCGGCAAGAAGAACAGTGATGGTTCCCTGCAGATCTACGCGTATGCACGCGAAGAGGCGGCATCGTATGTGCGCAGGGGCGTGATTTACAACATCGACAAGATGGCGATGAGTCTCACCTCTATCATTAACAAGTTGGAGGGCGACTTGAACGCTTCTATCGCAAAGGTCTATGTGGGTATCGGCGGACAGTCGTTACGCTCTAAACTGAACACCGTCACTCGTCAATGGGAGGAGGAGACCAAGCTTCAGAAAGAGCAGATCGATGAAATCATGGAGAGTAACCTGAAAGTGGAATATCCAGGTTTGGATATCCTGGATGTGGTGCCGCAGGAGTATCTGGTAAAGAATAACCTGATTTACGATCCGATTGGTATGATGAGTGACCGCATTGAGGGACATTTCCTCAACATCGTGGCGCGTTCGTCCATCCGTCCCAACCTGCTCACCTCCTTTAAGCAGGCCAACATCGACATTGCTGCGTTGGTGGTTTCTCCGATTGCCTTGGCGGATGTCGTCTTGACGGAAACCGAGAAGCGGGCCGGCTGCGCGCTGGTCGACTTTGGTGCGGAAACAACTACCGTTGCTGTCTACAAGGGGAATGTACTTCGCCATTTGGTGGTGATTCCCTTGGGTGGTGCTAACTTGACCAAAGATATTTGCAGCTTACAGATTGAAGAGGCGGATGCCGAACAGCTGAAGATGAAATATGGCTATGCTTACACGCGTCCGGAGGAGAAAGATCCGGAGGGTAAGATGTATACGGTGGAGAACGGCAATGCATCGGTCTCTGCGCGTGATCTGAACGAACTGATTGAGGCGCGTATGGAGGAGATTCTGATGAATGTGAAGAATCAGGTGGAACTCTCCGGCTATCAGGACCGCTTGAATGCCGGCTATGTGCTGACGGGCGGTGGTTCCAACATCAAGCGCCTGGCAGATGCTTTCAATCAGAAACTGAAAATCGACAAGTTGCGTATTGCCAGCTATGTGCTGAACGAGGTAAAGGCTACCAAGTCGGAACTGCTGATTCACAACGGGGTGCTCAATACCACTTTCGGTTTGCTGGCTGCCGGACAGGAGAATTGTTGCGAGGTGGAACCGCCTCACTCACTCTTTGATGAGGAGGAGAATCGCTTGGCACAAGAGGAGGCCGATCGTCAGCGTGAAGCGGAAGAGGCTGCTGCCAAGGCAGAAGCGGAAGCCATTCGCCTGCGTGAGGAGGAAGAGTCCAACCGCCTGTTGGAGGAGAATCGCAAGAGTCGCGAAGAGGATGCATTCTGGGAACAGTGCGTTGCCAACGGCACCTACAAACAATACCTGGACACCTATGGCGAAGAGGGCAAATACTACGAGTTGGCCAATGACCGCTATCTGGAGGAGCAGGTGACGAAGAAAAAGAAGAAACCGAGTAGCGGTGGATTTGGTAAAATCCTCAGCGGAATTAAAGACAAGATTATTAGTGCAACCGACGGCCTGATCAATGGCGAGGATGAGGACGAAGGTAGAATGAAATAACCAATCACCTAAAAATTGAATTTTATGTCAGACGAAACATTAAATTTTGGATTACCCACCAATTCGCCTAAGATTATTAAGGTGATTGGCGTTGGCGGCGGTGGTAGCAACGCCGTGAAGAATATGTTTAAGACCGGTATTCACGATGTCTCTTTCGTGCTTTGTAACACCGATTTGCAGGCACTGAAAGATGAGAACGATGAGGCTTGTGCCAATATCCCGGTCAAGATACAACTCGGTCCGCAAACCTGCAAGGGCTTGGGCGCCGGTAACGATCCGGACGTGGCATGTGCAGCTGCAGAGGAGAGCATCGAACAGATTCGCGAGCTCTTCTGCGACGATACGCAGATGGTTTTCATCACTGCCGGTATGGGGGGTGGTACCGGTACCGGTGCCTCTCCTGTAGTGGCTCGCGTGGCGAAAGAAATGGGCGTGTTGACGGTGGGTATTGTCACCATTCCCTTCAAGTTCGAACAGCGCAACAAGATTCTTCAGGCACTGAAGGGTGTGGAGGCCATTGCGCAGAATGTAGATGCTCTGTTGGTGGTCAACAACGAGCGCCTGTTGAGTATCTATCCGAACATTCCGGTGAAAGAGGGTTTCCGTCTGGTGGATGATACATTGACCATTGCGACGAAGAGTATTGCAGAGATTATCACCATGCCGGGCATCATCAACCTCGACTTCCGCGATGTGAGCAAAGTGCTGAAGAACGGTGGTGTGGCCATTATGAGTTACGGTGTAGGTAGTGGCGAAAAACGTCTGCAAAGTGCCATTGAAAATGCCCTGCGTTCTCCGTTGTTGAATGATAACGATATCTATAATTCGAAGAAAATCCTCTTCAATATCTATCAGAGTGTGGATCATCCGCTCATCGTGGAAGAACTCGATGAGTTGACGCGCTTCATGAATCAGTTTGAAACGAAAGATATTGAGGTTATTTGGGGTTTGGCAGAAGATGTCAGCCTGAAGGAAGAGGTAAAGATTACCATCCTGGCCACCGGCTTCGGTGTGGGCAATATTCCACTTATGGATGAGGCTATCAAAGCTCGTGAGGCTGAGCAGAAGATGCAGGAAGCGGTGAGTGAGCGTGAACGTATTGAGAAAGAGGAACAAGACTCTGCTTTGATTGACTCCTTCTATGGAGGAAATACCGTTGTGAGACGCAGCATCCGTTCTTTTATTTTCAAAGACGACGACTTGGACGATGACAGCTTGATTGGTTGCGTTGAGAGCTCAGTCACCTTGAACCGTACTTCGAAGGAATTGGTAGACTTGGAGGGTAAACGTCAACAGGGCCCGGTTTACACGGAAACAGCCACGGGAGAGGGCGATAACCTGACCATCGTATTTTAAAAATGAGTAACGACAACTTTTAAAGAAACAAGTATATGGATTTATTTGATCAAGTCAGCAATGACATTAAAGAGGCTATGAAAGCCAAAGACAAGGTGAAATTGGAGACCTTGCGTAATGTGAAGAAGTTTTTCCTGGAGGCAAAAACCGCTCCGGGAGCCAATGATACGTTGACCGACGACGCAGCATTGAAAATCATGCAGAAGTTGGTGAAACAGGGTAAAGACTCTGCCGAAATCTATAAAGGACAGGGCCGTGAGGACTTGGCACAGGCTGAGTTGGATCAGGTGGCTGTCATCGAGGCTTACCTGCCCAAACAGATGAGCGCTGAGGAACTGGAGGCTGCCTTGAAAGAGATTATCGCCGAGGTAGGTGCCACCGGTGCCAAAGATATGGGTAAGGTGATGGGTGTTGCCACCAAGAAATTGGCGGGCAAAGCCGAGGGCCGTGCCATCTCTACCGCAGTGAAACAGCTGCTGGGCTAATCAGTAGAAACAATAAAATCAATACCTTTATATAAATAAACAGGCCGTCTCTGCTCGTGAGAGTGGGGCGGTCTTTTGTCGTTTATAGGTGTTTGTTT
>CAYSOW010000045.1:0-4473 GCA_964432715.1 uncultured Bacteroides sp.
ATTTTGTCGCTCTCGGCTTGTTTATCTGATGATAAAGTATTACTATTGCAAGAGCGCACCACTGTAAGGGGTTACAGCGGTGCGCTCAAGTTTTTCAGGCAAACGCCTCTGCCTGTAGAAGCATCGACTTTCGCAAGTAAACACTAACTTTAATCTTAAATCTAATTTTATACTATGAAAAACACAAAAGAATAACACCACCACGCGAAAAAGGTTCATGGATGTTCAGCCTTAATTGCTTTTTATATATCTTTGTATGCGATTTCAAAGGCTTTTTATGGAAAAAAGAAAACTTCATGCTTTGATGTTGGCCGGCACCGGAAGTGACGTGGGGAAGAGCATTCTCGCCACGGCGCTCTGTCGTATCCTGAAGCAGGACGGCTACTCACCGGCTCCTTTCAAAGCTCAAAATATGGCGCTCAACTCGTATGCTACGCCCGAGGGACTGGAGATTGGTCGCGCTCAGGCGGTGCAGGCTGAAGCTGCCGGCATCCCTTGCCATACGGATATGAATCCGCTCTTGCTGAAACCTAACTCGGACCATACTTCGCAGGTGGTGCTCAACGGAAAGCCGATGGGCAACCGTAGCGCGTACGACTACTTCCGTAAGGAGGGACGCGAGGAACTTCGTCAGCAGGTGTGCGAGGCGTACGACCGACTGGCGGCTCGCTTTCATCCCATTGTGATGGAGGGGGCGGGGAGTATCTCCGAACTGAATCTGCGGGAGACGGACCTGGTCAATCTGCCGATGGCGAAGCATGCAAAGGCGGATGTCTTTCTGGTGGGAGACATTGATCGGGGCGGCGTTTTCGCCAGCGTCTACGGCTCTGTGATGCTTCAAACGCCCGAGGATCGTCAACGCATCAAGGGTATCTTTATCAATAAATTCCGCGGTGATTTGCGCCTCTTCGAATCGGGTGTGAAGATCCTGGAGGAGCTTTGTGGCATCCCGGTGCTCGGCGTTATTCCTTATTACAAGGATATCGTGATTGAGGAGGAGGACTCTGTGGAGCTTCGGAACAAATCGCTGCAGGCACAGCAGGGCAAGGTGAACGTGGCAGTGGTGATGTTGCGTCATATCTCGAACTTCACCGACTTCAATACGCTGGAGCGCGATGAGCGGGTGCACCTCTATTACACGAACAATACGGAGGAGCTCTCGAAGGCGGATATCATTATTCTGCCGGGCACGAAGAGTACGTTGAGCGACCTTTACGAACTGCGTCGCAACGGGGTGGCACAGGCCATTCTGAAGGCTCATCGCGAAGGAGCTACGGTGCTGGGCATCTGTGGCGGCTATCAGTTGATGGGCGTGGAGGTGTGCGATCCTGATGGGGTGGAAGGGGAGATTCCTCGTCTGCCGGGATTGGGCTTGCTGCCGGTTTCTACGGTGATGCAGGGCGAGAAGGTGACGCGTCAGGTGGCTTTCCGTTTTCGCGGAGAACCGACTCGCTGTACGGGTTACGAGATTCACATGGGCGAGACGACGCTCATTGAGGGCGAGCAGGGAACGCCGCTGAACCAATTGGAACAGGGCGCTTCTGATGGTTGCTTTGTGAATCAGCGTTGCTTTGGCACCTATATCCACGGCATCCTCGATAATCCGACGGTGATAGAGGCGCTGCTGGCACCTTATGCTGATAAATTGCAACAAAAGGCTTTCGACTATCAGGCGTTCAAGGAGGAACAGTATGATAAGTTGGCCGACCATGTGCGTAAACACATGAATATGGATTTGTTTTACGAAATATTACAACGGAATGATTAAAGGACACGGCGACGACCGTTATCAATATACGCAGGAGATTCGGAGTGACTTTAGCTCGAATGTGTGCGGCTGCATCCGGCGCGGCCATCTGCAAGAGCGTCTTCTTGAGGGACTGAAGCAGATTGGCAGTTACCCGGAGCCGGAACCGCTTTCGCTGGAGCGTGCTTTTGCCGCACTGCTTCATCTGGAGCCGGAGGGGGTGTGCGTCACCAATGGCGCTACAGAGGCCATCTATCTGACGGCACAAGCCTTTCGCGGCAAACGTTCGGCCATCTGGAACCCCACGTTCAGTGAGTATGAGGATGCCTGCCGGATGCATGGACACCGCATCCTGCCTTTCTATGCGCTGGAGGCTCTGCCTGCGGAGGCGGAGGTGGTGTGGATTTGTAATCCGAACAATCCGACGGGCGAGGTGCGCGACCGCAAGGTGTTGGCATCGCTCTTTGAACGTTATCCGGAGAAGATCTTTGTCATCGACCAATCCTATGAGATGTACACGCTGCAGCGCCTGTTCTCGGCCAAGGAGGCGGCGGAGTTTCCGAATGTCCTCTTGCTTCATTCCTTGACGAAGCACTACGCCATTCCCGGACTGCGGTTGGGGTATGCCACGGGTAACCCGTTGTTGCTGCGCGAATTACGTGCGCAACGCATGCCGTGGTCGGTCAACTGTATGGCCATTCAGGCGGGCTTCTATGCGGTGGAGGAGCGACTGCAACCTACGCTGGATGTGGTGGCTTATCTGCAGGAGAAGGCTTGGCTGGAAGAGGCATTGAAGAAGACGGGGGCGATGGAGGTGTGGCACAGTGACACGCACTTCATGTTGGTGCGTCTGCGCTACGGCAAAGCGTCGGCGCTGAAGGAGTATTTGGTGAATGAATGGGGCATCCTGATTCGGGATGCGTCCAACTTCGACGGACTGGATGAGCATTTCTTCCGCATCGCCACCCAGTCGCACGAGGAGAATGTACAACTGGTAAAAGCAATTGAATCATGGCTAGTTCTTTAGCGCTCTCTACACTTTTTATCTCCCTGCTGATTCTCTGTCCGCTGCTGGTGGGCTGGGGGCTCGATCGTCGTTACGGCGATCCGGAGAAGGGGTTTCATCCGATTGTGCTCTTCGGGAAAATCATCGCTTGGGGCGAACATCGTTTTAACCGGGGCGAGCATCGCACTTTGAAAGGCGGTGTGTGGGCGGTGACGCTCATCATCGGCACCTATCTGTTGACGATGCTCCTGATTGCCATGGTTCTGTGCGTCACTTTCTTGGTACTGAATGCTTTAGAAACGATCTGTCGTCCGTTGCTGGGGAATTTCAGCAACGAAACGGTGACGGTTTGTTTCGTGGGGATAGAGTGGGCGATTGCCTTCCTGCTGTTCCTTGGCTTCAAGTCGCTCGGTGTCTTCTACTGCCTGGCGGGAAAGACGTTGCGGAAGGAGGTACGTGAGGTGTTTCGCGCTGCCGATTGTTCTGTGGAGGCGGGACGGAAGCAGGTGGGGCGCATCGTCGGTCGCGATACGTCGGAGCTCTCTTTGCAGGAGGTGCGCACGGCGGCGCTGGAGACGCTGGCGGAGAACTTGAGTGATGGGGTGATTGCACCGCTCTTCTGGTTCCTTTTGCTCGGTCTGCCGGGCATGATGGCTTATAAGATGGTGAACACCTTGGATTCGATGATTGGTTATCAGAACGAGCGCTATAAGGCATTTGGCTGTTGGGCGGCGAAGATTGATGATGTGGCGAACTACATTCCGGCGCGTTTGACGGCCTTTCTGATGGCGGTGGTCTATAGTGGCGGACGTCCGTCAAAATGTCTCTCTCTGCTGAAATTCATCCGGAAGTACGGACGTCAGCATGCCAGTCCCAACTCGGGCTATCCGGAATCTGCTTTGGCGGGCATTCTGAATTGCCGTTTCGGTGGTCCGCACAACTACTTTGGCGAGCTTTTCTGGAAGCCTTATATCGGTGAGAACGAGCGTCCGTTGACAACGGCCGATATGGAGCGTTCCATTCGTATCAACGCGAGGGTAGAGACGCTTTTTGTGGGGGTGGTGACTGTCATTTATCTGGTGGCAACCTACTTTTACGCTTGTTATCCGGGCAATATCTGGCAGTTGCTTTTCACTTCCATTCTTCGATAATTTACGGGTAGCGTGAAGGCTGGTGTGCGTAACCGGTGACTTCACGCTATTTTGTTATCTCTAAGGGCTTTAAAGCCCAAATCTGACGGTTTTTTTAGGGTAATTGATTTCCTCCCGAAGAGGGCTTCGGGAGCGAGCCTTCACGCACTTTCACTCCATGTTTCTGTAATTACTTCAAACTGGAAACAGACTCTTTTTGCTCAAAATCTCCTCTTTTTAAAATTTCGCGTTAACACAATTTAACTCGGAAGCGGTGGTTTATTCGTTGAGTATGAAATGCTTAAGGGTGGGGGCTTGACAAGGGGAGCTTTCTGTGCTATCTTTGTGGGTACCAAGTGTGAAGGGGGGATTTGTTCTGTCAACAAATTTTTTACCTTCACCCAAGAGAGCGAATATAAACCTTAAAACTGTCATAAAATGATCTTTAGTTTAAAAACTGTATTAAAAAAACAAGTGAACGCCCTGCTGATGGAGGGCGTTAAACATCTGTTGGCTACTTTTGCCAACGAGGGAGAGATGGCGCAATCGATTGCGCAACTTCGTCAGCTGCTAGATGGCATGGAGGCGAA
>CAYSOW010000045.1:4573-13476 GCA_964432715.1 uncultured Bacteroides sp.
TCCGGCGGATGAAACCGCGAAACATCCGTCAGATGAAACTGCGAAACTTCCGGAGGAAGCGAAGGAACTTCCGAATGAGTCTGCGGTGGTTTCTAAAGAGTCCACGGTGGTAGTTGCATCCCCGATGTATTCAACGCCTGCCGAGCGTCTTCAGATGATTGAAGCGGAGCTTGAGGCGAAGGATGCTGCCTCTCAGGAAACGCAGAAAGATTCCTTCATGGCAGATGCAATAAAGCGATTGTTGGTGCATCTGCATAAGCGTTACAAACTGCGTTACAACGTTCTGACCGAGACTACGGAGATTGGCGAGCCGGTGAATCAGGAGATGATCTACCGTCCGCTCAATAGCCGCGACTTCAACACCATCTGCGTGGATGCACAGATCTCTAACATCGGTTGTTGGGAGAAGGACATGAAGCACTGTCTGGAGTCGAAGTACGTGGAGAAGTTCCATCCTTTTGAAAGCTATTTCAAGCAATTGCCGGAGTGGGATGGGGTGGACCGTGTGGAGGCGCTGGCGAAGCGTGTCTCTGAGAAGCCCATCTGGGTGGCAGGTTTCCACACTTGGATGCTGGGTATGGTGGCGCAGTGGCTGCAAATCAACAACAACAGCAACGACCTGGAACATGGACATTCATTGGCTCCTATCTTAATTAGTACGGAACAGGGTTGGGGTAAATCCACCTTCTGTCAGATGCTGCTGCCCAAGGAGTTGCGCGATTATTACACCGACAGTTTCAATATTTTGCTGCCGAATGCTTGCGAACATAAGATGGCGAAGAACGGTCTGATCAACATGGACGAGTACGACAGTATTTCCAAGTCGAAACAGGCAGCGCTGAAGACTTTGATGCAGAAATCTACGCTGAAGTATAAGATTGGTAACTCCAAGGCTTTCACGCAAGTGGAGCGTTTGGCTTCTTTCATCGGAACCACCAACCGTCGGGATGTGATGGTAGATCCTACCGGTAGCCGTCGCTTTCTCTGTGTCGAGTTGGAGCATCCCATTGATGTGCAGACGCCCCTGGATTATGCCCAACTTTATGCGCAGTTGAAGCAAGAGTTGCTGGAAGGCCGTCAGCATTGGCTCACAGATGCGCAAGAGGATGCTATTCAGGAAGATAACCTGCAATTTAAGCGTGTTTCGGCTGCCGAACAGCTCTTTTTTGAGACTTTCCGCTTTGCAGAGCCGCATGCAGAGGGGGCTATTTCACTGAATGCACCGCAGATTTTCACGATTTTGCAAAAAGAGAATCCTGCGGCGCTCCGTGGAACGACTCCGAATGCCTTCTACAGTCTGATGGCGAGCTGGAAACGCTGTTATCACACACATGCCGGCAACCGATACTGGGTGGAACGACTGCCGAAAGCCTGACAAACACCGGACTTTCACGCTGCAGCATGTTTCAAAATATCTTCTAAGAAGATTTCGAAAAACTATTAAGAAGATTTTGAAAAACTATGGAATGAATGAGCTCATTCATCAGTATGTTTGGACTCATTCGTCCCATAGTTTTTGCCCAAAGAACCGCACGATTTTCTAAAATTGTACGCACGATTTCTTCGAATTGACCGCACAAATTCCATTGTTCGACCGCATGAATCAATCCAATCATCCGCATGATTTTGTGTAATTGTATGCCCGAATGCCGGGAAACGCCCTTTTGAGAAATAATTTATATTATGTTTACTAGTATGATGGAAAACGGGGATAAGGCCTACTCCGGACGACGGATTTTGCAAGGAAAAACATTTTGCAAGGAAAACATTCTGAATAAAAAAAGCCATTGCACGGATGCCCGAGAGCAACCTACGCAATGGCTTATGTGTGAATGAGCTTTCTTTATTTAAGCAAATGAAACGCGTGAATGCATATCAATCATTAGTATTTGATGTGCAACTCTTGAAGGATGGTACGCATCTTCTCAAATGTGGTGATGCGTGTCGGCACCAAAGGCAGACGCAGACGATTCTCAATGAATCCCATGGCGTGCAACATGGCTTTTACACCGGCCGGGTTACCATCCACAAACAACAGGCTGAAAAGCTCTGTGAATTTATGGTGAATCTTCAAGGCATTGGCAAAATCACCCTGGAGAGCCAGGCGCGTCATACGGCTGAATTCTCTGGGGAATGCATTACCAATCACAGAAATCACACCTACAGCACCCAAAGTGATGAGCGGGAATGTGATACCATCATCTCCGGAAATCACGTCGAAATCTTCCGGCTTGTTCTTGATGATATCGTCCATCTGCGTAATGTTGCCCGATGCCTCTTTGATGGCAATCACATTCTTGAAGTCACGAGCAATGCGTAACGTCGTCTCTGCGGTCATATTTACGCCGGTGCGACCCGGAACATTATAGAGAACAATCGGAAGCTCTGTAGCCTCTGAAATAGCCTTATAATGCTGGTAAATACCCTCCTGAGAAGGCTTATTATAATAAGGTACCACTGAAAGGATGGCATCTACGCCTGTAAAGTCATCGTTCTTCAAGCTGTCCACGATGGCTTGGGTGTTGTTACCGCCGCATCCCAACAGAATAGGAATACGTCCGTTGACCCTTTCAATCACTAATTTTTTAATCTTCTCTTTCTCTTCGGCTGTAAGCGTCGGCGTCTCGGCTGTCGTTCCCAATACGCACAGAAAGTCGGCTCCGTTCTGAATCAGGTACTCCACCAATCTTACAAGTGCCTTATAATCAACGCTCCCATCTTCGTGGAACGGGGTAATCAATGCCACACCCATTCCTCTGAGTCTTGTTTGTATCATAATAAAATAATAAATTCAAAGTAATTTAGGCCACAAAAATACAAAATCATTTTAAAACTTACTCTATGAGTTTCAGAAAATCGTCTTCATTTATGATTTTTATTCCAAGTTTTTGTGCTTTCTCCAGTTTACTGGGGCCCATATTTTCGCCGGCCAGGATGAAGGAGGTCTTCGAGGAGATGCTTCCTACATTCTTTCCGCCATTTTTCTCAATCAATGCTTTGTACTCCTCACGGGAATGGTGTGAGAAGACGCCGCTTATCACGATGGAAGCGCCCTGAAGCTTGTCGGTACGGTCTTGCACCTCTTCTTCCGAGAGTTCCATGGTGAGTCCTTCCGCCTTCAGTCGATCCACCAGCTGTTTGTTCTGCTCGTTGCTGAAGTAGTTCAGGATGCTTTGCGCAATCTTACCTCCAATCTCGTCCACATCCAGCAGTTGCTGCAGTGTGGCTTGCTCGATGGCTTCGATGCTCTTGAAGGCGCGAGCCAGTGTCTTGGCCACGGTCTCGCCCACAAAACGAATGCCGAGGGCGAAGAGGACGCGTTCGAAGGGAACACTCTTGGAACGTTCGATGCTATGCACTATGTTGACGGCCGACTTCTCTCCCATTCGGTTCAGGCGACTGATGTCATAGGCTTTCAGCTGGTACAGGTCGGCAATGTCCTTGATGAGTCCCACTTGATAGAAGAGATCCACCGTTTCAGGCCCCAGTCCGTCAATGTTCATGGCTTTGCGACTGATGAAATGCTCTATCTTGCCCTTGATTTGCGGCGGACACCCTACCTCATTGGGGCAATAATGGGCCGCTTCGCCTTCGTAGCGAATCAGCGGACTGCCGCATTCCGGACAGGTGGTGATGAACTTCACCTTTTCGCCTATCAGGAAACGGGCATCCAAGTCGACGCCGGTAATCTTCGGAATAATCTCACCACCCTTCTCTACATAGACCATATCTCCGATGTGCAGGTCGAGCCCTTCGATGATATCGGCATTATGGAGTGAAGCGCGCTTCACGATGGTGCCCGAAAGTTGCACGGGGTCGAGGTTGGCCACGGGCGTGATGGCACCGGTGCGGCCCACCTGGTAGCTGACGCTATTCAGTCGTGTCAGCGCCCGCTCTGCCTGAAACTTATAGGCGATGGCCCAACGAGGGGATTTGGCGGTATAACCCAGATTGCGCTGCTGACGAAGCGAATTGACCTTCAGCACGATGCCGTCTGTGGCCACCGGAAGGTTCTTGCGCTCTACGTCCCAATATTTGATGAAGTCGAAAATCTCGTTCAACGTGGTGCACTTCTTCATGATGTGGGAAACCTTGAAGCCCCATTGCTCGGCAATCATCAGGTTCTCGTAGTGACCGTCTGAAGGAAGCTCCTCGCCCAGAAAATAGTAGAGGTAGGCATCCAACTTACGGGAGGCAACCACCGAGGAGTTCTGCGACTTCAGGGTGCCTGACGCGGCATTTCTCGGATTGGCGAAGAGAGGCTCCTCGCGACTCTCGCGTTCCTTATTTAATGCTTCAAAGACGGCCCATGGCATCAGAATCTCGCCACGCATCTCGAAGGAATCGGGATAGCCCTCTCCATGAAGCACCAAGGGAATGGTGCGAATAGTCTTTACATTGTCCGTCACGTCATCGCCCTTCTCACCATCGCCACGCGTCACAGCGCGCACCAGTCGCCCATGCTCGTAAGTGAGTGAGATGGAGGTGCCGTCGAACTTCATCTCGCAGCAGATTTCGAAGGGTTCGCCCTCCAATCCTTTGCGGACGCGCTCGTAGAACTCGGTGACTTCGCTCTCAGAGTAGGTATTTCCCAATGAGAGCATCGGGTACTTGTGGACCACCTGCGTGAAGTTCTTGTTGAGGTCGCTGCCCACACGTACCGAGGGCGAGTTCTCATCGTAGAGTTCCGGATGTTTCTTCTCCAGATCCTGCAACTCACGCATCAGTCCATCGAACTCGAAATCACTGATTTGCGGGTCGTTCAGGACGTAATAGTTGTAATTATGTTGATGCAGTTCCTTGCGCAACTGACTGATTCGTTCTGTTTCATTCATATTTCTCAGTTCATAGATGATGGGCAAATGTAATCATTTTTGTGCCTTGTTTCTCTGTTTTTCGGCGGAAAGTTGCTATTTTTGCAAAAAATAATCCCGTACGAGATATGAGAATTGATATTATTACCGTGTTGCCTGAAATGATTGAGGGGTTCTTCAACTGCTCCATCATGAGCAGGGCACAAAAGAAAGGATTGGCTGAAATCCATATTCATAATTTACGCGACTATACACTAGACAAACATCGTCGCGTGGACGACTATCCCTATGGGGGATGTGCCGGTATGGTGATGCAGATTGAGCCAATCGACCGTTGCATCTCTGCGCTGAAGGCGGAACGAGATTATGATGAGGTGATTTTCACTACGCCGGATGGGGAGCAATTTACTCAGGGCGTGGCGAATACGTTGTCGTTGAGTCAGAACTTGATTATACTCTGCGGACACTTTAAGGGGATTGATTACCGCATCCGCGAGCATTTGATTACGAAGGAGATTAGTATCGGTGATTACGTGCTGACCGGCGGTGAACTGGCGGCGGCGGTGATGGCGGATGCCATTGTGCGTATCATCCCGGGGGTGATTTCTGATGAGCAGTCGGCGCTCTCTGATTCGTTCCAGGACAACTTGCTGGCGCCTCCTATTTATACGCGTCCGGCGGAATATAAGGGCTGGACGGTGCCTGAAGTGCTGCTCTCCGGTCATGAGAAGAATATCCGCGATTGGGAGTTGGAGCAGGCTATCGAGCGTACCAAAAGATTGCGCCCGGATTTGCTGGATTAATGCTGCTGAATGGCTTTATCCGGAGATAACGGAGCGTATACATAAAATTCGGACTGTGAAACAAGCGAGCTGAGTTACTCTTCTCGTTTTGTCGCACAGTCCGAATTTTTTATACAAACGTACGCTTATACTTCCAGCGCACCGATGATATCCTTGACAGAAGAGAAATGATGACGCTCCAAGTAGTCGTTGATGCCGTCTACCACCTTCACGGTGATGGCCGGATCAATGAAGTTGGCAGTTCCAATCTCTACGGCGGTTGCACCGGCCAAGAGGAACTCCACTGCATCTTGTGCGTTCATAATACCTCCCAAGCCCACTACAGGAATCTTTACGGCTTTGGCCACCTGCCATACCATACGCAGGGCGATGGGCTTCACAGCGGCTCCACTCATACCTCCGGTTACTGTAGAAAGCAGGGGGCGACGACGCTCGGCATCAATAGCCATTCCGAGGAGTGTATTGATGAGCGAAACACTGTCGGCACCGGCACCTTCAACGGCACGTGCAATCTCTGCGATATCGGTTACGTTTGGCGAAAGTTTTACAATAAGGGTCTTCTTATAAACCTCTCTCACGGCCTTCACTACTTCGCTCGCGCCCTTGGCAGAAACGCCGAAGGCCATACCACCTTGTTTGACGTTCGGGCAAGAGATATTCAGCTCGATGGCGGGGATAGCCTCCAGCTCATTGATAGCCTCGGCAGTCTTCACGTAGCTCTCGATGTCGGAGCCGGAAACGTTGACAATCATATTGGTCTTGATATCTTTAATCTCCGGATAGATGTGCTGAATGAAGTAGTCCACACCTTTGTTCTGCAGACCCACTGCGTTCAACATGCCCGAAGGAGTCTCTGCCATACGGGGATAAGGGTTGCCTTCACGATGGTTTAAAGTGGTTCCTTTGACGATGATACCACCGATTCGTTCCAAGTCGACAAAGTCCTCAAACTCCTTGCCATAACCAAATGTTCCGGAAGCTGTCATCACCGGATTACTCAGCTCTAAATCTTTGATTTTTACGCTTAAATCTGCCATAATAATTGATTGATATTAAACACCGGACCCTCTTTACATACACACACATGTCCCACCTGGGTATTCTCTACACAGCAGAGACAAGCACCTACGCCGCAAGCCATTTTGTTCTCCAGAGAGACCTCGCAAGCCACACCGTTTGCCTTGGCAAATTTGGCCACAGCCATCATCATCGGCTTCGGTCCGCAAGTGTAGATTTGATCAAATTGTTGTTGCTTCAGTACGGAGTGTTGCGTTACATATCCCTGTTCGCCCATACTACCGTCTTCTGTAGTGATATAGACCTCGCCAATTGCCTGGAACTGCTCCAGCTGAAGCAAGTCCTGAGCAGAGCGGGCACCGAGCAGGAAGGTGGGTTGCACCCCTTGCTTCTTCAATTGGCTGCCCAGATAGAGCATCGGGGCGGTTCCTACACCACCACCTATTAATAAGGTACGCGTAGAAGCACCTGCTGCGGGCAGGGTGAATCCGTTGCCCAAAGGAAGTACAGCGTTGAGTAAGTCACCGCTTTTTAACTTGGCCAGCTGACGCGTTCCGTCACCCACCAGTTGCACCAGGAACCAAACTTGATTCTTCTCCGTGTCAACATAATTGATAGAGATGGGGCGACGCAGGAAAGTGGTTGCCGATCCGTCAATGCGCAACTCGGCAAACTGTCCGGGCAACATGGCCGGCAATGTCGATTCATGTGTTGCCTTGATGAGCACATAATTCTTATGTAAGCTCAGGTTCTCGACAACCGTTAAATCCAGAATATGTTTCTTCATAAACGTTTTAAAATGATTACCTAGCAAAGATAGTAATAGTTGTTGACATACAGTGCTTGGTAGGCAAAATAAAACGTTATTTTGACGGACTTAACGTCTCGTAAGTGCCGTCATCGAAGAAAATTCTTATTTCAACGATTTTTCTTTCCGGCTTTTCAATGTATTTAATGGTCTCTTTTACAATGGTTTCAGGCCTATTTTCGC
The DNA here is from genome assembly GCA_964432715.1 of uncultured Bacteroides sp. Lineage (GTDB taxonomy): Bacteria > Bacteroidota > Bacteroidia > Bacteroidales > Bacteroidaceae > Phocaeicola_A. Next base: position 12,199 of record CAYSOW010000045.1, read on the forward strand.
CCTCATTACCCCCAAAATCCTTGGCGTATTTGTCGTCGCCCGTCCCTTCGGACGGATTTATTCCATTCTCGCCCGTTTCAGCGGGTGCGTTTGAAGAGGTGATCATTTCTCCTTCTCCATACAAGAGCCACTCCAGATTAATATAGGAGAAACGTTGGTGGATTCGTTTGATGATCTCCAAACTCGGATTGTTCCTTCCATTGAGGATATGTGAGATGGATGCCTGCTGAATTCCTGTCTCTTTAGCAAAAAGCATCGCATTCATTCCTTCATGCTCCATAATTTGAGCGATTCTATCCTTCATCTGACCTGTTTTTTATGGTTTTACATTGTTTATTTTCACATGACAAATATACAAATTATTTTTGTAATGCAATACAAATATAAAGTTTTAATGCAATAGTTTTGTAAAAATACAAAAGTTTACAAAGGTACACGCATTAACTTGTTTATATTACATTCCTACACATTACATTCTTTAAGTAATTATGGAACAAAGAATATCATTTAATTGATATATAATCAGTTATTTACACTCAAAATATGGCATTTATGCGACTTTGGCAGTTTTATACGGTTATACAGCGATTAAATTACTGTATCTTTGTAGAATATACACATTAAACAGCTGATTATTAATGTAATATACATTGTAAAATGAATTTGTATAATTATCCAAGAATAGATTTATACAATCCTATCGGACCAAACCTTTGTAATATTACTTTTGAAAAGAGTTCCCTTACAACTTGTAAAATGTACTTTGGTAATTAATCTTGTTATTACTTTATATCATTATTGGAATAATATACAGTTGTAAACCGTTGATTTTATAACAAATCTATTGATACTTTTGTATATTTGTATTTGTACAGATGAAGCTTCGAAGGAGTAGGTGAAGAGAAGACTCCCCTATTCTACTCTTCTTTGCTTTTTAATATTTAGGAATGTTCTATAACGCTTGTAATATCAGGGGTTACAAAAGTTACCCGTAAAGCACTTTTCAGGACAAAGGGACGAAACATTCGTTATATAACCTCTGACATCCCCTTTAAGATTGGAAATAACGCCTTTTTTCCCACCACCTCCCCGATTTTTTGAATTTACGCGATTCTCAGCGATTAGAAATTGAGGTTAACAGCTGTATAATAACAAGTTAGGCTTGTTTTTCGGATTTATACAAAGGTATAATCTAGAAAAACAAGCCTAAATATGGGTATTTTCTGTTTCATCAAAGCTAGTGCAGAATCTTATAGACAAGCTCCTTCAGCAGCTCCC
>CAYSOW010000045.1:13576-16023 GCA_964432715.1 uncultured Bacteroides sp.
CTGTTTCATCAAAGCTAGTGCAGAATCTTATAGACAAGCTCCTTCAGCAGCTCCCCATCCGACATCGAGCTATTACCTACGCCTTTGGACATGGCATCACAGGTACGAATATCCGAGATGATATTCATCACCTTCACGCCACTATAGTTCCTCATGGCCGTCAGATAATCCTTCGATTGCCAAGTGGTTTTCAGTCCCAGCTGCTCGGCCACTCCCCGTTCACTCTTCTCCGGCGCGTAGTAAGCAATCATCAGGTTCGAGAAGAAATTGTTCAGCAACGCCAGCGTAGCCTGGATGGGATTCTTCTTGGGATTGGCACCAAAATACTTGACAATCTTGTTCGCCTTCAGGATATTCTTTTCGATGAGTGCATTCTTTAATTCAAAGGTGTTATAGTCCTTACTGATGCCGATATTCTGCTCCACTTGGGCAGGAGTGATGCGAGTGACACCTTGCGGTAAGGTAATCACCAGCTTGTCTAATTCGCCCCTCAGACGACTTAAATCAGCGCCTACGAACTCCGTCATCATCTCGGCAGCCTTCGGTTCTATGTCAACATTTTTCTTGCGCAAATAGCTACTAATAAACGAAGGAATCTGTGCATCTTTCAGCTTCTTCGACTCGTAAAGGACACCCAATTTATCAATCATCTGAGCCACCTTCTTTCTGCGGTCGATGGTGCCATGCTTGTGGCAGAAAACCAAGATGGTGGAGTTGAGCGGCTTTTGCAGATAATAAGAAAGCAGATCCTCGGGGTCCTTCAGATGCTGCGCCTCTTTTACCATCACCACCTGATACTCGCTCATCATGGGGAAACGTTTGGCAGCGGTAAGCACATCCGCCATCGTCGTATCCATTCCGTAGAGTATCGTCAGATTGAAATCCTTCTCCGATTCCGTCAGTACATTATCCAGCAGATAGTCGGCAATGTTATCTATATAATAAGGTTCTTCCCCCATCAGATAATAGATGGGATGATACTGTTTAGCCTTAATCTCCTTGATAATTGTTTCTAAACTAACTTCCTGTTTAGCCATATTTGCTCTTTAAAAAATATACATTTACCACTCGAACTTCAAGTGTTTCACCGTCTTCTTTTCGTCTGCAATCATACGCAATGCGCTGATGCCGATATTCACATGCTCCGCCACGTAGTTTTTCGTCACCATATTGTCACTTTTCTCCGTTTTCACGCCTTCCGGAGTCATGGGTTGATCAGACACCAGCAAGAGCGCTCCCGTGGGAATATGGTTGGCAAAACCGGTGGTGAAGAGCGTGGCCGTCTCCATGTCCACAGCCATGGCACGGGTGCTGATGAGCTTCTTCTTAAACTCCTCGTCGTGCTCCCAGATGCGTCGGTTGGTGGTGTACACCGTGCCGGTCCAATAGTCCCGACCATAGTCGCGGATGGAGGAAGAAACCGCACGCTGCAGCATAAATGCAGGCAATGCAGGCACTTCGGGCGGCAGATAGTCGTTGGAGGTTCCCTCTCCGCGAATCGCTGCGATAGGCAGGATAAAGTCGCCCAGCTGATTCTTCTTATTAATACCGCCACACTTGCCCAGAAACAGGCATGCTTTCGGCTGAATAGCGCCCAGCAAATCCATGATAATGGCCGCATTCGGGCTACCCATACCGAAGTTGATAATGGTGATATCTGCAGCTGTTGCTGAGGTCATGTTCGCATCGTGTCCCAACACGGGCACATTGAACTTCTCGGCAAACAGATCTACGTATTTATTGAAATTAGTCAACAAAATATATTCGCCAAAGTCCTTCAGTTCCCGTTTAGTGTACCTTGGCAACCAATTCTCTACGATTTCTTGCTTCGTTTTCATAATTTCATTATTTTTGTTCCGAGATAAACAACAAGCTACTTCGGAAGCGGTTAATAATGCAAATATAGTAAATGTTACCATTAAACTTACCTGCCTATCCCACAAAAATTATCGTGCGCAACGGGAAAAATGCAATTTTTGATGTTTTGCGCAAGCGATACGTGGCCCTCACTCCGGAGGAATGGGTGCGCCAACACTTCGTCCACTTTCTGATTGAGAAGAAGGGATACCCTCAGGCGCTTATTGCGAACGAGGTGTCACTCTCCTTAAACGGGACGAAGAAACGCTGCGATTCGGTGCTCTACAACCGTGATTTCACGGCTCGGATGATCATTGAATACAAAGCGCCGCATGTGGCCATTACGCAGGAGGTATTCGAGCAAATCAGTCGCTATAACATCGTGCTGAAGGTGGAATATCTGATTGTCAGCAACGGATTAAACCACTACTGTTGCAAGATTGACTACGAGCACCTCACTTACACCTACCTGAAGGAAATTCCTGATTACAAGGACTTATAACCGAAGAAACCCCGTCACGCTTCACCTTTAATAAAGGAAGCATGACGGGGTTTTGTATGATGGAAATATCATCAGTCATCCGATGGGG
>CAYSOW010000046.1:0-11047 GCA_964432715.1 uncultured Bacteroides sp.
TTATCAGGATGTTTTAGAAATGCAATCGGACATCGATACCGAACTGGCGCGGCTTGTTCTTCTGAACGAAGCTGTTGCCCATACTCTCAAAGTAGAAAGTGTGGTAGTTGCGGTTGAATAGGTTGCGTCCCCACAGGTCAATCTGTACCTGCTTGAACTGCGCAGAGAAACGACCGTTATAGAGTCCGTAGAACCCTTGGCGAGCCGTGTTAGCTTCGCTCCAGTAGGTCTCCCCGGTGCCCAGATAATCCAAGTGGAGCAGCAACTGACGAATCGCTCCTTTGGCGAAGGGGAGGGTATAGGTCGCTCCCACGTTCATCGTCTGTCGCGGCACGAAAGGTACGTAATTTCCGGCATAATCCGCCTCTCCATCGTTATACTCCTTGAAGACGGCACGGGTGTAGCCGTAAGAAGCATTGGCCTGCAAGCGTGAAGTGAGTGCGGCGGTCAGTGTAGCTTCGGCACCATAGCTCTTGCTGCGTCCGGCATTCACCAAAATGCGGCCCAGTCCGCTACTTACAAAACGACTGATTTGCTGGTCGCGCGTGTCCATACAGAAGAGTGCTACATCTGCCTGCAAACGGTGGCGCCACAGACTCAGGTGGGCACCTGCTTCATAGTTCCAGCTATACTCCGGACGATAGGTGGTGCTCTCTTTCACCGAGACCCCCTCTTCTGATACCGGAATGTAGTCGAGATACCCCTTCACCATCGTCACTACCTGTGCCGGCATACCCATGTTGGCATAGCGGTCGAGTGTGGCGTTGCATCCCTCCTTCACCTGATTCATCATCTCGTTCGAGAGGTCGGTGCGACTCAAGTCGGAGAACATTTGCAGGTTGTATCCACCCGAGCGGAAGCCACGAGCCACCGAGAGATAGAGGCGGTTCTCCTTATCCAAGGCATACTGAAGCGAAGCCTTCGGCAGGAGTTCGGTATAGTCGTTCTTCAGTTTTCCCTGCAAAACAGAAGAGGCTGTTTGATCTTTCAGGTTGATGGGCATACGGGTGCTGGAGAAGGTGAAATCATAATCCAGCGAAGTGCCCGAGTAATACTCCATCGACATCCGTTCATGGTCCAGACGCAGACCCAAGGTGAGCGAGAGTCCATCCACCAACAAATCGTTGAAGGTCGACTGATGGAAGAGTGCCAGTCCCGTGTTCGGTGTGCGGAAATGAGTGGCGATGGGCAACGTCTCACTATTCAGTTGCACGTTCATGCTCATATTCATGGCATTCAACTGAGTGTTCGGCAAATTACTATTAATCAAGTTGCTCAACATCGTCATACCATCCGTGTCAAAGTCCACCGGGCTCTGCGTATGCATGCGTTGGAACGAAAGGAAGGCACCGGTGACCCACTGCCAGCGTTCTCCTTGACGGTTCTTCACACTCAGTTCCTCCGTATAGCTGTTTTGCTGCTGCATCTGTCGCAAGGTGTAGACCGATTTCGCCGAGAAATCCTGATCCATCACCATCCGGTCGTCCAGATGCTGATAACCCGTGATAGCGTTCCAAATCAAACGTTCCGATTGATACTCCACCTGCACGCCTGCATGCAGCATCGCACGGCGGTAGCCCCCTTCGGTATCCGTTTCCAATGCCCCGACCGTACCGGTTACGGGGTCATAAGGATGGTAGGCATAGCCCCCTTCATCATTATATTCATAGCCCAAAGTGGCGTCAATCTTCAGATTCTCCTTCGGCAGCCAGATGGCACGCATTCGTCCGCCCGCCGCCGATTGACCGTCGGCCTTCTTGTTCAGATACTCATTCTTAAAGAATCCCTCCGTATGGCGATAGAAACCGCCGGCCGAGAAGGCAAAGCGACTGCTGATACGGTGGTAGTGGGTGAGTGAAGTCTGCACCGACCCGTCCGCATTGGCCGCACTCAGACGCAAGTCGGTGCCTTGGTAACGGAACGGATTCTTGGTGTACACCTTCATCAGTCCCGCCATGGTGTTACGACCGTAGAGTGTACCCTGCGGGCCGCGCAACACATCCATACGTTCGATATCATAGAAATTAATATCAAAAGCCGATTTGTCGAGGTAGGGCACATTATCCACATAGAGTCCCACGGCCGGCGTATTGATGCGCGAGCCGATGCCTCGGATATAGATGGCGGAAGTCAGTTTCGATCCATAATCCGGCATGTAAAAGTTGGGCACCAGCGAAGTGAGGTCCTTGAGCGACCGGATTTGATGGTTGCGCATCTCCGGGGCAGCAAGCAATGTGACCGACATGGCCTGCTTGCGTCCACCGATGTGTTCCTTCGGAGAAGCAACCACTACAATCTCGTCGATATCCACCACCCGGGTGGTATCAATGGGCTCACTGGGATGAGCTTCTGTCCATGTGTGAGCTCCTGCGAAAAAAGGAAATGCGAGGAGACCCAGCAATAGAAATCGTTTGTTCATTCGTTTATCGTTGTGTGGTTTGTTCTACATAGAGGGCTGCTGCCTCGGCACAGCGTTCACCGTCGACTCCGGCAGAGACGATACCTCCGGCATATCCCGCACCCTCACCGCAAGGAAAGAGACCGTTCACCGTGACGTGTTGCAGCGTCTCGTTGTTACGCAGAATGCGTACCGGCGACGAGGTGCGTGTCTCTACGCCAATCATCACCGCATCATTGGTCAGAAAGCCTTTGGACGAGCGTCCGAACTGCTGAAATCCCAGGCTGAGACGGTCGCTGATGAAGTGCGGCATCCAGAAGTGGAGCGGCGAAGAGACCAAGCCCGGCGCATACGAACTCTCCGGCAAGTCGTAACTCAGCTTCTTGCGGGTGAAGTCGACCATACGCTGCGAGGGAGCCGTCTGACGCATGTTCCCTTGTTGCCAGCAGGCAGCCTCCAAAGCATCCTGCAACTCCAGTAAAGCCAACGGATGGAGGGTGTCGGCAGCCAATTGCCGCTGTACCTCCTCATGCATCTGTTGTTCGGCTTCGGAGCAGATGGATTCGTTCTTATAGTAATTGGAAATAACCTCTTGAAACGATGCGTCATGGATATCCTCCGGACGAATCTCTACCACCATACCCGAGTTGCTCCAGCGGGAGCCGCGGTTGGAGGGAGACATGCCGTTGACCACAATCTGGTGGGGACCGCTGGCAGCCGGAACAACGAAGCCGCCCGGACACATACAGAAACTGTAGACACCGCGACCTTCCGCTTGTGTCACGAAGTTATACTCCGCTGCCGGCAGGTATTTGCCGCGACCGTTGCGGTTGTGGTATTGAATCTGGTCGATAAGTAACGAAGGATGCTCCAAACGTACGCCCATCGCCAGTCCTTTAGCCTCAATTTCCACTTGGTTCTGATAGAGCCAGCGGTAGACATCGCGTGCAGAGTGACCGGTGGCCAGGATGACCGGGCCGTGGAAGGTCTGGCCGGTGTTCGTGAGGATGCCTCTGACTGTCTTCTTCTCGATGATCAATGCATCCATGCGTGTCTCAAAGTGCACCTCTCCGCCGCAGCGAAGGATGGTATTACGCATGTTCTCGATGACCTGCGGCAGCTTGTCGGTGCCGATGTGCGGATGCGCATCCGCCAATATATTCGTGTTGGCACCATGCTGACAGAAGACATGCAGAATCTTGTCGGTGTTACCACGTTTCTTGCTTCGGGTATAGAGTTTGCCGTCCGAGTAGGCACCGGCACCGCCTTCACCGAAACTGTAGTTTGATTCACGGTCTACCTTATGTTCTCTGGAAATCAATGCGATATCCTTCTTGCGGTCGCGCACATTCTTACCGCGCTCCACTACGATGGGGCGCAACCCCAGTTCAATCAGTCGCAAGGCTGCAAACAGTCCACCGGGACCGGCACCCACCACAATGACCTGCGGCTTTCCCTCTACCGAAGGATATTCCGTCAGAGGAAACGTGTCGGTTTGAGGCTCCTCATTGACAAAGACACGTACCTTCAAGTTGACGAAGATGGTGCGCTGACGAGCGTCAATGCTCCTCTTCAAAATCTGTACACCCTTCAATGTGCGTACGTCCAATCCTTTCTCGCGACTGATATATTGCTTCAGCGCTCTTTCATCAGCTGCCTGTTCGGGCAGAACTCTTAGTTGATATTCAAAAATCATATCTCTTGTCCGGTTTATACGAATTTGTAGTTGTCTGGGTTTATCCGAACAGTGCCCGGAAGGCCTCTTCCACCTTCCTTACCGGCGTCAGTTCGATGTGGAACTTGGACGTATCCAGTCCCTGTAGGTTGTGTCGTGGCAGGAGGAACTGCGTGAATCCCAGCTTTTCAGCCTCAGCAATACGTTGCTCAATGCGGCTCACCGGACGAATCTCGCCCGACAAGCCCACTTCGCCTGCCATGCAGATGTTGCGTTCAATCTCCGTATCCATGTTGGAAGAGAGGATGGCGCTGATGACACTCAAGTCGATGGCCGGGTCGTTCACCCGCAATCCTCCGGCGATATTCAGAAAGACATCCTTCTGCGCCAATTTGAAGCCGACGCGCTTCTCCAGCACCGCCAGCAGCATGTTCATGCGTCGCAAGTCGAAGCCGGTGGCCGACCGTTGCGGCATGCCGTAGACCGCAGAGCTAACCAGCGCCTGCGTTTCAATCAGGAAGGGACGAATGCCCTCAATGGCAGCTGCAATAGCCACTCCGCTCATCCCCTCGTTGTCTTTCGAGAGCAGCAGTTCCGAAGGGTTGCTCACCTGCCGCAGTCCGTCCTGCCGCATCTCGTAGATACCCAGTTCGGCAGTACTTCCGAAGCGGTTTTTGATGCTGCGCAGAATGCGGTACATATAGTGCTGATCGCCTTCAAACTGCAGCACCGTATCCACAATGTGCTCCAGAATCTTCGGTCCGGCGATGCTTCCCTCCTTATTAATATGTCCAATCAGAATCACCGGCGTGCCGGTCTCCTTGGCAAATTTCAGAATAGCGGCAGCACACTCCCGCACCTGCGAGATGCTGCCCGGCGATGCATCCAGACTCTCCAGAGAGATGGTCTGAATGGAGTCAACGATCACCAACTCCGGTTGTGCATTCTTAATATGCGCAAAAATCTTATCCAGTGAGGTCTCGCAGACAATCAGACATTGCGACGTTTTATGCGGAATACGGTCGGCGCGCAGTTTAAGTTGTCGGGCACTCTCCTCACCGGAAACATACAGAATCCGTTTCTCCGGCATGCGGAGTACCGTCTGTAGCACCAGAGTAGATTTGCCGATACCCGGCTCGCCGCCCAGCAGAATCAAAGAACCCGGCACCAGGCCACCGCCCAACACCCGGTTGAGCTCCTGGTCGTGCATATCAATGCGCGGCTCGTCGCCACTCTCAATATCGTCAATGGTTAAAAGACGGATGGAAGGGGACTCTGTGGAGGTGAATGAACGGGCATGAGGAGCCTCTTTAGGTACCACAAACTCCTTAAAAGTGTTCCATGCTCCACAAGCCGGACACTTGCCGATCCAGCGCGGAGATTCTTGTCCGCAGTCGCTGCAAACGTATACTACTTTGTCTTTTGCCATATGCGAGGTGATTATCTGATTGACATCTGCAAAGATAGTGAAACAAAACGTCTTTTCCCCCGAAAACTCTTTTTTTTGTTCATTCTTGCAATTTTCTTTCGAAAAGTAGGTGCGTTCTTCCAATTTATTATTACTTTTGCCACATAAAGATTGAAAAACTCAGAAAAATGACAAAGAACGCTCAATACATCATCAGAACTTCCGGTTACGGGAACAATTTCCGAACATCACGAGGTACAACCCTTAGGGGTTAGGGCGTTATATATAGTGTTTCTACGTGATACACGCTTACGGATGTAGGCAAAACAATCAATAAATTTATTTCTACTTATTGGATGAGCCCGTGGGGTGCATCTGATATTTATACCTAAAAATAGACTAACATGAAAGTGATGAAATTCGGCGGAACATCCGTAGGTTCCGTGAACAGTATTTTAAATGTTAAGCATATAGTAGAGGCTCAAGAGGAAACGGTGATTGTAGTGGTTTCTGCCTTGGGCGGTATCACAGATAAATTGATTAAGACTTCCAAGATGGCTGCAGCAGGCGACCCCGCCTATGAGGAGGAGTTTCGCGGCATTGTCAATCGTCACCTCGATATGGTGCAGGCGGTTATCCCGGAAGGAAAGGCAAAGGGTGAGCTCCTGGAAAAGGTGAAAGAGTTGCTCGATGAACTGAAAGACATCTATCAAGGCCTTTATCTGATCAAAGACTTATCTCCCAAAACACAAGACACCATCGTGAGCTATGGTGAGCGCATCTCTTCTCAGATTGTCGCTACACTCATTGACGGAGCCAAATGGTTCGACTCTCGCTTCTTTATCAAAACCGAGAAAAAACATGCCAAACATATTCTGGATTCCGACCTGACCAATCGTTTGGTGGCGGAGACATTTAAGGAACTTCCGAAGGTTTCCTTGGTGCCGGGCTTTATCTCTACCGATAAGCAGAGTGGGGAAGTGACCAACCTGGGTCGTGGCGGTTCTGACTATACAGCGGCTATTCTGGCGGCTGCGTTGGATGCCGAGAGTCTGGAAATCTGGACTGATGTGGATGGATTTATGACGGCTGACCCGCGTGTAATCAGTACGGCCTACACCATCAACGAACTGAGCTATGTGGAGGCTATGGAACTCTGCAACTTCGGCGCGAAGGTGGTTTACCCGCCGACGATTTATCCGGTTTGCCACAAGAATATACCTATATTAATAAAGAATACCTTCAAACCGGAGAATCCGGGTACGATTATCAAACAGAAAACCGATCCGGGTACGAAGGCCATCAAGGGTATCTCTTCCATCAATAATACCTGCTTGCTGAATATTACCGGTCTGGGTATGGTGGGCGTGATTGGTGTCAACTGCCGTATCTTTAAGACTTTGGCGGAGAATGGTATCAGTGTCTTCTTGGTTTCTCAAGCTTCGTCGGAGAACTCTACGACGATTGGCGTGCGCGAAGAGGATGCAGAGCCGGCTCGTGAAGCACTCGACCGTGAATTTAGTAAGGAAATTGAAATGGGTGAGATGTCGCCTGCCAGCATCGAACGCGGTGTGGCTACCGTGGCCATTGTGGGTGAGGGCATGCGTAAGACCACCGGTATCGCTGGGAAACTCTTCGGTACGTTGGGACGCAACGGCATCAACGTGATTGTTTGCGCGCAGGGCTCTTCAGAAACCAATATTTCCTTCGTGGTGGAGGAACGTTCGTTGCGTAAAACTCTGAATGTGATTCATGACAGTTTTTTCCTCTCGGAGTATCAGGTGCTCAACCTCTTTATCTGTGGTGTCGGTACGGTGGGTCGCAGTTTGATTGAGCAGATTCATTCGCAACGCGAGAAACTGATGCAGGAGCGTGGCTTAAAGTTGAATGTGGTGGGCATTGCCAACGGTCACCATGCGATGTTCAATCGTGAGGGACTGAATCTGGATACTTATCAGCAGGATTTGGCGCAGAGTGATCCGAGTAATGTGGAGCGTCTCCGTAGTGAGGTGATTGGCATGAATATCTTCAACTCGGTCTTTGTGGATTGTACGGCCAGCAGTGATGTGGCTGCACTCTATAAGGATTTCTTGCAGCACAATATCTCGGTGGTGGCTGCCAACAAGGTGGCTGCCTCTTCGAAATATGAGAATTATAAGGAATTGAAGCAGATTGCCCGTCGTCGTCAGGTGAAGTTCCTCTTTGAAACGAACGTGGGCGCGGGACTGCCGATTATCAATACCATCAACGATTTGATCAATAGTGGCGACAAGATTCTGAAGATTGAGGCGGTGTTGAGCGGTACCTTGAACTACATCTTTAATAAGATTAGTGAGACGGTGCCTTTCAGTGAAACCATCCGCTTGGCGAAGGAGGAGGGCTACTCCGAACCGGATCCGCGCATCGACTTGAGTGGTAAGGATGTGATTCGCAAGTTGGTCATTTTGGCTCGCGAAGCCGGCTACGTGTTGGAACAAGAGGACGTAGAGGCCAACCTATTTATTCCGAAGGAGTTCTTCGAGGGTACCTTAGAGGAATTCTGGAAAAAACTGCCGCAATTGGATGCTGAGTTTGAGAAACGTCGCAAGGTGTTGGCAGCCGCCAATAAACGTTGGCGCTTTGTGGCTCGTCTGGATGAGGGCAAGGCTTCTGTTTCGTTGTGCGAGGTAGATGGCAAACACCCGTTCTACGACCTGGAGGGAAGCAACAATATCATCTTGCTGACCACCGAACGTTATAAAGAGTACCCCATGATGATTCAGGGCTATGGCGCCGGTTCCAGCGTAACAGCTGCCGGTGTGTTCGCGGATATCATGAGTGTGGCAAACATCTAATGAATTTATTACGGGAAAATGAAACATATTATTATTTTAGGAGATGGAATGGCCGATTGGCCGGTAGAGTCATTGGGTAATAAAACGTTGTTGCAATATGCTAAAACGCCGTATATGGATGCGTTGGCGCGCAACGGACGTACCGGACGACTGGTAACGGTGGCCGACGGATTCCATCCGGGTAGTGAGGTGGCCAACATGTCTGTGATTGGCTACAATCTGCCGAAGGTGTATGAGGGTCGCGGACCGCTGGAGGCTGCCAGTATTGGTGTCGACTTGCAACCGGGCGAGATGGCGATGCGTTGCAACGTGATTTGCATCGAGAATGATTTGATTAAAAACCACTCTGCCGGTCACATTACCACCGAGGAGGCGGATGTGTTGATTGATTTTCTGCAAGAGAAATTGGGTGACGACCGCGTTCGTTTCTATCGTGGCATTCAGTATCGTCATCTGTTGGTGATTAAGGGTGGCGACAAGCGTTTGAACTGTACCCCGCCGCACGATGTGCCGGGGCAGCCGTTCCGCCCGTTGTTGGTGAAACCGGAGGTGCCTGAGGCTGCGGAGACAGCACAACTCCTCAACGATTTAATCCTGAAATCGCAGGAGTTGCTGAAAGATCACCCCATCAATCTGCGTCGTATCAGTGAGGGTAAAGACCCGGCTAACAGCATTTGGCCCTGGTCGCCCGGTTACCGTCCGCAGATGGATCCGCTTTCTGCCACTTATCCTTCCATTCATTCGGGAAGTGTTATCTCTGCCGTCGACTTGATCAAAGGTATCGGTTACTACGCCGGACTGAAGAATATTGAGGTGGATGGCGCTACGGGACTCTATAATACCAACTATGAAGGTAAGACGCAGGCGGCTATTGAAGCACTGAAAAAAGAGGATTTTGTCTATCTGCATATTGAAGCCAGTGATGAGGCCGGTCACGAGGGAAATGTTCCCTTGAAGATTCAAACGATTGAGAATTTGGATAGCCGCGTAATCGGTCCGATTTATGAGGAAGTGAAGAACTGGAAAGAGCCGGTAGCGATTGCCGTGTTGCCCGACCATCCCACTCCTTGCAAGTTGCGTACGCACACCAACGAACCGGTGCCGTTCTTGATCTACTATCCCGGCATCACACCCGATGAAGTGCAAACCTTCGATGAGGTGGCTTGTGTGGAGGGAAGCTACGGCTTACTGAAAGAAGATGAATTTATGAACGAATTTATGAAATGAAATAAGACGATGAAATATTATAGTACCAATCAGAAATCCCCTTTGGCGGATTTGCATGAGGCGGTGGTTCGTGGCTTGGCGCCCGACAAAGGTCTCTATATGCCGGAGGTGATAAAACCGTTGCCTGCCTCTTTCTTTGAGGAGATTGAACATCTCTCTTTCCAAGAGATTGCCTATCGTGTGGCAGATGCTTTCTTCGGTGAAGATATCCCGGCTGAGACGCTGAAAGCCATTGTTTACGATACTTTGAGCTTTGATGTGCCTGCCGTAAAGGTGAAAGAGGACATCTACTCGCTCGAACTTTTCCACGGTCCTACGTTGGCCTTCAAAGATGTCGGTGCCCGCTTTATGGCGCGTCTGCTCGGCTATTTCATCAAACAAGAGGGCGCAAAACAGGTGAATGTGTTGGTGGCTACTTCCGGTGATACAGGTAGTGCGGTGGCCAACGGCTTCCTGGGCGTGGAGGGTATCCATGTCTACGTGCTCTATCCGAAGGGTAAGGTGAGTGAGATTCAGGAGAAGCAGTTCACGACGTTGGGCCAAAACATCACAGCGCTGGAGGTGGATGGTGTCTTCGATGACTGCCAGGCATTGGTGAAGAGTGCTTTCATGGATGCGGAGTTGAATGCACACATGAAACTCACTTCTGCAAACTCTATCAATGTGGCTCGTTTCTTGCCGCAGGCATTCTACTACTTCTATGCCTATGCGCAACTGAAGAAGCAGGGTAAGGCAGACAATCTGGTGGTTTGTGTGCCGAGCGGTAACTTCGGCAATATCACGGCCGGTTTATTCGGTCAGCGGATGGGCTTACCGGTGAAGCGTTTCATCGCTGCCAACAACAAGAACGATATCTTCTATCAATATCTGAAAACCGGTGTTTATACGCCGAAACCTTCCATTGCTACGATTGCCAATGCCATGGATGTGGGTGACCCGAGCAACTTCGCTCGTATCCTGGATCTCTACAAAGGAGATCATGCCGCTATCAAGGCGAATATCTCCGGTACAACATACACCGACGAGGAGATTCGTGAAACGGTACGTGCTATCTACCAAGAAACGGGCTATTTGCTTGATCCGCACGGTGCTTGTGGCTGTCGAGCCCTGAGCGAGGGACTGCAGGCAGGAGAAGTGGGCGTCTTCTTGGAAACGGCTCATCCTGCGAAATTCCGCGACACGGTGGAGGGCATCATCCAGGCACCTGTTGCGATTCCCGAAAAGTTGCAAGCTTTCATGAAGGGAACAAAACAGAGCGTGGAAATGAGTAAAGAGTTTAGTGCTTTTAAAGCTTATTTGATGCAGCAATAAATGGAATTTAGCACCTAAATGTGCAAAAAGATAAGAAAATGGCCATCTATTAGGGAAGAATGATAAGATTCTTTCACTAATAGATGGCTTTTTTTGAATTTATGTTTATATTTGTACCCGAATTGTAAAAATGATTTCGTAACCTAAATCGAAGAGAGTATAAAATCCCTTTTTCGTTTTACCTTACCCTATCA
>CAYSOW010000046.1:11147-15967 GCA_964432715.1 uncultured Bacteroides sp.
TAACCTAAATCGAAGAGAGTATAAAATCCCTTTTTCGTTTTACCTTACCCTATCAGTGTGTGAGTTTTCTGCTAAAGACTAAATGGCTTTAACTATATGTATAATGTAGGTGGATAACTGATATCAATAGGAAAATTGATATACTAAAATATGACATGAGAGATGTAATCTGAGTTTTAATTTATTTTTATTTTACAAATGATGAACATGCAGCAAACCAACCGTGCAACGGGTCCGTTGGGCGGTATTCGCAAGAAAGCGCTTCTATTTGTCGCTTTGTTCTTCTTGGCCGGGGGCACGATGCTCTACGCACAAGGTAGGAAAGTGACATTGCAGGTGAAGAATGCGAATTTGGAGACCGTATTGTCCTCCATTAAGGAACAGTCCGGTTTGAAGTTAATCTACAAGGTGGATGCCGTGAACAGTGTGAACGGTATTACCCTGTCAGTGAAAGACCTTTCAGCCAAAGAGGCTGTGGACCTCTGCTTGCAGGGAACTTCCTTAACCGCTACCATGAAAGATGGTTCTATTGTAATCACGAAGGTGGTGAACAATGGCGGACAGGTAACCGGTAAGGTGGTAGATGCCGACAACGTCCCGATGGTGGGAGTGAATGTCGCTGTCATTAAGAACAAGCAAGTGGTAACCGGTGTGACAACCGACATGGATGGTGAGTTTACCTTGAACGTACCGAGTGGCTCGCAGTTGCGTTTCACTTTCGTAGGTTACAAGGATGTCGTTTTGACTCCGTCTACCAACAAAGCGATGAACATTCGCATGGTGGAGGATAGCAATGCCATGGAAGAGGTCGTAGTCAACGGTTTCTTTACTCGTCAGAAACAGACTTTCACCGGTGCGGCTAAGAGCTATAAATCGGAAGAGTTGCTGAGCGTGTCTCCTACCAACTTGTTCCAGGCTTTGGCTACATTGGATCCTGCTATGACTATCACCAAGGATAATGCAATGGGCTCTAACCCGAACAACATTCCAGACTTGGTAATTCGTAGTACGACCTCTCTTTCTACCAGCGGTGAAACCGGATTGAACTCTCCGTTGATTGTGATTGATGGCGTAGAGAGCACATTGACTGCTCTGTACGACTTGGATATGCAGGATATTGAGCGTGTAGATGTATTGAAGGATGCTTCGGCTTCTGCACTCTACGGTGAGAACGCTGCCAACGGTGTTATCATCATCGAACGTAAACGTGTAAGTCAGGCACCGGTACGTGTTCGTTACACCTTTACTCCGTCTTTCAGCTTTGCTGATTTGAGCAGTTACAAGTTGTGTGATTCTGCTCAGAAACTGGAACTGGAGCGTTTGGCAGGTTTGTATGATTCTACCACCGGTTCTTTGGATCAGTCTTACTATGATAAATTGGCTTTGGTGAGCCAGGGTGTAGATGTTGACTGGATCTCTAAACCGGTACGTAACAGTTTCTCTCAGAAACACTCTATGTCAGTAACCGGTCGTGGCGCAGGTTTGGAATACAACGTAACCGGTAGCTACGGATTGACGGATGGTGTTATGAAGGACGATGCTCGTAATACTTATGGAATGAATGTTAGCCTTACTTATCGTGCAGTGAAGAAACTGACGTTGACATTGCGTGCTTCTCATGATCAGGTAGATACCCGCGATTCTAAATATGGTAGTTTCTCCAGCTATGTAGCAGCCAACCCGTACGATTCTCCATACGATGAGATGGGCAATTTGCGTAAATCACTTTCTTATGGTGAGAATAACCCCTTGTACGAGGCTTCTTTGAGCAGCTTCAGCAAGAGCCAGACGCGTACACAGTCAATCTCTTTGGACGGTCGTTATGATTTCCAACCGACTCTCTATGTAACCGGTCAGGTGGCTTACTCTACTTCTCGCGGTACCAGCGATGAGTTTAAGTCTCCGGATTCAAATACATATGTCAATACAACCGATTTAACCAAGAAGGGTTACTATCAGTTGGGTAACACCGGTTCTACCGATTGGTCGGCTAAGTTGGTGGGTAACTGGATCAATAAGTTTGATGACAAAGGTACCATGTTGACTTTGAACTTGGGTGGTGAAATCAAGAAGAGCGATAGCTACTCTCGTTATTTGACAGCCAGCGGCTTCTTGTCGGATGATTTGTCGGATATCGCTTATGCTTCTGCATACTCTACTTCTTCAATGCCGGGTGGTAGCGAATCACTCTCTACCAGCGTCGGTGCATTCGCTGCAGCCAACTTTATCTATAGAAACCGTTATATTGTTGATGGTTCTTATCGTATTTCCGGTTCTTCTAAGTTTGGTGAGAACAACCGTTACGCACCGTTCTGGTCAGTAGGTGCCGGATGGAACCTCCATAACGAGGAGTTTATCAAGAAGTTGGGTTGGGTTAATACGTTGAAACTTCGTGCCAGCTACGGTTACACCGGTAGCGTGAAGTTCAATGCTTACCAGGCCATGACTACGTACTACTATACTTCAAACGCTATTCACTACACCGGTGTAGGTGCTATCCCTTATGCCATGTCTAATCCTGATTTGAAATGGCAGACCACCAAGAAACTGAATGTTGGTTTGACTTCTGAGTTCTTGAAAAACCGTTTGAATGTAAACTTCGATTTCTATAACGAGGTGACTGACGATATGTTGATTGATATCTCTTTGCCGCCTTCTGCCGGTGCGACTTCTGTGAAGTACAACATGGGTAAGCAGGAGAGCAATGGTTATGAGTTCTCTGTATGGGGCAAGATGATTGAGACGAAAGACTGGATGTGGACGGCTACCGTGAACGGTCAACACTCTAAAACTACCATCAAAAACATTTCTGATGCCTTGAAACGTTTGAACGAGGAGAATTCTTTGAAAGCAAGTTCTACTCCTTCTACACAGTATCGTGAGGGTGAATCTCCTACAGCTATCTACGCTGTTCGTTCAGCCGGTATTGACCCTGCTTCAGGTAAAGAAATCTTCATTACGAAAGATGGTGCTTACACCTATACTTATAATGCAGAAGATCAGGTGTCTTGCGGTGATACCAACCCGACACTTCAGGGAAGTATCTCTTCTTTGGTTTCTTACAAGAACTGGTCATTGAATGTCAACTTCTCATATCGTTATGGTGGTCAGGTGTTCAACTCTACTCGTAGAAGTAAAGTAGAGGGTATCAACCCGCAACAGAATGCCGACAAACGTGCCTTTACCGAACGTTGGAAACAACCGGGTGATGTAGTGCCTTATTTGGCTATCAGCATTACCGGTGGTACCAGCAGTGTCTACTCTGACCGTTTCGTAGAGGATGACGATGAGTTGTGGCTCTCTAACCTCTCTTTGCAGTACAACCTTCCTGAGAAATGGAACAAATACATTGGATTGCAAAAGACTTACGTTTCATTGGGTGCTGAGGACTTGCTCCGCTTCAACTCTTCTAAGTATGAGCGCGGAACTTCTTATCCCTATAGCCGTAGTGTGAACTTATCATTTAGTGTTATCTTTTAATCATAGAAATCAGTAACAATGAAAGCAATACATATATTATTGGGTTGTGCATTGGCATTGACCGTCACCTCTTGCGATAGCTTCCTGGACGTTCGCCCGAAAGCGGAGAAGCTGGAGAGTGATTTATTCTCGGACGAGACGGGTTTCGAAGATGCCATTTATGGCGTCTACGGAATGCTTCCCTCTTCATCTTTATATGGAAAGGACTTAACTTGGTGTGTCCCTGAGGTGTTGGCACAAAACCTGTATTCTACCAATACTAATATGGTGGACTTGGCTAAGTATAACTACTCGGGTAACGATAATTTGCAGACTGAGTTTGGAAATATTTGGACGGCTGCTTATCAGGTAATTGGTTATGCCAATAACATTTTGGAGCAGTTGGAAGATGAATCTGAATCCTCTTTGAAGCGTTACAATTTGTATAAAGGTGAGATGTTGGGTATTCGTGCTTTGTTGCACTTCGACCTCTTGCGTTTGTTCGCTTCTACGGATCAGACAAAAACAGGTATTCCTTATGTAACGAAATACTCTTTTAAGGTAACTGAGTTCTCTACGGTTGCTAAAGATTATGAGTATCTCATTGCCGACCTCTTGGAGGCTGAGCAGTTGCTGAGCGAAGAGGAGAACAAAATCGTTTATCCGCACGACAATACGCAGTATTACAAATTTGAGAACTATCGTGAAACTCACATGAACGTTTACGCAGTTCGTGCGTTGTTGGCTCGTGTTTACTGGATGAAGGGCGATTTGGCGAAGGCCGGTGTTTATGCTGAGAAAGTCATCAATAGCGGTGCTTTCCCCTTGGTGGATGAAACAGAGGTGCAGGATTATCTGGCCGGTTATCTATCTCCGAAGGAAACCATCTTCGGTATCTATTCAAATACCTATTATGATTTGGTAGAACCGTACCTCTATGAGAATACCTCTTTCTATTCATTCGGTCCATATGATGATAATTCAGGTACCACTCATATGCTCCCTTGGGATGCCTTGTATAAATTGGACAATGTGTCTGCTTCTCAGGATTACAGAAAGAATCACTTTGAGAGAACAACTTCTAAGTCTTCGGCTCGTTTCTTGAAATTGGTTAACTACTATAAAGCCGCGAACAAAACGAAACCGTCCACTTCAGAGACTCTGATTGAGGGTATTACTGTGATGCACGTTTCTGAAATGTATCTGATTGCTGCGGAGGCATACTTGAATAGTGATTATGATAAAGCGTTGAAATATTTTAATGCAGAAATCACTTCTCGCGGTTTGACATCTTTGCGTGATGACTCATTGACAGAGGATATCATCTACAACGAGTATCACAAAGAGATGTTCGGCGAGGG
>CAYSOW010000047.1:0-12676 GCA_964432715.1 uncultured Bacteroides sp.
CATTTACTGCGTTTTCCTTAAATTTTGACCCCTAAATTACTGCGTTTTCCAAAAAGTAAGGCAGCAACGGCTCAACGAATTAATTCCTATTATTTAAAATATTTTATATCATTAACGCTATTTAACTATCGGGGGGGGTAAAAAGTATCTCTTTGGTTACATTTGTGCCAAATAAATTGAAAACTTTAAAATCAATGCTATGAGCTTGTTTCATAAAAATACAAATGAATACAATTTTGCCGGTGGTAGCAAGAATATTCGAGAGAGCTTGCAAAACGATGGATCTGAAAGTAGTTTGTTAATTCATCGCGCTCCTCAGGAGGACTTCAATACGGGAACAGTCATTACTGTAAATCCCGGTGAGGAAGCTTTGTTTGTGAATAATGGTGAGATCGTTGGCGTCTTGTCAAATGGACGACACGAACTTTCGACAGAGAACTATCCGTTCTTAAGTCGTCTTCGGAATATGATTACCGGTGGTATGTCAACCTTCCATTGCCGTATTTTCTATGTTCGAACTACTGAGGTGAATATACCTTGGGGTACTGCAAACGGTATTCAGTATCAAGATAATTGGTTCTTGTGTCCTACCACTGCACGAGGATTTGGAGAATATCGTGTCACGTTCAATAACATACCAAAGTTCGTTGAGAAAGTAATGGGTAACCAGTATTCTTATACAGATAAGGAACTGATTGATTATTTCAACGGACAAATTTCTTCTCGTTTAACCGATATCGTGGCTCAGCATTTGGGTGAGATGACTAAAAGTCAAAGTATTCTTGCACTGAATAGTATAAAGAAGGAATTGGCGGACGGGCTGAAACCGGAGATGCAGGAGCTGCTGGATGATTACGGACTTGAGCTGAAAGAGTATTTCATTACCAATATTGAAATAGAGGAGGATGAACGTAGAGCTGAGGCGGTAACAAAGGCTACGCAAGCACTTGCTGAATCCAGAGCGAAGGTACAGCAGGCGCAAGGAGATGTGGCTGCCTATAACGTGTATGGTGAAACTTATCAGACCATCAAAGGCATGGAAATTCTTAAGGATGTGGCAAACAACCCTGGTGCCGGTGGCGTTGCGGGCGTGGGCGCCGGTATCGGTATGGCAATGGGTGCCGTGAATGCTTTTGGTAATATCACGCAGAGTGCTTTCGGAGGACAACAAGCACCTCAAAAGTCGAAGCAAGAAGAGGAGTTAGCTCAATGTAAGCAATTGTTGAATGAGGGGCTGATTACCGAAGAACAATATAAATTGAAACAAATGGCAGTGTTGGGTCTGATTACTCAGGAACAGTATAATGCTAAAATCACTGAGATGATGAATCGGATTTAATCACTAATAAGAAATATACTATGAAGAAGTATGTCTTAAAGACTATCATTGCGCTGATATTCATCCTCCTTTTGGACGGCTGTTTTTTCTTGTTTCGTGACACGGAACAATGCGTGGCTTCTGTTTGGTCTGCACTCATCGGACTTAATGTGGGGTATCTCGCTCTATTCTTGATTCCCTTGTGTGCTCCAAAGGAGAAGGGGGTAAAGGTGTTGTCAGATACCTTATATCTGATAGGTACGTTCTACTTTGTTGCAGAACTCATCGTGGGTATGACCTTTTTGTTCTGGGAGTTGGATACTCCTACACTCCCCATCGTGCTTCAGGTTGTTCTGTTAGGCATCTATATTATCGTACTCCTTAGTAGTGTGATGGCGAACGATTCTACTCAAGAAGCGCTGAAGCAGCAGAGCAATGAGTCGGACAATATTCGTTCGATGTTGGCTGAGGCTGAAGATGTCTGTTTGATGGTGAAAAAGGACCCGTCGGTTTATAAAGTCGTAATGAGATGTTATGACGATATCAAAGCCAGTCCTTTGCGTAGTACACCGGAAGTGCAGGATATAGAGAATGAAATCACTTCCTCTTTGGTATTGATGCGTGGCTATGCCTCTTCAGGAGATATGTCCGCTGTTGTCACTACCGCATCGCAAGTTAGGCAACTCGTTGCCCGAAGGAATTCGAGATTGAAAAACATTCGCAACTATTAACCCTTAAATGTAATATTAAAATGGCTGAAGTATTAAAACTGCAGACGCTGCAGTGCCCTAACTGTCGTAGACAGATATCGAAGTATAGTAGATTTAGCAACAGTGTCACTTGCCCGAGTTGTGGCTCCGTGATAAAGAATCCTATGGTTGAGAGTAAGGATATGCAAATGCCTGAAAGAATCATTCCGTTCTCTTCTGACGAGAGTGATTTTGAAAAAGCATTGGTGAATACCTTGGTTAACACGGATTATGTAGACAAGAATGTGTTTGCGGGAATTAATACGGATAATGTGTTCCGCGCTTATTTACCGATGTATTTGTACGAGGGAAGTTACAACGCTGCTTGGAGTTGTGAATCTTCGTATCAAGATCAAGAGGTGAAAGTGGGTAGTAATTCTGTGTCAACGAGAGATGTGAAGAAATGGAGACCTCAGAATGGAAACGCTGCCGGCAATTTTGCCTTCCTTTGCCTTGCCAATGAGGGAAGTGATGATTTGCCCGAGGAGTTGCGTGAGTTTACTTATCAATTCCCGTATGAGGTGATGTGCTCTCGTGCATTTGATGGCTCTCTGTTGAGTCCCGAGGATGAGAATCTTGTCACTATCCCGATGAATGCCGATGCTGGCATCGTTTGGCAGAAACATGGTAAGGATCTTGTTGACCGTACGGCGCGGGATGCTGCGTTGAATCAGATTGGCAAACAGGAAATCCGCAACTTCCGTGCATCGTCCAGTTTCCAATTAGCAACAAAGGGTGAGTATGTGCTTGCTCCGTTCTGGTTTGTGTATTATAACTACAAAGGAAATCGTTACTATTTCTTGATGGATGGTTTGGGTAAAAATACATCTTGTAGTTATCCTGTGGATCAGGAGGATGTGGATTACACTAATGGTAGAGAGAAAATCAAGACGATTGTGAAATGGTTGTGGCCTATCGCATTGTTGGTATGGTATCTCTTCAACTTCTCAACAGCTTTGGGATTCTTCGTCGTTTGGTTGATTGCCAAGTTCATCGTTAAAATGAAGATGGATAGTGATATAAAGGCTAACTTGGAGAATTCGAAGGCAATACGACAACAAGGGGCTCAGAATCTCTAATCTGTATGGACCGGATTGTCTGAATGACATTCCTATCTCCTCCTCATCCTCGTCAGAAGGTTCTTGTAATGTTCTGACGAGGATTGTTTTGTCTATAAAAAACGGGAGAATGTCGATAGGATGGGCTTGTTTCGGAAATGTTTTTAAACCTTTGCATACGCAAACTGTCAAACGGTTGCAAACAATCAATGAAATAAGTTAAGAATATATAGATAACATGAAACGAATCATCCTTCTTTTTGCGTTGGGAGCGACCACTTTGCTCGCTCGTGCGCAAGAATTTAAAGTCGACGTATCCGGTTCTGTGGTCGAAGCAAAAACCGGGCATTCTGTGGAACAAGCCACTGTGCAGCTGCTCTCTTTACCGGACAGCGCATACGTGGGGGGTAACGTGACGGATGCCAACGGTCAGTTTCGTCTCTCTCTTCCTAAAGTGAAACCGGGACGCTACCTCCTGAAACTCTCTTTTGTAGGCTATTCCACTCAGTGGAAGAATATCCAACTCTCTGCTTCTCAACCCTCTGTGCAGGTGGGGCGTCTGACGTTGAAAGACGATGCCATCCTGATGAAGGAGACGGTGGTGACGGCGGAGGTGCCGCCTGTATCTATGGTGGAGGATACAATGGTCTACAATAGCTCGGCCTACCGCGTGCAGGAAGGGGCGATGCTGGAGGAACTGGTGAAACGTTTGCCGGGTGCCGAAGTGGACGACGACGGTAATATCAAGGTGAACGGTAAGTCGGTGAAGAAGATCTTGATGAAGGGTAAGGAGTTCTTCGGGGATAACACGGAGATTTCTATGAAGAATGTCCCGGCCGATATGGTGGATAAGATCAAGGCTTATGAGCGCAAGTCGGACTTGGCGCGCGTCACGGGTATCGATGACGGCGAGGAGGAGATGGTGCTCGACTTGACGGTGAAGAAGGGCATGGACAAGGGTTGGTTTGGTAACCTGGATGCCGGTGTGGGCACGAAGAGCCGCTACTCGGAGAAGCTGATGCTGAATCGCTTTGAGGATGGCGTGCAGACTTCGCTCATCGGTTCTATCGGTAACACGGGCGACCCTGGTTTCAGTCGTCGTGGCGGTGGCCCGAGAGGCGGTGCCGGCGGACTGCGTACCGACAAGACGGGCGGCGTGAACTTTGCCGTGGATAAGAATAAGGTGGAAGTGGGCGGTAACGTCAACTATTCAAATAATAAGAATGACTCGAAGACGAAGACGGCTTCGGAGACTTTCCTGGAGTCGGGTAACTCTTACTCGAACTCGCTGAGCAGCAGCTTGAGCCGCAGCAGTAACGTGCGTGGTGATTTCCGCCTGGAGTGGAAGCCGGACAGCATGACGAACATCTTGTTCCGTCCGTCGTTCACCTATAGCACTTCGGATGGCGACTCCAACAGTCAGTCGGCCACTTTCAATGACGATCCTTACAAGGATGGTATCACTGACCCGTTGGCGGAGCTGAAGGATACTCGCTTGGCGGATATCCTGGTCAACAGTCAGACGCGTCTCTCGCAGAGCGATGCGCACTCTTCTTCGTTGAACGGTACGTTGCAGGTGAACCGTAAGCTGGGTAGCAACGGTCGTAACGTGACGTTCCGCGGTTCGGCAGGCTATTCGAACAACAAGAGCAAATCGGCTTCTCAGTCGGACATCGAGTATGCACAGCTGAGCGGTGACGACCAGCACATTGTGCGTTACACCTACACGCCGACCAAGAACTGGAACTATACGGGACAGTTGACTTACAGTGAGCCGATTTTCAATAAGAAGACGTTCCTGCAGTTTAGCTATAAGTATCAGTATAAATACTCGAAGAGTGACCGCTCTACGTATGATTTGAGCGACATGGATATCCCGACGTTGAGTCTGGGCAACTTGCCGAGCGGCTACAACAGTGCCGAGCGCCTGGATGCCGACCAGAGTCAGTTTGCGGAGTATAAGAACTATATCCACGAGATGGCTTTGATGGTACGCATCAATCAGTCGAAATATCGCTTGAACTTCGGTGCAACGGTGATGCCGCAGAAATCGGAGATGAGCTACAAGAAGGGTGTTGTGGATACGCTGGTGACACGTAATGTGACGAACATCACGCCGACCCTCGACTTCCGCTATCGTTTCTCGAAACAGACCAATTTGCGCATCAACTACCGTGGCTCTACGAGTCAGCCGAGTATGACCGACTTGCTGGATGTGACGGATAACTCGGACCCGCTGAATATCTCTAAGGGTAACCCGGGCTTGAAACCGTCGTTCACCAATACGTTGCGTGCCAACTTCAATACCTACAATGTGGAGAGCCAGACGGGTATCATCGCCAACATGGACTTCAGTCACACGCTGAACAGCATCAGCAACAAGGTGACTTACAACTCGGAGACCGGTGGACGCGTGACGCAGCCCGAGAATATCAACGGTAACTGGGACGCTTCGGCGATGTTCGGCTACAACTCTACGCTGAAGAAGAATAAGAAATACACCTATAGCGCCTTTACTACGGGTAGCTATAACAACTACGTTTCTTACTTCTCGCAGAACAGTAAGGTGGATGCTTCCAAGAGTACCACGCGTTCCATGAAGTTGGGTGAGCGCCTGAACGGTGGATATCGTTCCGACTACTTCGACTTCGGTTTGAACGGTAGCATTGACTATACGCATATGCGCAACTCGATGCAGTCGAGCAACAACCAGGATGTGTACAACTTCTCGTACGGATTTGATACGAATGTACGCTTCACCTGGAACATGTCGTTCTCCACTTCGCTCTCCAACAGCTGCCGTCGCGGTTATAGCGATGCTTCCATGAACAAGGACGAGCTGCTTTGGAATGCGCAGATTTCTCAGAGCTTCCTGAAAGGCAATGCGGCAACCGTGAGCCTGCAGGTGTTCGATATCTTGCATCAGCAGAGCAACATCAGTCGCACCATCTCAGCTACGATGCGTAGCGATGTGGAGTATAACTCCATCAACAGCTATTGCATGCTTCACTTCACCTACAAGTTGAATGTCTTCGGTGATAAGAAGGCACGCGAGCGCATGCGTAACGCACGTCGTGAAGGATTCGACGGACCTCCTCCCGGAGCGGATGGTGCCGGCGGTCCCCCTCCCGGAGGTGAAGGCGGTGGTCGTGGCGGTTTCGGCGGTGGTCGAGGCGGCTTCGGTGGAGGCTTTGGCGGCGGTCGTCCGTAAACAAACATGAGATAAAATATAGATGAAGTCTGAAGAAAGGAACCTGCTCAAGCGGCAGGCTCCTTCTCTTCAGACTTTTTTCGTTCTTTGCGCTTGCGTCGTTCCACTTCGTGCGTGATGAAGACGGTGAAGATGGGGAACATCATGACACCCATCGCCACGAGGAGGAAGGAGACGAGGCGTCCCACGGGAGTGACGGCAATGATGTTGGAGCCGATGGTGGTGACGTCCATGCAGGCCCACCAGAGTGCCTCGGGGTAGGAGTGGAGGTCGGGGTTGACGTGCAGCTCGGCGTTGTAGAACACCAGACTGACGAAGTAGATGGCGGAGGCAAGGATGGTGAGGTAGCTATAGAAGAGGGTGGTGGTGCGACTGCTCGTGAAGCTGCCTACCAGCAGGGCCAGGGCATATCCGCCACGCACCAAGGGGGCGAAGCGAATCAGGTAACTCCAGTCGTCCGGCAACTCCCAATGGGTGAGTCGCAGGATGGTGAGGTAGGGGATGGAGACGAGCAGGAAGAGGAAGTGCGTGCGGAGGTAGTGCCACTTTCGCGGAGCTTTTCGCCACTCCCAAAAGAAGTCGAGCAGGAAGAGCAGACAGACCCAGCATTGGAAGTCGAGGAACTCTACCTGTCGGTAATAGGCGACGCCGTGGAAGGTGTCGATGGAGATATAAACGATGAGCAGGAAGGAGAAGAATAGCACCATCAGGTGGAGCGGATGGTCTATCAATCGGTCGTTGTTATTTTCAGTTTTCTTTTTCATGGCGTGAATGCTTGATGACGGTTTGAATGCGTGTGAGCAGGTGATTTTAATGACTGGAATGAGCAGTGTGGAACCCCTCGCGGAGCAACGTCTGCGTGGCGGCATCCTGCAACAGGGTGCCTTCGTGCAGCCACAAGGTGCGCGGACAGAGTTCCCGCGCCAGCTCCAAATCGTGCGTGGCGAGAAGCAGCGTGCAGGGAAGTTGGCGCAGCAACTGCAGAATGCGTCGGCGTGCCTGCGCATCCAGTCCGGCAGTAGGTTCATCCATCACCAACAGCGAGGGCGACATGGAGAGCACGGTGGCAATGGCGGCACAACGTTTCTCGCCTCCCGAGAGTTGGAACGACGAGCGATGGCGCAGGGCGGAGATGCCCACGCGATGCAAAGCCAGGTTGACACGTCGCTCCACCAGCACGTCGGGGAGCTGCATGTTGCGGGGACCGAAGGCAACATCTTCTTCCACAGTGGGCAGGAAGAGCTGGTCCTCGGATTCCTGAAAGACCATCCCCACGCGGCGACGGATGGCGGCTTCATTGCGGGGCTCCAGCGGGAGACTGTCCACATGAATGCTCCCTTTCGAGGGGTAAAGCAGTCCGTTGGTGTGGAGCAGCAGGGTGGACTTTCCCGCTCCGTTGCCCCCGACAAGCGCCACACGCTCCCCGGGATAGAGGTCGAAGGTGATGCCGCGCAGGGCCATTCGTCCGTTGGGGTAGGCATGGTGCACCTCCCGGAAAGAGAGGATGGGGGTGGTGGGCTGATGGGTCGTTTTCATGGGTGGATTATTTGATGGAGGTGATTACTGTATCATTCGGAGAAAGAGAAAGGCCGCTCCCCAACCGAAGAGGTAGAGCCACTCCTTCGGACGGATGCGTGGGGCAGGGGGTGCCGGGAAGGTTCCTTGAAAACCGCGGGCCTTCATGGCACGATGGATGCGTTCCGAACGTTCCAGGGAGCGCAGCAGCAGGTGGCCCGTCATCGCCCCCCATTGGCGCACCGGTATCGAGCGGCGGCCGTAACTGCGGGCCCGATAGGCGCGCAGCATGCGTTGAACCTCCTTCAGCAGCACACCGATGTAGCGGTAGACCAGCAAGCACTGCGTAGCCAGGAGCCCGACGAGGCGCCCTTGCCCCATGCTGCGGCAGAGCGGATAGAAGCCGGTGGTCTGTATCAGCAACAGCAATGCCTGAAAGCAGAGCAATCCGCGGAGGAGCAGCGAGTAGAGCAACACCCAACCGTCGTGATAGAACAGATTGGGCAGTCCGATGCAGAGCAACAGCGGGACCACGGTGAGCGACTGTAGCCAGAAGCGTCCGCGGGGAATGCCACTTTGCAGCAGGGTGACCACGGGGTAGACAAAGAACCAATGGAGTCCTCCCGGTGAGCGCATGGGGACCGACAAGACGGCGAGCAGGAAGAGAAGGGTAACGCCCACCTTGATTCGAGGGGGAAGCGAGTATGGGAACCTCTCCTCGGCAGGCGCCCCTTCCCATTGGTTCAATAGTTGTAAAGCTTTATCCAATCGTGTCATGGCGCCGGCTCTTTTCGTAATCCGTAGCCGCTGAGGCAGACGGCGGTGAGTACGCAGAGCGATCCGGTGAGTCCCGCCAACGCGCCTTCATAGTCGGGCATCAAGGCGGTGATGCGTTGCACCCGTGCCATCATCCCGGTATGAATCTCCTCCATCGCTTCCGTCCCTGCTCCGCTGATGCTTTCCATGCGCTCCACCGACCACTCCAGACCGTCCGGTAGTTCGGAGGCGATGAATTGGGCGCTGAGGCTGAACAGCAGGGCCAGAACGAGGATGACAACAGTCGGACGGAACCGGACGGTCTGTCGGCTCTTTCCTTCCTCATTCATCCCTTCGTCCTCACTATCAGTCCTTTCTCCTTGCTCCCCGGGAATCCCTTTACCGGGAATATTCCCCGCTTTTCCCCCTTCGTTCGACTCTTCCGCGAGTGCCTCTTCCTCTTCATCATCCTCCGAAGGCGTCGGGGCGCTTTTAGAAGTACAGCTTCCGAAGAGACACCGACCTTGGTAGCCTCCTTTTTGCAGCAACTCCGGCTTGAAACGCAGCAAGAAGCAGAGCAAGGCGGCTGTGGCGAAACCTTCCACCAAGCCGATGAGGAGGTGGATGGAGACCATAAACATCAGAAAGGTGGAGAAGGGCCACTCCGTGATGCCCGACCACTCCGTCTCCAGTGTCACAAAGAAGGCACCGATGACAGCTCCGGCGGCGCAGGTGAAGAGGCTCAGCAGGGTGCAACGCGCCCACCGCTTCTTCCCCTGAAGTCGCAACAGCTCCTGTTTCCAAGGGGCGAAGAAGAGCGGGTAGGCGATGAGGCAGGTGCAGACCCCCATATTAAACAGGTTGCAACCCAGCGCCATCAGTCCCCCGTCGGCAAAGAGCAGACATTGGATAATCAGGATGGAGGTCATCACCAGATAGCCCCGTAGCGGACCGAGCAGGGCGGCCAGCAGGATGCCTCCCGTGAGGTGACCGCTCGAACCGGTGCCCGGCAGCGAGAAGTTAATCATCTGAATGGCAAAGACAAAGGCGCCCATGACTCCCATCAGCGGGATGTCGGTGGTGGGGTCTTGGCGCACCTTTCGCAGGGCCATGACCAAGGGGATGGCGGAGAGCACGGCAAACACGCCTGCCACCGGGGGCGAGATAAAAGCGTCGGATAAATGCATATTTCGTTGTTCTTTAGGTGGATGGAATGGTGCTATAAGGTTATCATTTAGACTCTACTCCCGTTTTCTTCTTCCTCGTTCGATGCCAGGACGAGTGGTCGGGGTCGCGCTCATCGAGCCGATAGAGCGGAAGCAGGAAGAGCCAGGTGGTGAGGCAGAAGGCAACGGTGAAAGTGGGGATGCCCAGCTGCATCATCAGTGCGTTACTCGCTGCCTGCACGAAGACGGTGGTCACGGTGCCGATGAGCGCCCAAAGCACGGAGCGGTGGTTCATCTTATAGAAGGTGGCACCGAGGGCGATGGCGGTGAGCACAGGGGCATAACCATAGAGCCCGTTGGCAATGTCCTGACCGGGGGCACCAAGGAGGATGGCCACCAGTGTGCCGAGCAGGGCGCCGAGGAACGCCCAAAGAGCCGCACGCCCGCTACAGACCCAAAGTCCAATCAGAAAGAGCAGTCCGGTGACCCACGAGTTGATGAGGAACACCTGCGCAATGCCTTTCAGTGTGTACTCCAGCAGGGCCAGTGGGTGGAGACTGAGCGAATGGAGCACCAAGTCGGTGGGCTCCGTCGGAATCAGTCCCTCGGGATGCATGCCGTGCAGCAGTTGTGCGGCAAAGAAGAAGATCCACGTGGCGAAGATGAAGGGAAAGGTGAGCGAGTTGATTTTCCACGGCGCCATCATCCGGTTGAAACCGGTGCGCAGCCAAGTGGAGAGTGCGGCACAGAAGATGAGCAGTGCCCACATCAGCGGCGTGTTACTCAGAAAACTGGGGAAGGCGCATCCCACAAGGATGCCGTTGAAACCCCACATCCCTTCGTCCCCGTCCTGCTCCGGCAGATGCATGAGTCGCCCGGTGGTAGTGGCGGTGACGAGACCGACCACCGCGCCCCAAGCCACGGCGGGGGTGTGATGGCAGTAGGAACCCCAGAAAATGCCGGCCAGGAAGAGGGCACCGGTGAGGGCATTCCCCTGAAACATCACCTGCCCGCCACCGCGCAAGGTGGCACGGATGGCGCCTAAGGGGGTTCTCTTGGGAGGATTGATTGCTTGATTCATGGTGTTGATGGTTTTAGGATGATTGGTTCATTTAAAAGTTGGCTGTTTCTTCAAGAGAATACACCTCCACAGATGGTCGACTGGAATTACCTCCAAGGGAACTCCTCCGGCATTCGACGTCCCTTCACGACCCAACGCACATCGGAGCAGAAGGCACGCACCCGTCGTTTCACCGGCTCGTTCTCCCTGCCGAGCACCTTAAACATCAGTCCGCTGCGATGGGGCAGGCGACTGACAGCGGTGGCGATGCCGTGGGGAATGTCTATTCCGGCGCGCGTCAGGGCATAGAGCCGCTCTGCCGATTCCGGAGGGGTGAGCACGATGACATGCGCAAAGACCTCGTACGTTCCCAGCAGACCGAGTTGCTGCGGTGAGTGTCGCGCCGGTTCCACCAGCAGCTTGTCGGCGAAGAGCAAGGTGCCGTCGGGACGTCGGCCGGTGGTGCTCACCGAGAGCAAGTCGTACGCAAAGTGCTCCGGCAGTTGCGCATGCTTCCTACCGCCACTGAAAATCTCCGCAAAGCAGAGGGTGGCCGAGGGAGCGACAGTCAGCTCCGTGCGCGAGAGGAAACGACTGTGGCGACAGGGGATGAGGGGTTCCGGAAGTACCTCCAGATAAGACTCCTCTTCCAGCGTAATGGTCTGATGCAGGGCGGCATGGTTGTAGCGCATCTCCGCCACCTTGGTAGCTGCCCCGGTGGAGATGAAAGCGCTCGCCCCCTTCCGCATCCTGAAGTGCTGTTCGTAGCGGTCGCCATCCACATAAGGCCCTCCCGAAGAGAGGATATAGACGCAGGGCAGTTCGGGCCACTCCTCGTCAAAGCGGAGCGCCCGTTGCACGATAATCGGTACCCGTCGGTCGATGCTCCGCAGCAAGTCGCGCCCGTCTGCTGTCCGTTCAAAGTCGAGCCGCAAGTAGCCATGCTTCCCCACCGCCCCCGCCGGCATCGCCTTCGGAGTTTGCCGATAGGGCAGCGTTTCGCGACAGTCGTTACCTGCCGCAGCCACATTCGTGGAAGAAAAATGCTTTTCCATATAGAGGTCGTTTAAAAGGAATTTACACCTATTTATATATAGGAACTCATTCCGTCCGCTTCTCGATTAAATCGAAGAGCACCTCCCGGAAGAGCAGTTCCACCAGTTCCTCGATACCCTCGCCCGTGAGGCAGTTGGTAAAGAGGAAAGGCTTGCCCGGTCGCATCCGTTCAGAGTCGACACGCATCACCTCCAGACTGGCATGCACATAAGGTGCCAGGTCGGTCTTGTTGATGACCAGAATGTCCGACTGCGAAATGCCCGGTCCGTCCTTGCGCGGTATCTTATCCCCCGCTGCCACATCAATGACATAGATGAAGAAATCCACCAGCGCCGGACTGAAGGTGAGGGTGAGGTTGTCGCCGCCCGATTCAATCAGTACCACATCCGTGTCGGGAAAGTGCGCCTCCATCTCCTCCACTGCGGCGAGGTTCATGGAAGGATCCTCCCGCACCGCCGTGTGCGGACAAGCGCCGGTCTCCACTCCGAGGATACGCTCTTCGCAGAGCACGCCCTTCAGCATCTTTCGCACATGTTGCGCATCTTCGGTGGTGACAATATCGTTCGTGATAATCAGCAGTCGCACGCCCCGCGCCATCAACCGGGGCGCAATGGCCTCAATCAATGCCGTCTTGCCGGAGCCCACCGGACCGCCGATTCCTATTCTGCAAGTTTCACTCATAAAGATTCTTTTTTAGTTCATATGGATTGTTCATATGGTTTGTTCCTAAGGATTGTTCCTAAGCTTGGTTCTCAGCTCATAAACATGCGTAGCGGCCCCTGCTCAT
>CAYSOW010000047.1:12776-15920 GCA_964432715.1 uncultured Bacteroides sp.
ATTGTTCCTAAGCTTGGTTCTCAGCTCATAAACATGCGTAGCGGCCCCTGCTCATGAAGCGAAGCCAGCAGGTCGAGTTGAGGCGCAAAGCTGTGCATCTCGTGCAGAGAGAGAGGTTGTACCTCCTCGTAGAGCGGCGCCACCTCCTCGCTCAGTCGGAAGAGCATGCGTTGCGTCTCGAAGTGAGAAATCTTCATGCAGCGCAAAGCGGCTCCCGTCATTTGGTTCATCACCCCGAAGCAAAGGGTGGCGAAGAGCTCCTCGGCACGATTCCCGGCAAGGGCGAAAAGCACTCCTTGTGCCACCGCCTGATTGCCGGGCGAGCGTTGCGCACTGATCTCCTCCTTCCAGCGCTGGAGTAGGGGATGCGGCAGAAGAGAAGCACCCAGCTCCACCCACTTCTTTCCCATGCGCAGACTCATCTGTCGACTCTCTTCATTGAGCTTGAAGGCAAGTAGACGCCGGTCGATGCGGCGGAGCTGCTGCAAGGTCTCTTCCGTGGAAGGTGACTCTTTCGGCTGCACGCATGACATGACTTGCACGCACCGAAAGCTCTCCAATGCCGCCACACCCTCCAGCGAAGCCATCGCCCGCAAAGCGGAACGCACCAGCTGCTCCAACTCCTCCGGCGTTCGCACCAACCCTTCGTGGACGGCAGTCTCTACGCCGTTCGAGAAGGAGAAGGCACCGACGGGCAGGGCTGAATCCGAGAATTGCAGCCAATGCAAGGCGGAGGTAAAGTCACGGTTCATGAGCGGCAGAGCTGTGCGTTACGCAATGTTTGCCCGGATGAGGCTGTTCCGCCCCTCCGAAGAGCCGACGGATTTCGTGCGGCGCCAGGAAAGGAATCACCTCCTCGCCCTCCTGAAAGCGGTAAGAGAGATGTTCGAAACGATGAGTCTCCATCACACTCTGCATCACCTTCCGGTCGACAGTCAGCGGAACGAAAACCTTCGCTCCCTTCACCACCGCCGGCCAGTGCTGGTTGCCCAAGGCATGCCCCAGCTCCACACCCGTTTGAAAGAGTGCTTCCGGAGAAAGCGCGTTCGACTGCTGCAACTCGATGACCAGCACGGGGTGGAGCGTCAAGCGCAGAATCGTGGCACGCAACGGATGCTCCGAGAAGGTGAGGATATCCCCGTCGACCAGTCGCGTATGGCGTTGCAAAGCCACTTGATAACTATTTCCACGGTCGCCCGTCACCACGAACCGACTCTTTTGAGCGGTCCATGGATCGAGGTAAACCGTCTCAAGTTCCGCCCCCTGCAACCGCTCGCGCCAGTGCGACGAGTGGAGGGCATTCCCGAGAATTTCAGTATAGATAGGCATAAAAAGAAGTACTAAGTTAGCTAAACCAATACAACTGACTCAGGGCGAAGGTGCGGGCCGGTTCCACGTAGGCATGCACCCCGTTCACCAACACCTCGAAAGTCTCCGGATGAATGTCGATACGCGGCATCTCCCCGTTGTGCAGCATGTGGCACTTGGTGAGCTGACGAGTGCGACGCACCGGATAAAGGTGGCGCTTCAGGTGCAAACGCTCCTTCAGTCCCAACTCGCAGGCAGCGCGCGACACAAACGTGAGGCAACTCTGCGGCAACGCCTTTCCGAACCCACCGAACATCGGACGGTAGAGGCAAGGCTGAGGCGTGGGGAGCGAAGCATTCGGATCGCCCATGTTCGACCAACTGATGACACCGCCCTTGATGACCAGCTTCGGTTTGGCCGCAAAGAAAGCCGGCTCCCAAAGCACCAAGTCGGCCATCTTACCCTTCTCCACCGAGCCAAGCACGTCCGAGATACCATACGTGATGGCAGGGTTGAGCGTCATCTTCGCCAAGTAGCGCAACACACGGAAGTTGTCGTTCCCTTCGGCATCCTCCTTCAGCTTGCCCCGCGCACTCTTCATGTATGAAGCCATCTGGAAGGTACGCATGAAACTCTCGCCCACACGGCCCATCGCCTGTGAATCAGAAGAGACCATCGACAGTACGCCCAGGTCGTGCAACACATTCTCGGCCGCCTGCGTCTCCGGACGGACGCGACTCTCCGCAAAGGAGACATCCGACGGAATCTTCGGGTTGAGGTTGTGACACACCATAATCATATCAAACAACTCCGCCTGTGAGTTGATGCCGAAGGGCAGTGTCGGGTTGGTGGAAGAGGGGAGGACATTCGCCACAGAAGCCACCTTCAGCAAGTCGGGCGCATGACCGCCGCCGGCTCCTTCGGTGTGGTAGGTGTGGATGGTGCGACCGTCGATGGCAGCGATGGTATCCTCCACGTAGCCACTCTCGTTGAGCGTGTCCGAATGGATAGCCACCTGCACATCGTAGCTGTCGGCCACGCGCAGAGCTGTCTGTATGGCGGCAGGGGTAGAGCCCCAGTCCTCATGAATCTTCAGGGCACAAGCGCCGGCCTCTATCTGCTCCTCGATGCTTTGCGCCACGGAACAGTTGCCTTTGCCCATGAAACCCACGTTCACGGGGAGTCCTTCGGCCGCCTGGAACATACGTGCCAGGTTCCACGGACCCGAAGTGATGGTGGTGCCATTTGTGCCATCGGTGGGTCCCACGCCACCGCCAATCAAGGTCGTAATGCCATTACTCAAGGCATGCTCCGCCTGCTGAGGCGCGATGAAGTGCACGTGCCCGTCGATGCCGGCTGCGGTGAGGATGAGATGTTCGCCCGAGATGGCATCAGTGGAAGCTCCCGTGACCAGGTTCGGGTCGACGCCCCGCATGGTGTTCGGGTTGCCCGATTTACCGATGCCGGCAATGCGTCCGTCCTTGATGCCCACGTCGGCCTTCACCACGCCCAGCACCGGGTCGAGGATGGTGACGTTCGTGATGACCAGGTCGAGTGACCCTTCCGCCGCCGTCATGGTATTTGCCAATCCCATGCCGTCGCGCAAGGTTTTGCCACCGCCATACACCACCTCATCGCCATAGGTGCGCAAGTCTTTCTCAATCTCCACGTAAAGGTCGGTATCGCCCAGGCGAATCTTGTCGCCCACGGTCGGTCCGAACAGGTTGTTGTATTCTTTTCTAGATAGGGTTGCCATAGTGATTAGTTGTTTTTTTCATTAGAAGGTTTCGGTTGGGGAGTGGTCTTACTACCGCAGGTGCACGACTTCGGCTGCGC
>CAYSOW010000048.1:0-15754 GCA_964432715.1 uncultured Bacteroides sp.
TAAAACTCGTAACCTTTCTCGATTACGGATGCAAAGATACAACAATTTTTCTTATTTCCTATAATTTAGGCACAGAACTTTCCATTTTTCTTCAAAATTTATGTTTTGATTCCCTATTGACTCCTTTCAAAATGTTGTTTGATTTAAGTTTTAGGAAGAAATAAGTGTAAAATATAAACTTATTATCTTTCATTGTGAAATATAAAAACCAATAAATGCTTTCTTTTCGTGTATTTTATACAATCATTTGCTTTCAATCTGAAAGCAAATGAAAAATATCACATCAAAAAGATATAATATTCTTGCATACGCTTACATAATGCAATACATTTGCAATAGAAAGATTACTAAAAGGTAACAAAGAAATACTATCTGTGATAAAATGCATGTTTTCGTAGGTACTCTTGTTCCATAGTAAGAGGTTCAAGGTAAAAAGAGTTTCAGGATAACAATTAAAGAGAGAATAATAAGGATTAAACAATAATTAAGTGTATGAAAAAGATTGAAGCAATCATCCGCAAGACGAAATTCGAGGAGGTGAAAGAAGCGCTCCTGGAAGCGGATATCGAGTGGTTTTCTTATTACGAAGTGAGAGGTATTGGTAAATCGCGCCAGGCACGTATTTATCGAGGCGTCATGTATGACACCAGTTCCATTGAACGTATTCTGATTTCTATTGTAGTGCGAAACAAGAACGTAGAGCGTACCGTGCAAGCCATTGTGAAGGCGGCACAGACCGGAGAGATTGGCGACGGACGAATCTTCGTGATTCCCGTGGAGGATGCCATCCGCATCCGTACCGGAGAGCGCGGCGATATTGCCCTCTATAACGCAGAGATTGAAGAATAATGCGATACGAATTCGCGCAATGTTTCATTTAAAACGATAGAAAAGATGGACGAATATACACTTTCTGACTTGGCCGGTGGATTGAACACGGTCTGGATGTTGTTGGCTGCGATGTTGGTATTCTTTATGCAGCCGGGTTTTGCGTTGGTGGAAGCAGGTTTCACACGCAGTAAGAATACGGCAAATATCTTGATGAAAAACTTCGTCGACTTTATGTTCGGCGCTTTGCTCTTCTGGTTCATCGGTTTCGGACTGATGTTCGGTGACGGAGGGTTTGTAGGATTGCCTCATTTGTTTGAGTGTGCCTTCCATGATGCAGGCGATCTGCCTTCAGAGGGCTTCCTGGTCTTCCAGACAGTCTTCTGCGCTACGGCTGCAACCATTGTTTCCGGTGCCATGGCTGAGCGTACCAAATTCTCCATGTATTTGGTTTACACCATTTTCATTAGTGTCTTGATTTATCCGGTTTCCGGTCACTGGACTTGGGGTGGTGGTTGGTTGATGAACGGAGAAGAGGGCTCCTTTATGATGAACCTCTTCGGAACGACCTTCCATGACTTTGCAGGTTCTACGGTTGTTCACTCTGTAGGTGGATGGATTGCTTTGGTAGGTGCCGCTATCCTTGGCCCGCGTATCGGAAAATATGGCAAAGACGGTAAGAGTCGCGCTATTCCCGGTCACAACTTGACCATCGCAGCGTTGGGTGTCTTCATCCTTTGGTTCGGATGGTTCGGATTCAACCCCGGTTCACAGCTGGCTGCTGCAACGCCCGACGATGCAATCGCCATCTCGCACGTCTTCCTTACTACCAACCTCTCCGCTTGTGCCGGTGGTTTCATGGCATTGCTGGTGAGCTGGATGAGATATGGTAAACCGTCGCTCTCACTGACCCTCAACGGTCTCTTGGCTGGTTTGGTGGGTATCACTGCCGGATGCGACTGTGTTTCAGCCGGAGGTTCCGTATTGATTGGTGCCATCTGTGGCGTGTTGATGATTTTTGCTGTAGATTTCATTGATAAAGTGCTCCATATTGATGATCCCGTGGGTGCCTCTTCGGTACACGGTGTTTGCGGATTTGTGGGAACCTTGCTCACCGGTCTCTTCTCTACGAGCGAAGGATGGTTCTACGGATTCGGACCGAACTTCTTCCTGGCACAGCTCTTTGGAGCCGTGGTGGTAGGTGCTTGGGCAGCCGCGATGGGATTCATCATTTTCAAGGGATTGGACAAGATTCATGGCTTGCGCGTACCTCGTCGTATTGAGGAAGAGGGCTTGGATATCTATGAACATGGAGAGTCCGCATACAATGCGTAAGTTGATGGGTGTTTGATACGAATGTGTGATATACTTCGGGGGAGGTGCTTCGTGAGGAGGCGCTTCCCCTTTCTTGTGTCTGTAGGTCTGCGGAGCGCTAACTAATGGAAGTGTATAAAAACAAAAAAAGGTCTCGAATCACTTCGAAACCTTTCTGCGGTGCGTACGGGACTCGAACCCGTGACCCCATGCGTGACAGGCATGTATTCTAACCAACTGAACTAACGCACCAAAACAAATAAAACTCCTAGATATGCAATCTTTCTCGATTGCGGATGCAAAGGTAGGTAAATTTTTTGTATCTCCAAACTTTTGAGCAGAAAATTTGAATTTTTCATTCAAAATTCTCAAAAAAAGTCCCCCGACACCCTCCGTAGAGGGGCGGGGGACGGGTACAAAGCAATGAAGAAAAGTGAAATTAATAATTCTCCTCCTTAATCTGATAATAAGCTTGCGGATGCAGGCAAGCCGGACATTTCTGCGGCGCCTCCTTGCCCGAATGGATGTAGCCGCACTTGCGACACTGCCAGAGCACCGGCTCCTCGCGACGGAACGTCCACTGGTTGCGCAGATGCTCCAAGAGGGTCAGGTAGCGTTGTTCATGCCCTTGCTCCGCCACGCAGATATGGCGATACATGGTGGCGATGTCCGGGAAGCCCTCGTCATGTGCCACGTCGGCAAACTTCGGATAGTCGACTGCCCACTCCTCGTGCTCGCCCGCTGCTGCCGCCTTCAGATTCTCCATCGTGGTGCCGATGACCCCTGCCGGGTA
Organism: uncultured Bacteroides sp.; assembly: GCA_964432715.1. GTDB lineage: Bacteria > Bacteroidota > Bacteroidia > Bacteroidales > Bacteroidaceae > Phocaeicola_A. Next base: position 2,936 of record CAYSOW010000048.1, read on the forward strand.
GGCCGCCTCAATCTCCAAGATGCCCCCTTCCAGGAAACGGAACATCCGTTTGGCGTGCATACGCTCCTGCTCCGCCGTCTCCATAAAGAAAGCCGAAATCTGTTCGTAACCCTCTTTCTTCGCCACTTCCGAGAAGTAGGTGTAGCGCATACGAGCCTGCGACTCACCGGCGAAAGATTTCAGCAGATTCTTCTCCGTCTGCGTTCCTTTGACTGATTTTTCCATCATACGTACATTGAATAAGTTAGATAAAGTCATTGATTCTTTATGATGAGAGAACAGAAAAAACGGTAAAACGGTTCACTCCGTCCGTTTTATTCCTCAAAGATTTGTCCAAGTTCTTAAAAACCACTAATTTTGCACCCTCTAAGAAATAACGAAACAAAATTTTTAGTAAGACAAATAAAAACAAATGAAAGCGTTCGAATTCAAACCTAAATTGTTTTCAACTCTCAAGAGTTATGACAAGTCGACCTTCATGGCCGATTTGATGGCCGGTATCATCGTGGGTATCGTGGCGTTGCCGTTGGCCATTGCCTTCGGTATTGCTTCCGGAGTATCCCCTGAAAAAGGTATCATCACTGCCATTGTTGCGGGTTTCATCATCTCCGTGCTCGGTGGTAGCAAGGTGCAGATTGGCGGTCCTACCGGTGCCTTTATCGTGATTATCTACGGCATTATTCAGCAATACGGTATCGACGGATTGACGGTGGCTACGCTGATGGCGGGTGTCATCCTGATTCTGCTCGGTGTCTTCAAGCTGGGTGCTGTCATCAAGTTCATTCCGTATCCCATTATCGTTGGTTTCACCAGTGGTATCGCGGTGACCATCTTCACTACGCAGATTGCCGATGTCTTCGGACTGACCTTCGGCGGCGAGAAGGTGCCGGGCGACTTTATCGGTAAGTGGATTATGTATGTGCAGCATTTTGACACGGTCAACTGGTGGAACACGCTGGTGAGCATCGTCAGCATCATTATCATTGCCATTACGCCGAAGTTCTCTAAGAAGATCCCCGGCTCTTTGGTGGCGATTGTGGTGGTGACGGTAGCGGTTTATCTGATGAAGACTTACGGAGGTATCACATGTATTGATACCATCGGCGACCGTTTCACGATTCATTCTGAACTGCCTGAGGCAGAGGTGCCGACCCTCAACTGGGAGGCAATTAAGGGTCTCTTCCCGGTGGCTATCACCATTGCGGTGTTGGGTGCCATTGAGTCGCTCCTCTCAGCCACTGTGGCAGATGGTGTAATCAACGACCGCCACGACTCTAACACGGAGTTGATTGCGCAGGGTGCTGCCAACATCGTGGCTCCGCTCTTCGGTGGTATTCCTGCCACCGGTGCCATTGCCCGTACGATGACCAACATCAACAACGGTGGTAAGACACCGGTAGCCGGTATCATTCACGCGGTGGTATTGTTGCTGATTCTGTTGCTCTTGATGCCGTTGGCACAATACATCCCGATGGCTTGCTTGGCAGGTGTGTTGGTGATTGTCTCTTATAACATGAGTGGATGGCGTACTTTCAAGGCGCTGCTGAAGAACCCGAAGTCGGATGTGACGGTGCTCTTGATTACCTTCTTCCTGACGGTTATCTTCGATTTGACCATCGCTATTGAGGTGGGCTTGGTGATTGCCTGTGTGCTCTTTATGCGTCGTGTCATGGAGACTACAGAAATCTCTGTCATCAAGGATGAGATCGACCCGAACAAAGAGTCGGATGTGGAGCTTCACGAGGAGCACCTGGTGATTCGCAAGGGTATCGAGGTGTACGAGATCAACGGTCCTTACTTCTTCGGTATCGCTACGCGTTTCGAGGAGATTATGTCTGAGTTGGGCGACCGTCCGAAAGTGCGTGTCATCCGTATGCGTAAGGTGCCTTTCATTGACTCTACCGGTATCCACAACCTCTCCAACCTCTGTACGATGAGTCAGCGTGAGAACATCACGATTGTCCTCTCCGGAGTCAACGAGAAGGTTTACCAGGTATTGGAGAAGTCGGGCTTCAACGAGTTGCTGGGTAAAGAGAATATCTGCAGCAATATCAACCTTGCGTTGGAGCGTGCCAATGCTCTTCTGGATGCTACGGCCAAGAAATAAGATTTTTCAATCGCTATAGCAAGCGCCTTGCCTGTCGATGGTTGTCGATATGCAAGGCGCTTTTTTGATGCGCTGTCTGCCTGCTCTCCCTTCGCTGCAAGGTAAAAATTCCTATTTCTTGAATTGAACTTTAAATTTAAGAAACGGGAACTTTTAAGATTCGGGAAATTTCGTAATTTTGCGGCGCTCATGGAATGTTTCCATGAATGATTAAACACTAAGTCTGATTCTTGTACGCATGAAATATCCTTTGCTCTCTTCTCTTAATTTCCGCAGACGAAGCCTGTTATCTGCTTCGCGCTTTCGCATTTCCTTCTGTTTATTGCTGTTGTTTGTAGGGGGGGATCTTCTTCCCGCCTCGGCGCAAGTGCGCACCTGGGATCAGGTGATTGAGGAGTGGATGGAAGAGATGGAGAGCGACGAGGAGGAGGGGAGTGATGCCTGGGCGCTGCTTTATGAGGAGTTGTGCGAGTGGCACGAACATCCGCTGGAGGTGAACCGTGCGACGCGTGAGGAGTTGTCGCGCTTTCCTTTTCTCTCGGCGGCTCAGGTGGAGGAGCTGCAAGCCTACCTCTATTCGTACGGACCGATGCGTTCGCTCGGGGAGTTGAAACTGGTGGTGGGCTGGGATGAGGCTACCATCGAGCGCTTCTCCTTCTTTATCTATATCGGCGAGCAACAGGAGTCGCGCAGGCGCTTTCCTTCGCTGCGCTCGTTGGCAAAGTATGGCAAGCATGAACTCATCACGCGACTGGATGTGCCGCTCTACACTCGTGCGGGTTTTCAAAACTATCCCGACTCCATTCTGGAGAAATATCCCAATCGTAAATACTTGGGCGACAAGTACGCCCACTCGGTGCGCTATCAGTACCACTATGCCGACCGCCTCTATCTGGGGTGGACGGGCGAGAAGGATGCCGGTGAACCCTTCTTTGCGCAGGGGCGCAAGGGGTACGATTTCAACTCGTTCTATCTGCTGTTGAAGGAGGTGGGTGCGCTCAAGTCGCTTGCCCTCGGCAACTATCGCCTCTCGTTCGGACAGGGGTTGGTGATGAATCAGGACTTTAGCTTGGGCAAGAATACTTCCATCTCTAATGTGGGTAAGTATGGCGGCGGGGTGAAGAAGCACTCGTCGAGCAGTGAGAGCAACTATCTGCAGGGGGTGGCGACGGCCATTCGTCTGGGTCACTTCACGGCCACCGGCTTTTACGCTCGTCAGCGGCAGGATGCGAACTTATCCACTGATTCCACAGCGGTGGACAGCCTGTTCATAACTTCGTTGAAAACCGATGGATATCATCGCACTCCTTTGGAGGATTCCAAGAAGAATAACATACGTAATACCTTGTATGGCTGTAATATAGCTTTTGAACGTAACGCAATTCACATCGGTGCAACAGCTGTTCATAACTTTTTCAACTTGCCGTTGAATCCCAGTAGTGCGGCTTATAAAACGTACTATCCGAGGGGACGGGCGTTTGAGGCGTACAGTGTCGACTATAGTTGCACGCGCTACCGCTGGGCGTTGGCGGGTGAGGCGGCTTATAGTCGCGGGGGTGGCACCGCCTTCCTGCAGAGCTTCCGCTACCGCCTCTCGTCCGACTGGCAGTTGATGGCGCTCTTCCGTGCCTATAGCAAGGATTACACTGCTCTCTATGCCAGTGCCTTTTCGGAGGCGAGTGGGGTGCGGAATGAGACGGGGGCTTATCTGGCGCTGGAGGGTGCTCTGCTGCGGCGGGTTACTTGGAGTGGTTATGTCGATTGGTTCTACTTTCCTTTCCTGCGTTATCAGATCTCGCAGAAGGGGTCGCGGGGCTTGGAGGTGAGCAACACGCTGGAGTGGGCGCCCGACCGCCGTTGGAATCTCTCGCTGCGTTATCGCTATAAGAATAAGGGGAAGGATTTCACGCTTTCGGAACAGAAGGGGGTGGGCACTTTGACGCAGCAACGGGTGCGCCTGCAGCTTCGTTATGCACCGATGGAAACGCTGCTGTTGAAAACTACTTTGGAGGGGTCGCAGGTGGATTTCATTACGAAGGAGTCGCCCGACCGTGGTTGGCTGGTGGCGCAGACGGTGGGGTATGCTCCGTCGTTTGTGCCCGGTACAATCGACTTGACCGCTGCCTACTTTCACACCGATAGTTACGACAGTCGCCAGAGCTTGTATGAGAAGGGGTTGCTCAACACCTTTGCCTTTTCCTCTTTCTATGGCCGGGGCTTGCGTACGGCGGTGCAGACGCGCTGGAACCTGGGTGCCCACTGGATGTTCATTGCCAAGTATGGACTGACCCGCTATGCCGACCGGGAGAGTATCGGTAGTTCGCAACAGTTGATTAACGGGCATCTGAAACGCGATTGGCAGTTCCAGTTACGAATGAAGTTTTAAAAATAAAGGGAGGGGTGGGGACGGCCAAGAGTTATAGCTGTCCGTTCTCCACCAATACGATGACACGCTCAATCACTTTGTCCCGGTCCTCCGGGTCGTACTCTTTCTTCAGGGAGGCACCGAGGACCGATGCGAAGGCTTGATAGAAGATGGCTTTGAACGTGCCCATGTAGGTCTTTACCAGTTCGTAGGAGGTGTGTTCGCATTCGCGATCCACCAAACGAATCAGCAGTTTACCCTGCGAGAAGGTCAGTTTCTTCATCACCGGTGTGTACTCTTTCTTCAGTCGCTTCTCTGTCTCCTTGATATACGCTTTCCGCTCCTTCTTGTCGTGGATGGTCTGCAAGTGTGCATCCGCCTCTTGCACCTTCTCACGAATCAGTTTGGCAATGGGGAGTGTCTTCTTTACATCGCGCACCAGTCGGTCGAACTGCTTCTTGGCGCGTTTGTTGCGGAAGTGGAGTGGGGCGTAGACGTAGAGCTGTCTCATCTCGGCGCAGGGGATGGTGTCGCCGTTGTACACGCAAGCCCGGACCACAATCCCCTTGACAGGCGACTGGATCTGTTGCTGTGCCTGCGTCGTGAAGGCGGAGAGGCTCAGCAAGCCGGTGACGAAGAGTATCAGCAGTGATCGTTTCATGGCGACAAAAGTAGTCAGAATATTTGAGATATGTGCCTTATTTAACATAAGTTATCCGCAGAGGCCCTTTCCGTAAGGGTTTAAAAAGCAGAAGGCTGAACTTCTCGGGGAAGTTCAGCCTTCAGGATCTCTATTTGATCGCCAATCTATAGACGATAGATTAGTCTTTCAATTTAGCTTTGATAAACTCGCGGTTCAAGCGCGCAATGTGACTGATAGAGACACATTTCGGGCACTCAGCCTCGCAGGCACGAGTGTTGGTACAGTTACCGAAGCCCAGCTCATCCATCTTGCTCAACATCGCTTTGGCACGACGGGCAGCCTCTACTTTACCTTGCGGCAGGAGGGCCAACTGACTTACCTTGGCTGATACGAACAACATGGCAGAACCATTCTTACAAGCTGCTACACACGCACCGCAACCGATACAAGTCGCTGCATCCATGGCCTCGTCTGCAATTGCTTTTGAGATGGGAGTAGCGTTGGCATCAGGCACACCACCGGTGTTGATAGATACGTAACCGCCGGCCTGCATAATCTTGTCGTAAGCTGAACGATCGACCATCAAGTCGCGAATTACCGGGAATCCGGCAGAACGCCATGGCTCAACAGTGATGGTATCGCCATCGTTGAAACGACGCATGTAGATCTGGCAAGTCGTTGCACCGGTAGCAGGACCGTGCGGGTGACCGTTGATATAGAGTGAACACATACCGCAAATACCCTCACGACAGTCGTGATCGAATACGATAGGCTCTTTACCCTCGTTGATGAGTTGCTCGTTCAAGATATCCAGCATCTCCAAAAAAGAAGTATCGCCCGGAATATCTTTCATTTGATAGGTTTCAAAGGCACCTTTCTCTTTCGGACCTCTCTGGCGCCATACCTTCAGTGTGAAACTTATATTTTTATCCATTTTCGTTTTCGTTTATAGGTTGATTATGACTTGTAGTTACGAGTTTGAACCTTGATGTACTGGTAGTTCAAATCCTCTTTGATCAGCTCAGGCTCTTTGTCCTCGCCCTGGTATTTCCAGCAAGCAACATAAGCGAACTTGTCGTCATGACGAAGTGCCTCACCCTCGGGAGTCTGGTGCTCCTCACGGAAGTGACCACCGCAAGACTCCTCGCGGTTCAAAGCATCGTAAGCCATCAACTCGCCAATCTCAATAAAGTCGGCCAAGCGCAAAGCTTTCTCCAACTCTACGTTCAGCGTGTTAGCCTCACCCGGGATGCGAAGCTCGCTGTAGAACAGCTTCTTCACCTCTTTCAGTTTCTTCAATGCGGTCTCCAGAGACTCTTTCGTACGACCCATACCTACGAAGTCCCACATCACGTGACCCAACTCTTTGTGGATAGAGTCAACAGAACGGGTACCCTTGATAGACATCAGGCGGTTGATCTTCTCCTGAACACCCTTCTCAGCCTCTGCAAACTCAGGCAGGTCGGTTGAGAAACGCGGCACCTGAATCTGGTCGGCCAAGTAGTTCTGGATGGTGTAAGGCAATACGAAGTAACCGTCGGCCAAACCTTGCATCAATGCAGAAGCACCCAAACGGTTGGCACCGTGGTCAGAGAAGTTGGCCTCACCGATACAGAACAAGCCCGGGATAGAAGTCATCAATTCATAGTCAACCCAGATACCACCCATGGTGTAGTGGATAGCCGGGAAGATCATCATCGGGTTCTTGTACGGGTTCTCGTCGGTAATCTCCTCATACATATCGAAGAGGTTGCCGTAACGTGCACGAACCACGTCCTCACCCAGACGCTCGATGGCATATTTAAAGTCGAGGAACACAGCCAAGCCGGTGTTGTTTACACCATAACCTGCGTCGCAACGCTCTTTAGCGGCACGTGAAGCCACGTCACGCGGCACCAGGTTACCGAAGGCGGGATAACGACGCTCCAAGTAGAAGTCGCGGTCCTCATCAGGAATATCATTGGCTTTCTTCGTACCTGCCTGAAGTGCTTTCGCATCTTCCAGTTTCTTCGGAACCCAGATACGACCGTCGTTACGCAAAGACTCTGACATCAAAGTCAACTTCGACTGCTTGTCGCCGTGAACGGGGATACAAGTCGGGTGAATCTGTGCGTAGCAGGGGTTAGCGAAGTAGGCACCTTTACGGTAGATCTGCATCAATGCAGAACCGTTGGAGGCCATGGCGTTGGTAGAAAGGAAGTAGGTGTTACCGTAACCACCGGTACCAATCACTACTGCGTGTGCAGAGAAACGCTCAATCTTACCTGTCACCAGGTTGCGGGCGATGATACCGCGTGCACGACCGTCGATCAATACCACATCCAACATCTCGTAACGAGTGAAGAGCTCTACGTTGCCCTGGTGTACCTGACGGCTCAAAGCAGAGTAGGCGCCCAGCAACAACTGCTGACCGGTCTGACCTTTGGCATAGAAGGTACGAGATACCTGTGCACCACCGAATGAACGGTTGTCGAGCAAACCACCGTACTCACGAGCGAAGGGAACGCCCTGTGCTACGCACTGGTCGATGATGGCGTTTGACACCTCTGCCAAACGGTAAACGTTGGCCTCACGTGCACGGTAGTCACCACCTTTGATGGTATCGTAGAACAAGCGGTATACAGAGTCGCCGTCGTTCTGATAGTTCTTTGCTGCATTGATACCACCCTGTGCTGCGATAGAGTGCGCACGACGGGGAGAGTCCTGAATGCAGAAGTTTTTCACTTTAAAGCCGAGTGCACCGAGTGAAGCGGCTGCCGAAGCACCTGCCAAACCGGTACCTACTACGATGATGTCCAGACGACGCTTGTTCGACGGGTTCACCAGTTTCTGATGCGCTTTATAATTGGTCCATTTCTCAGCCAACGGGCCTTCAGGAATTTTTGAATCTATAGTAGCCATAATTATTTACTATTTAAATGAATAAGGAATAAGGATTAGCAGGCACCACAGCCCATCAATGATTTCAAGAAGAAAATAACTACTACGGCAGCGAATCCGAGAACCACCAACGTAGAGTAGATATTGCCAATCATTCTCCAACGGTTAAACCATACTTTGTTGCTCCAACCCAAAGTCTGCAAGGCACTCCAGAATCCGTGAGTAAGGTGGAACCAGAGGGCTGCCAACCATACGAGGTAGAGCACTGCGAAGACGGGGCAACCGAATGTGGCCTGAATGTAAGCGGCACCATCCGTAGCGCCGAACTCACCAAGTTCCTGACCGATAATCTCGGCAAACTGCATCTTATACCAGAAGTTGGCAAAGTGAAGGGCCAATCCGACAATCACGATGATACCCAACACGAGCATGTTCTGCGAAGCCCACTCCACTGATTTAGGCTTTGCATTTACCGCATAGCGTTCGCTACCACGAGCGGCACGGTTCTGAATGGTCAACCAGAATGCATAGAGGATGTGGATGACAAACAAGGCTGCCAAACCAACGCAAGCTACCAAAGCATACCAGTTGGCGCCCAAGAACGCGCAAATCATGTTGTAGGCCTCTCCGGAGAAGAGGGCAACAAGATTCATCGCCATGTGAAATGTAAGAAACAGGATAAGGGCAAGGCCGGTAACGCTCATCACCACTTTCCTTCCAATAGATGAATTACTTAACCACATAAATGAATTAAATTATTAGTTATTTGATTGTTTAATGATTCGCACCTCAAACAGCTTTTTACTTTATTCTGCAAAAGTAACAGAAATATGCCGACGGGACAAAAAATTACGGAAATATTTCCATATTGCAACTACATTTTACCTTTGTTGATTGTTCATCTATATGAAAATCATTAACTTTGTGCCCTCAGACGATTTATCTTCGATTGGAAAAAATGGAACTTAAGCAAACTTATCATACTCACACGCTTCCCAATGGGTTGCGTATCATTCATGCTCCTTCGCCTACACAGGTGATTTACTGCGGTTATGCGGTGGATGCCGGCACGCGCGATGAGGCGGCCGATGAGGCCGGACTGGCGCACTTTGTGGAGCATCTCATCTTTAAAGGGACGGTGAAGCGGAAGGCGTGGCATATCTTGAACCGCATGGAGGCGGTGGGGGGCGACTTGAACGCTTATACGAATAAGGAGGAGACGGTGATTTATGCTTCTACGCTGAAGGAGCACTTCGGTCGTGCCTTGGAGCTGATGACGGACATCGTTTTCCACAGTACGTTTCCTTCGCATGAGATTGAGAAGGAGGTGGAGGTGATTCTGGATGAGATTCAGAGTTATGAGGATACGCCGTACGATTTGATTTTCGATGACTTTGAGGATTTGATTTTTCAGGGGCATCCGCTGGGGCATAAGATTCTGGGGGATGCGGAGTCGTTGAAGCACTTTGGCACGGAGGAGGCGCTGCGTTGGGTGAAGCGTTTTTACCGCCCGTCGAACATGGTCTTCTTTGTCTATGGCGATTTGCCTTTCTCTACGGTGGTGAAGCGGGTGGAGGCGATGACTTCGGACATTCCTTTCTCGGAGGTGGAGAAGCCGGTGGTGACGCTGCCGCCGTATCAGCCGTTTCAGACGGAGGTGGAGAAGGGGACGCATCAGACGCACTTGTTGCTGGGTACGCGTAGCTATCCGGCCAACGATGAGCGTCGCACGGCGCTTTATCTGCTGAACAATATGCTGGGTGGACCGGGTATGAACAGTCGACTGAACCTCTCGTTGCGCGAGCGCCGGGGACTGGTTTACAGTGTGGAGAGCAACTTGGTTTCTTACACGGATACGGGAACATTTAGTGTCTATTTTGGTTGTGATAGTGAGGATGCCATCCGTTGCAGGCAGCTGGTGCAGATTGAGTTGAACAAGCTTTGTCTGAAGCCGCTCACCGAGACGCAGCTGAAGGCGGCGAAGAAGCAGATCATCGGTCAGATTGCGGTGGCGTCGGACAATTTTGAGAATGTGGCGCTGGAGATGGGCAAGAGTTTCTTGCACTATCGCAAGTTTGAACCGCAGGAGTCGGTGTTCCAACGCATCCTTGCGCTCACTCCGCAGCAGTTGCAGGAGGTGGCGAAGGAGATGTTTACTCCCGACCGCATGTCGATGTTGATGTTTCGATAAGACTTGAATTTTTTATTAGGGTAACAAAAGACTTCATATATGGCTAAACGTAAAGTAATTGGAATCGGTGAAACGATTCTGGATATTCTCTTTAAGAACAATCAACCGACGGCCTCTGTGCCGGGCGGATCCACCTTTAATAGTATGATTTCGCTGGGACGCATGGGGGTGCCGGTGGATTTCATCAGTGAGGTGGGCAACGACCACGTGGGGGAGTTGATTACCTCTTTCATGGAGGAGAACGGGGTGTCGGCCCGCTATGTTAATGTCTTTCCGGAGGGGAAATCGCCGGTTTCGCTGGCGTTCCTCAACGAGCAGAATGACGCGGAGTATGTGTTCTATAAGGATTATCCGTCGCAGCGTCTGGAGATTGACTTTCCGGAGGTGAATGCGGATGATGTGGTGTTGTTCGGCTCTTATTATGCGCTCAATCCGGTGCTCCGTGCCAAGGTGCTGGAGTTTCTGACTTATGCGAAGGAGCATGGGGCGATGCTTTATTATGACATCAACTTCCGCTCGACGCATCAGAATGATGCCATCAAGCTGGGACCGACCATCATCGAGAACTTCGAACTGGCGGATATCGTGCGTGCTTCGGCCGACGATTGTCGCTACTTATATAATAAGGAGGAGGTGGATGAGATCTACCGGAGTAAGATTGCCTTCTACTGTCCGCGCTTTGTCTATACGCGTGGCGGCAAGGGGATCTCGCTGCGCACGCCCGACTATCAGCAGGAGTATGCGGTGGAGCCGATGGAGGTGGTGAGCACGGTGGGTGCCGGCGACAGCTTCAATGCGGGTATGCTCTTTGGCTTGCTGAAGTACCGCATTCGCAAGGCCGACTTGGAAGAGTTCTCTGCCGAGGATTGGGACAGTCTGATTCGCTGCGGCAAGGCTTTCGCTGCCAATGCTTGCAGCCATATCGGCAATGCGGTCTCTCGCGAGTTTGCGGAGGAGTTTAAGGGATAAAGCCGTATCGCTCCTTCGGGAGCGGTAAATCCTATCAAACGAAAACGACCTTGGTGGAAGTAGCACTTCTCCAAGGTCGTTTTCGCCTTATAATTATTATACCTATTGTCGCTATTCGTTCGTCTGATGTTTGCGCTTTATTTGTAAGCCTGCTCGTGAACGCCTTTCACCGCACGACCACTCGGATCGTTCTGGTTCTTGAAAGAAGCATCCCATGCCAAAGCCTCGGCAGAAGAACAAGCCACACTCGGTACGCTCGGTACGCTGCGGGCAGCGGAAGCGCTCGGGAAGTGCTCCTCGAAGATGCTGCGGTAGTAGTACTCCTCCTTGTTCATCGGCGGGTTGATGGGGAAGCGTTCAGCCGCATGTGCCATCTGCTCGTCGCTCACGGCCTGTGCCGTCATCTCTTTCAACGAATCAATCCAGCTATAGCCCACGCCGTCGCTGAACTGCTCTTTCTGACGCCAAGCTACACTCTCCGGCAGATAGTCGGCGAAAGCTTCACGCACGATGCGTTTCTCAATCTCTTTGCCCGGACACATCTTTGCTGCCGGGTTGAGGCGCATGGCTACGTCCAGGAACTCTTTGTCCAGGAAGGGTACACGACCCTCGACACCCCAGGCAGAGAGTGATTTGTTGGCGCGGAGACAGTCGTACATATAGAGTTTGCTCAGTTTACGCACCGTCTCTTCGTGGAACGCCTTGGCATCCGGCGCCTTGTGGAAGTAGAGGTAGCCACCGAACACCTCGTCGGCACCCTCACCGCTCAACACCATCTTGATACCCATGCTCTTGATGACACGCGCCAAGAGATACATCGGCGTAGAGGCACGTACGGTCGTTACGTCGTAAGTTTCAATAAAGTAGATCACGTCGCGGATGGCATCCAAGCCCTCCTGCACGGTATAGTTGATTTCATGGTGTACCGTACCGATGTGGTCGGCCACCTCTTTCGCTTTGGCCAAGTCGGGTGCTCCCTTCAAACCTACGGCAAAAGAGTGTAATTGCGGCCACCAAGCATCCGTTTGCTGGTCGGTCTCCACACGCTTTGCTGCGTTGCGTTTGGCTACGGCAGAAATCACCGAGCTGTCCAAACCGCCCGACAAGAGTACGCCGTAAGGCACGTCACTCATCAATTGGCGTTTCACAGCCGCCTCCAGTGCGTCGTGCACCTCCTGCACCGAAGCGCCGTTGTCTTTCACCGCGTCGTAATCTTTCCAGTCGCGTGTGTACCAACGCTTCATCTCTCCCTCTTTACTCCAGAAATAGTGGCCCGGAAGGAACGGCTCATACTCCTCGCAGAAGCCTTCCAATGCTTTCAGCTCACTCGCCACATAGCGGGTGCCGTCTGCATCCTTACCTATATATAAAGGTATCACGCCAATCGGGTCGCGGGCAATCAAGTATTCGTCGCGTGCCTCGTCATAGAGGGCGAAAGCAAAGATACCGTTCAAATCCTCCAGGAAGTGGATTCCCTTCTCTTGATAGAGTGCCAGAATCACCTCACAGTCAGAACCGGTACGGAAGTTGTAGCGGCCGGCGTAGCGAGCACGAATCTCACGATGGTTGTAAATCTCTCCGTTGACTGCCAGAACGCAAGTGCCGTCCGGGCTATAGAGGGGCTGTCCTCCGGATTGAGGATCGACGATAGAAAGACGCTCGTG
>CAYSOW010000049.1:0-10615 GCA_964432715.1 uncultured Bacteroides sp.
TTGTGTCTTACTTTATCCAGCTTTCCGGATTGAGCTTCACGGTCTCTTTGCGCAACTGGAAATGGAGCACGGCGTTGCCGGTGGCATCGGTGGAGATGGTGCCGAGGGGCTGCTTGGTCTTCACCGTCTGACCGCGTTTCACGGTGGCCGACGAGAGGTTGCAGTAGACGGAGATGTACTTGCCGTGGCGCACCAGTACGCCTACCATGCCGTTGTACTGGAAGATGGCGGAGACTTCACCGTCGAAGATGGCACGTGCCTGCGCACCTTTCTGTCCCTTCAGGTCGATGCCTTTGTTGTCGAGCGTCACATGCTTCAGTCCGTTCACTTCATAGGCGCCGTAGTGACTCACGATGAGGTACGGACCGGAGATGGGGGCGGGCAAGATGCCTTTGTTGCGCTCGAAGTTGGTTGAGAGCTCGCGATCGGCATTGTTCAGGTTGTACTCCTCCATCGGAGAGGCCTTCGGGTCGCTCTTGCCGGAAGCAGTGCCACTGCCGCTCGACTTGCCCGTACCGGTTTTACCCGCGTTGGCTTTGCGCTGCGCGGCCGCTCTTCTGCGTGCCTCTTCTTCCGCCCGTTTCTTGGCGGCGGCAATCTCAGCCTCCACCAACCGGTCGATCTGCGCATTCAGTCGTTGCGTCTCGCGGCGCTTCTTGGCAATCTCGTTCTGCAGGCTCTTCTGCTTCTTCTGCAGGTTCGCCACAATCACGCGCTGGTCCTTCTCCTGCTGCTCCAGCTTGGCGCGCTCACTCTCACGCAGCGCCAGCAGGTTACTCTTCTCGGCGCGCACCTGTTCCAGCTCTGCCTTCTTGGCGGTCACCTCCTCCTGTTTCTTCTTCACCTCGTCGCCCTGGAGGCGCTGATAGGTGGCATACTCACGCACATAGCGCATGCGGCGGTAGGTCTGACCGAGGGACTCTGCCGAGAAGATGAACATCAGCTTCTCCTGGATGGAGCGGTTCTTATACATATATTGCACCGAGGCGGCATAGCATCGTTTCTTCTCTTCGAGCTCTTTCTGCAACTTCTCCAGCGCCTGCTGTTGCAAGGCAATCTCTCCGTCGATGGAGGTGACGTCTTGCTCTATCTGGGCGATGAGCTTCTTTCGCTGACCGATTTGGTTGGTCAGCGTGGAGAGGTCGGCCAGCTGACTGGTGACATCCTTTTTGGTGGAGCGCAGGAGGGTTTCCGACTGTGCAATCTCTTTCTGCAAGGCTCCGCGCTTGTTCTCCAGCTCCTTGATGGCCTTGTTGGTCTGTGCGGCGAGCGAGAGGCAGAGCAGAAATGCACAACAACTGAGGGTGACTCTTTTCATTGCTGCAGTTTTAATAGGCGTTCCATAATTTCCTCTTCGGTCACTTGCTTATAGCGCGAGGAGACGGTGGTTCGTGTCTCCCAGTCGCTCGAGGTCGACAGGTTGCTCAGACGCAGGTTCATCGAAGCGGGCTGACTCAGGCCTTCCACCGAGATCTGGATGGTGGAGGGGAAGGTCGACTGCTGAAAACTGACGAAGTCCTGATAGTTCCAGTTGAGCACATAGGGGGTGTGCGAGATGGAGGTCTTGGTCAGCGTGCCGTCACTCGCCGAAGCATAGAACTTATAGGTGAGCAGTCCGTTATACTCCTTGCTCTCCAGCTCCCACTCACTGCCTTGTGTCTTCAGGGTGAAGAGCGAGGCATCCGCCGCCGTCAGGTGCGAATAGCCCGGGTGGGTCAGTTCGTTCCAGAAGAGCGCCTGCAGGGTATAGAAATCCACCTCTGCCTGCTTCAGCATACTGAGTTGGGCATAGGGGATGCGTGCATACTGTTTGTGTATCCGGTCGATGATGAGCGCCTCGTCCTTGGTGAACTCCACGCGCCCGCCTTCGATGATGCCGAGCGCCACGAACGAGAGTTGTATCACGTCGTCCTTCTTCATGCGCAGGTTGCCACCTACCGAGAGGGTGTTTCCTTTGGCGTTCAGGGTGAACTTCACCTTGGCGGAAAGCACCTCCGCTGTGGGGGTGTGCGACAGGACCTCTGTGACGAAGCGGGTCTCTTCCATCGTGGCAGCGGAAGGGGTGGTCGCCACGTGCGACGATTTACAACCGGTCAGGGCGAGCAGGGCCATCAGCAGCGCCCCTCCAAGTGTTTGAGTTATTTTCATTCGGCAATGTATTTTTTCAGTTTTATTTTCTTCTCTAATGTCTTCGATTCATGTTCCAGGGCGGCGGCGCGTTGCCAATACGCCAGGGCTTGGTCCACCTCGCCGCAGTGGTAGTAGATGTCGCCGCAGTGTTCCAGCAACACCGCACTCTCCTCGCCTCCGTTCTTCATCGCCTCGTCCATATAGAGGCGCGCTTCGGTGTAACGTCCTTTCATGAAGAGTATCCAGGCGTAGGTGTCGAGGTAGGTGTCGTTGTGCGGTTCCGCCTTCACGGTGCGGTAACTCATCTCTTCGGCCTTGTCGAGCTCGCGGTTCTCTTCGGAGAGGTAGTAGGCGTAGTTGTTCAGGGCACTGATGTTGTTGGCGTCGTAGACGAGGGCGGAGTCGTAGGCAGCATAAGCCTCTTCGTTGCGTCCCGTCTGGTGGTAGAGGTCGCCGGAGATTTCATAGAACTGTGACACCAGTTTCTTGTCGCTCTCCTCGGTCACTTGCTCCAACCCTTTTTGGAAGGTCTGCAGCGCCTCGCTCTTCTGCTCCAGCTGATAGTATGAGAGTCCCAGGTAATAGTAGAACTCCAGCACATCGGGGTTGTATTCGATGGCGGGGATACAGATATTCACCGCCTCCTGATAGTTCAGGCTGTCGATGGCATAGCCCAGCAACTGGATGCGCGCGGCGGTGTTGTCGGGCTCGATGTCGAGGATGTGGTTGAGCACCGGCTTCACCTCTTCCACCGGCATCTTTTTGGAGATCATATATTGGGCACAGAGCATGCTGATATCGGCGTTCTCCTCCTCTTCGTTCATCATGTAGCGGAAGAAGGTGAGCAGCTTGGTGCTGTCTTGCTGACTCTGCTCGGAACTGACAATCAACCGGCGCATCATGTTGAGACGCATCTCGGTGTCGAGCTTGCGGTTGAGCAGCACCGTGTCCAACTGGTTGCGATAGAGTGAATCCTGTCCCATGCGCTCGTAGTAGGTGGCCAGCGAGAGTTGCGCCGCCACGTTGTCGGGCTCCTCTTGCAGCACCGACCGGAAGCAGCTGTGTGCTTGCGGCAGGTCGTCGTTGTCCATGTAGGCGTCGCCCAGGATGACCCGATAGCGCAGGTCGTTGGGGTACTCCTTCGCCAGGTTCTCTATCTCCTCAAAGGCTTTCTTCTTGTTGTCCACCTGCAGGTACATGCGGTACTTCTCCATGCTGAGCTGTTCCGATTTGCCCTCCTTGACTTCCAGGCGGTCGAGGGTGTGAATCACCTGCTCGTAGTTGCGCTGCCGGTTGTAGAGGTCGATGAGGTTCATCAGGGCGTCGCTCTGCTTGGGGAATTGCTCGGCGATGTCTTCGTTGAGGGCGATGGCGCGGTCGATGTTGCCGCTCTGCCGATAGTAGGCGGCGGTCATCTTCTTATACCAGATATTGTCGGGGGCAAGGGCGATGGCACGGTTCAACTGTGCCTCGGCCTCCTCGGTGCGATTCAGGTAGAGGTTGTACTGCGCCAACTCATAGAGCACGGCGGCAGAGCGGGGATTGATCTCCAGGCACTGCTGATAGAGCTCGTAGGCGGTGGCGTAATCGTTCTGCTGATTGGCGCGGTTGGCCTCCAGGAAGAGGGTCTGAAAGCGACGTTCCTCTTCGTACGACAGGCTCGGCTCCTCCTCGGCGGCCGTCACCGTACGGGGGGCGCGATGGGAGGTGGAGCAGGCGGTCAGCAACAGGAAGAGGCAGCAGAGCCACCCTCCGAGGCGTGAGAAGCGTGTAAAGTGGGTAGGTCGTTCCATACTATTTCTTTCCCGTGTGACCGAAGCCGCCGGCGCCGCGTTCGGTCTCGTCCAACAGTTCCACCTCTTCCCACTGCGGTTGCTCGTGACGGGCAATCACCATCTGGGCAATGCGTTCGCCATCCTCAATGACGAACTCCTCCTGCGAGAGGTTGATCAGCACCACGCGCAGCTCTCCGCGATAGTCGGCATCAATGGTGCCGGGGGAGTTCAACACGGTGATGCCTTTCTTCAGCGAGAGACCGCTGCGCGGACGCACCTGTGCCTCATATCCTGCCGGAAGGGCCATATAGAGGCCGGTGGGCACGAGGCAACGCTCTAAGGGTTTCATAACAATGGGCTGGTCCAAGTTGGCACGCAGGTCCATCCCGGCCGAGAGCTCCGTGGCATAAGCGGGCAACGGATGCTTCGATTTATTGATGACTTTGATCTTCATGATGCTACGTTCTTTTGTATCAAGTGCGAAAATAAGCAATTCAGCAACAACGGCCGAAAGAATTTCACACTTTTTAGTTTCCCGACGGGTAAAAATTAAGCGACCTTTGTAACATGAATCACTCATGCCGCAAAGGTCGCTCCTATGTTTATAGGAAAGTTGGTCTTAAATGGTAGGTGACTATGCCTTTTTGTCGGGGAAAATCACCTTGTTGGCGCCCGAAGTGATCTTCATGGCGTCGGGGTGCTGTTTCACGAACGATTCGATGTGACGAATGCGTTTCTCTTCCAGAATCTCGTTCACAGCAATCAGGATACCGGTCTCTTCCACATCGCCGAAGCCGTAGTTGATGGCGGTACCAAACATCTTCATCGTGGGCGAGAGGCCCATGTAGGCATTCACCAACGGCGGGATGTTGTAGCCCAGCTTACGCACCTCGCGGTTCAGGATGCGGTAATCCTCCTTGAAGTTCTCCTCGCAGAAGAGCTCCGCCAGTTCCTTCTCGTCGGTCTCAATACGCAGCGGCTTGGCCGGCGTAATCAGTCCCTCTTTATCCCCGAAGTGCTTGTTGAGGAAGTAGAGAATCATGTCGCGTCCGCGACGGTTGTATGAGGGGTACATGGTCATCTTTCCGAAGAAATACTGCACCTCCGGCATAATCACCGTCAAGGCGCCCAGTCCGTCCCACAGGTTGTCCAGGGCGAAGAGACTCTTGCTGTCGGCGCGGGTACTCTGGTACTCCAGCGTAACGAACGAGCGTCCCAGCTCAATGGTGGTGGGGAGGTACTCCTTCAAGAACTTCTCAGAGAAGTTGAACATGTGTGCAGTGGCCAGCAACGGGTGACCATGCTCGTCGAAACGGACATCGGTACCGAGGATGTAGCGGTAGCCACCCAGGATTTCCTCAGCCTCCGGGTTCCACACCACCAACTGCTTATAAGGGTTCTCCATCGTGTCAAACTCGTCCAGGTCCATCGAGAGGCCCGAGCCACCTCCGGCTGCACGGAACGCAATTTCGCGCAAGCGTCCAATCTCCTTCAATACATTGGGAGAATCCTGGTAAGTAACGATGTAAATCTCGTTGTGACTTTTATTGGTAAAACGGAGTCTTTTATCTTCCGTCAACTCAGATTTCAATATTTCTTTGCTTATCGGTGCAATAATTTCTTCCATATATTAGATGTTCATTAACCTTGTAAACCATATACTATCTCCTTTACATACTGCGCCCACTGCAACGGTGTTTTCGACTTGTCGAAAGTTTGCCAGGGAATGGGTTTGCCAATGACCACCTTGAAGTGCTTGTGACGGTTCTTGAACATCTCGTCTGCCAAGTAGAGCATGGCGATGTTGAACTTGATGCCGAAGAACTTGCACAGGTTGGCCAAGTTGTAAAAGAAGTTCGAATTTCTTCCTCCAAAATGAATGGGCACCACCCAGCGTTGGGTCTGCACACTCTTCACAATAAAAGTTTTCTTCCACTCCAAATCGCGGATCACTCCGTTCTGTCGGCGCGAGCAGAGCCCGGCGGGGAACATGATGATATGGTCGTCCGAACGGAATCCGTTCTCCACCATTTGCGGGAAGTCCTTTGCCTGCGAGCCGGTCTTGTTGATGGGGATGCAGAGCGGAGCGAGTCCGTGCAGGTTCATCAGCAGGTCGTTCACCAGGTACTTGATCTTACCTTGATAGTGGGTGCCCAGCAGGTAGCCGAGTGCCACACCATCTTGTCCACCCAGGGGGTGGTTGCTGACAAAAGTACAAAGGCCTTCTTTCGGCAGGTTCTCCAGTCCTTCCACCTCCAGCTTGGAGTCGAGGAAGTCCATACAGTCCGACAGGAAGTCGACTCCTACGCGACCTTGGTGGTGGCGCAGGAACTCATTAATTTCATCTTGATGAAGGATTTTCTTCAGATAGGAAACCACAAAACGGGGCACAAACTTCATTTTGTCCCCTGCTTTTGCACGCAATATGCTATCCACATCCAATAAAAAAAGTGAGTCTTCAGCCATTCATTTGTACTTTTAAGTTCTGCAAAAATAACGGAACTTTTTTATTTTTGAACATTATTCCTGAAAAATTGAGGAGGGAAGCGCACTTTTTTGCATTTTTTTGTCCTTTGCCGCAAAGGACTTTCTTTTCTAGTAGGCGATGAATAGCAGGTAATCGCCCTCGCCCCGAAGGGTCACTTGCGGCTCCACGGCTTCGTTGAGTGTGCCTTGCCACCAGGCGGTGAAGTCGTAGAGCGGGTACTTCAATCCTTCGGCTGAGAGGCTCGTGGCGCCGAAGCGGAAGATGGAGATCTGGGTGCCGGGCTCCACCTCCAGGAGGGTCTCTCCCCGGGTGGGGATAAAGACGCCGGTATCGGTGAACATCCGCACTTCCATGCCCTGACGGAGGTAGTCCATCAGCAGACTGACATTGCCGAGGGTGTGGTCTTCCCTACCCCCGGTGGCGCCCACCAGTGCCACTCGCTGCACGCCTTTCTGCTTCAGATAGTTCATCGCTTTGGTCTGGTCGTTCGTCTCCTGGTCGGCCACTTGCAAGAAGCGGTCGGCATAGCGTTGCTTGAGCTCGGGGGCAATGGAGTCGCCGTCGCCGATGATGAAGTCGGGCGTGCCTCCGTGTGCCGTGAGTTGATTCACCGCCCCGTCGCAACAGAGCAGGTAGGAGGCCGATTGCAACAGTTGCAAAGGTACCTCATGCGTAGGATACGAGCCGTTTCCCAGCACCACTGTCAGCGGTTCTTTTTTTGTCATGGAATGGATTTTATGGGTGGTTATTGGGTGGTTTGTTAATTGGACTATTTGGTGGTTTGCATCATCCCCAGCCATTTCCGGTAGCCATACACGGCAATCACCGTATAGAACCCGTAGAGGGCGGAGGTGAAGTAGAGTCCTTTATAGATATAGAGTCCGAAGCAGACGGCATCCACGGCGATCCAGACGAGCCACTGCTCCACATACTTGCGTGCCAACATCCAGAGGCCGATGACGCTCAGCGCGGTGGTGAAAGAGTCGAGCCAGGGCACGTTGCTGTCGGTGAAGGTGATCAGGATATAGGCGATGAGCACCAGCAAGGCAATACTTGCCACGGTCACCGGCAGGTAGTAGCGTCCGGGCAGGTGCGTGATGGGCAGCTCTTTCTTCTCCGCCTTGACCGCCTCCCCGTTCTTCTTGCCGCGGCTCCACATCACCCATCCATAGGCAGCCACCACCAGGTAGTAGATATTGATGCCAAAGTCGGCATAGAGTCCAGCCTGATAGTAGACCACAATATAGATGGCGGGCATAATCACGCCGGCAATCCAGAGATAGATGCTGGCCTTCAGTTCCAACCAGAGGTAGATGAGCCCCACCAGGGTGCCCATCATCTCCAGTATATTCAGTTGTCCCATCTGCTTAGAAACGTACGGTTACATTGGCCAATACATTGGTTCCTGCCATCGGATAGAAGCGAGGATCGGAGCTCAATGCGTATGATTTCTTATCGCTGCTGTAGATAGCGGCGGTCTGTGTGTATCCGTTGGTTTCATACTTCTCGTCGAAGAGGTTGTAAACCGTGGCACCCACCGTGATGCTCTTGCAGCCTTTCAACTTGAAGGTGTAGGCAGCGCTCAGGTTGCTGACGCAGTAAGCATCCAGCGAGTTCTCCTTCATCTCCATGTTGTCGAGGTACTGGCGACCCACATACTGGGTGTGCAGCGATGCCTCGAAGCCTTTGTATTGAGCGGTCCATACGCTGTTACCCATGAAGGTGGGCGACATGGCGATGGTGGTTTTCTTCATCTCGATACCGGTCTGTGTGTAGAGGTCGTTCCAGTCGGCATCATAGTCGCTCACGTATGCGGTGTAGTTCTTGATGCGGTTCTGGCTCAACGTTCCGTTCAGGTCCCAACGCAACCAGGATGCGATGCGGGCACCCAGAGATACCTCCACGCCCAGGCGGTAGCTATCTTTCACGTTCTCGGCGGTTGCCTCACCAATCTCGTTCAACTTACCGTCGAGCACCAGCTGGTTGGTGTAGTCCATGTAGTAACCGTTCACGCCGGCGGTAAACCACTCGTTGCGATAGACGTAACCCAACTCGTAGTCAATCAGTTTCTCGGCTTTCGGATAAGCGGTAAAGAGTCCGTCGGTATAGTTGTTACGAGTCGGCTCTTTGTGGGCTACTGCCACTGAAGCGTAGGCGCTTTGGTGGGCATCCAGTTTCCAGAAGAGTCCGGCTTTGGGGTTGAAGAAGTGGAAGTCCTCATCAATGTTCAGTGTCTGCAAGTGCTCGGGCGATGCCGTCCAGTCCCACTTGTCGTTCTGACCTTTGATTTTATAGTTGATGGCACGATATTGCAGGTCGACGTATGCGTTCAGGTTGCGAGTCAGGTTGTAGTCGGCTTTGATATAGATGTTGCCTTCGTTCTTGGCACCGTTGTTGCGGTAGTACTCATGACTCGGGTCGAGGTCGCCCACGTAGTTCTTCACCCAAACCACCTGTCCGTAGTGGTCGTTGCTGTAGCGGTTGATACCACCACCGATAGAGGCGTTCAGGCGCTCATTGGGGCGATAGTCGAGTGAGAAGACGCCGCCGCCGAAGCCGCTGCATACATTCTTTCTGCGCACCAGGTTGGCTTTCTTCACATATTGGGTGCTTTCATACACGCCGTCGTTGTCGGCATCTACGCCTATATAATAAGGAGTCAGTCCGTACTCCACGAGGGTACGGCCGTTCTTATACTCTTCGTAGTAGCCGAAGCCTTTGGTGTAGTGCAGAGCGACATTCAGTTTCCACTCGTTCGAGAAGTGGTGGTTCACCAGCAACTGGTAGTGTGTCTGGCGGTAGTAGTCAATCTGGTTATCGTAGTAACCGATGACGCTTCCTTTGTTGGAGTTGTCGTCTTTGATAGCACCGTTCGGGTTGTAGGTACGGTCGGTTGAGAGCATCTCTTTGCTGATGCCGTCCCAAGCGTGGTAGGTCTCCTCTTTGCCACCGAAGGTGATGAATTTCACGGTGGTGTTAGCTCCGAAGTAAGAAGCCTGACCGAAGTAGGATTTCAGGTCGGAGGTAGCACGGTCGCGGTAGCCGTCGCTGTCGATGTTCGAGAGGCGCGCATCGAAGGCCCAGTGATTATGAATCAGTCCTGTACCTACGCGGTAAGTCTCTTTGTGCGTAGCGAAAGAGCCGTAAGAGGCAGAGACCTCGGCATACGGTTGGATAGAGCTGTTCTGTGTTTTGATATTGATACTACCACCGAAGGCTCCGGAACCGTTGGTAGAGGTTCCCACACCGCGCTGAATCTGCAAGTCCTCGATAGAGGAGGTCAGGTCGGGGGTGTTTACCCAGTAGATAGAGTGGCTCTCGGCATCATTCATCGGCACACCGTTGGTGGTGATGTTGATACGTGTGGCATCGGTACCACGCAAGCGGATGGTGGTGTAGCCGATACCGGAGCCGGCATCCGAAGTGGTGAGCAACGAGGGAGTGGATGACAACAAGAAGGGAAGGTCCAAACCGTAGTTTTGCTTGCGCAAAGTCTCCTTGTCTACATTGGTAAAGGTCACAGGTGTTTGTTTGGTGGCACGAGTAGATACAATCTCCACCTCCTGCATGTTGACCGTTTTCAAACTATCAGCCTCTAAAGGATTGGCTGATACGGAAATAGTGGCAGCCAGAAATGCGGCTGCTGTCCATACATTTTTTTTCATTCTGCGATTTTTTTAAACGTTTCTACGCCGGAATTACCCGGATCAGATTCAATGGGTATGATCTCAGCCCGTACTGTTAAGGCACCCCTATCATCGAATTTGCTGCAAAGTTATACAACTTTTCACACTCTGAGAAACTTTTTTACGATTTTCTATTTCCACACAAATAAAAACCGTTGGTTTATCAGAGATTCTCAACGAATATTACTATCTTTGTCATAACAACTCACTATTAGAATCATATACAATGAAAAGACCGGAACTTACACAGCGGATAAAAGCCGTCATGCAGGATCTGAAGCCGCAGGTGCAACTACTACTATACGGCTCGGAAGCCCGGGGGGATGCTCGTCCCGACTCGGATGTAGATCTTCTTGTTTTGGTGGACAATCATGTCGTCACGTTGGAGGATGAAATGCGAATCACCGACCCGCTCTACCGTGTAGAACTGGAGACCGGTGTATTAATCAATGCATTAGTTCTACCTAAAAGCACCTGGGGAAAGATTGTCACTCCCTTTTACGAAAATGTAATGAAAGAAGGAATTTTATTATGAC
>CAYSOW010000049.1:10715-15743 GCA_964432715.1 uncultured Bacteroides sp.
AAGATTGTCACTCCCTTTTACGAAAATGTAATGAAAGAAGGAATTTTATTATGACAGAAGAAGAACGTAACAATATTGTACGGTATCGAATAGAAAATGCCATTCAAACCTTATCCGAAGTTCTTGACCATTGTGAACGAGGATACTACAACACTGCCGTAAACAGGATGTATTACGCATGTTTTTATGCTGCATCGGCGCTGCTGGTCGCACACCACATTGAAGTTAAATCGCATGAGGGAGTTCGTCAGATGCTGGGGAAGCATTTCGTACTAACAGGTACAATTCCGGTTCATCTAGGAAAGTTCTACACGCTCATCTTTAACAAGCGTTCTTCGGGAGATTATGAGGATTTTATCAATTATAACTCCGGGGATGTTGAAGAATTATATCCGCACGCTAAGGAGTTTGTAACGGCGATTAAAAATCTATTAAACATCTAGCGAAACACAACCTTTGTACTATGAATAAGAAGAAATTTTGGGGAAGCCTGCTGCTGTTTGCACTCTGTGTAACCATGATGGGACAACCCACCGGCAAGAGAGAGGGCAACGAAGTTGTATTCCACTCGGAAGAGGGCGATTTGCGCCTGCAGATGTGTAACGAACAAATGTTCCGCATCAGCAAAAGTAAGGGAACGGAGTTCCCGGAGAATGAATCCTGGATGGTCGTGAAGTACGATTTTGACCCGGTGGAGTTTACTCTCCGCACCGTGGACCGGCACGCGGAAATTTCTACTTCCGCCCTGCGCATCACAGTGGAAGAATCTCCTTGGCGCATTACAGTGAAGAACGCTGAGGGAACCACCCTCTACCAGGAGATTGGCTCTACCACGGAAGACCAAGGGAACGGTCCTTCGAATCAATGTCTGCTCCGCCCCGATGAGCACTTCTTCGGTTTTGGGGAGCGGATGGACCGACTGGACCAGCGCGGACAACGGGTGCATCTGAATGTGGAACTGGGTAAAGGGGTGAAACCGGCGGTGGGAGGCAAAGATATTCTCCGCGCCAATTATTGTCCGGTGCCTTATTTCATGAGCAACAAGGGTTATGCCATCTTCTTCCATACGGCCTACCCAACCGACTGGGACATGGGCTGGAGCAGCACGGACAGTTACACTTACTCGGCCACCGGCGGCGACTTGGATTACTACTTTATAGCCGGGCCTTCCATCGAAAGTATGATTCACCAGTACCAGACGCTCACGGGCAACGCTCCACTGATGCCGCGCTCGGCCTACGGATTGCATGTGGGTTCTTACAGCGGTGGTACGTGGAAGCATGAGGAGTGCACCTCCGACCAATACCCCATCGACTTGGTTCATCGACTTCGGAAGGAGAAGATTCCGTTCGACTTGCTTTGGCTCGACTCCACCTGGCGTATCTTCAACAGTCGCTTCGGCAACGGGGGTTGTTGCTTTGAGTTCCGCGATAATTTCAAGCATCCGCAGGCAATGATTGACTCTATCTACGCCAACCACGTCGATTTGTTCGGTCTCCATATCCGTGCCATTGTGGACGATGGGAGCAGCGAGAACAAGCTCTTTGAGGAGGCGGTGGCGGCAGGCGCTACGCATCCCAAGGCGAGCAGTGCGGGCATCATCAATTTCTTCGACCCGAAGGCGGTGGATTGGTGGTGGAATCATGGGGTGATGAAGATTGCTTCCATGGGGGTGAAGTTTGTGAAGACTGACTGTGGCGGGGTGATGCGCTTTGCGGAGGGAACCACTTTCGACTCCGGGTTCTCGGCCGAGGAACGTCACAACTTGTTCCCTATCGCTTATGCCAAGGCGCCTTACGAGAAGTTTCAGGAGTATAACAGGCAGCGCGGTTTTAACCATACGCGCGAGGGCTATGCCGGCATTCAGCGCTATCCGTTTATCTGGGCGGGCGACTGGGGCACGGAGTGGCAATGGTTTGAGCCGGTGATTCGCGGCGGATTGAATATCGGTCTTTCGGGCGTGGGCTATTGGTCGCACTGTATGGGTGGCTTTGAGCAATATTCGCCCTACGACACCGACCTCTACTTGCGCTGGTGCCAGTTTGGTATGTTCAGTCCGGTCTCTATTCTTTTCGGCATGGATCATCCGCGCTATCATGAGCCGTGGACTTATGGTGAGGAGGCGATGGCGACTTTCATCAAGTATGACTCGATTCGCTATGAACTGATTCCTTATATCTATAGCAATGCTTACCGGATGTACCGCACGAGTCGTCCGCTGATGACGCCGCTGCTCTACGACTATCTGTCGGATGAGCGCACTTACAACCTTTCCGATCAGTTTATGTTCGGCACAGCCTTGATGGTTTGTCCCGTCACGACGAAGGGGGCGCTGAGTCGTCCGGTCTACTTCCCCGGCGGGAAATGGATTGACTATTGGACGGGCGAGCGCATCGAGGGACGCCAGTACAAGTCGTTCCTGACGCCTCCCGATTTGATGCCGATCTTCATCCGCGAGGGGGCCATCATCCCCAAACAGCCGCTGATGCAATATCTGTCGGAGAAGCCGGTGGATGTGATTACACTGACGGTCTTCCCCGGCGAGGAGGAGTCTTCTTACGAGCTCTATGAGGACGATGGTCGTTCGCTCGACTATCAGCAGGGGATTTATGCCACGACGCTCATCCGGGCAGCACGCCGGGGTGCGGGGGCAACGGTGACCATCGCGAAGACCACCGGCAAGTATCGCGTGACGAAACGCACTTACCGGGTGGAGCTCTACGCGGAGGAGTGTCCGACGGAGGTGAGTCTGAACGGAAAGGTGCTGAAGAAGTTGGCAGACGATACTGTCATGCCGGCCACGGAGGGTTGGTGTTACGACACGACGCTGAAGCGGGTACTGATTCACAGCGACCTGACCAACGAGAAAGAGATTACGATTCAAACAAAATAAGGAGGAGGGAGAAGGATGAAATTACCTACTTTAGGCTGGTTGTCGGCTCTGGCCGCGCTGATGGCGGTGATGCCGATGCAGGCAGAGGATTACAAGGCTTTACGATTTAGCCAGAGTGCGGCTTGGCACTCTTATCTGATGTTGGACTTGCACCAACGTAATGCGGCTCGTCAAGAGGCGCTGAATAGGGCGTTCCGCTCCAAGAAGGAGATGCTTCAATACATTGAGGAGGTGCGCGCACGCATGAAGCGCATCGTCGGGACTCTGCCGGAACGGGGCGACTTGAAGGCGTCGGTGGTGGGACGCGTTGAGGGCGAAGGGTATGCCATCGAGAAGGTGCTCTTCCAGAGTTCTCCGGGGCGTTATGTCACGGCGCACCTCTATCTGCCGAAGGGGGCGAAGGGGGATGCCGGGAAGGTGCCGGCTTGCATCGAGATGTGCGGACACGGTCTGCGGGGCAAGGGGGAGAGTTCAATCTCTGCCATCCGCATGGCGGTCAACGGCATTGCGGTGATGGTGGTTGATCCGCTGGCTCAGGGGGAGCGCTTGCAGCTGATAGATGCGCAGGGGGCTCCTTTGACGCGGGGCGTTACCACGGAGCACACCTTGCTCAATCCGGCCTATAATCTGCTGGGCAGCAGTCTCGCGGTGCAGGAGTATTGGGACAATAGTCGCGCCATCGACTATCTGCTGACGCGTCCGGAGATTGACGGGGAGCGGATCGGTGCATATGGCTTCTCGGGCGGCGGCACGCAGGCGGCTTACTTGATTGCGTTGGATGATCGCATTCAGACGGGTTGCGTGGGGCTCTTCTTCTCTAGTCGCGAACGGACGTTGGAGATTCAGGGTCCGTCGGATGGCTGTCAACAGATTCCTTACGAGGGTAAGGAGGGGATTGAGATTGCGGATATGATAATGATGCGGGCTCCCAAGCCGTTTATTGTGTTGGATGGCAAGTATGATTTTGTCGACCACTGGGGGGCGCTCTGTGCCTTTGAGGAGCTGCAGCAGTGTTACAAGGTGCTGGGGAAGCCGGAGAATGTATCGCAATATTATGCGGAGGATGGGCATGCCATGCCGCTGGATGTGCAGCAGAAGTTGGTGGAGTGGTTTGTCCGTGGACTGTCGGTGAAGGGCTCGGGCATCACGATGGAGGCGAAGCTGCCCGACTTGAAAGGGGTGGATATGCATTGCACGCGGTCTGGTCAGGTGAATCTGGAGTTTGCGGATGCGCGGAGTGTGCAGCAGGAGACGCTGGAGGAGATGGACCGGCTGGCAACGGAGCGGTCTGCTTTTCTCGCCAAGGGGAAGTCTGAGATTCAACGCACGATGCTGCAGTTGCTGGGCATCGAAGAGGGGTTCAACGATAGTATTGCGTTTGTACCGACCGGCCACAACGTGCTGCGTGATGCGGAGGAGTATCGTTTCCAGATTAATTGCAACGGACAGATGCCGATTCCTTGTGTCATTTGGGTGCCTTCGAATGTGAATGAGCAGTCGGAGGTGGAGATTCACTTGCATGAGCGGGGCAAGGCGTGGTTCCTGAACGACTTGTCGAAGCGGGATGCCGTTTCTAACGGGAACATCCTTGTTGCGGCAGATTTCCGCGGTATAGGGGAGTTGGAGGATCCGTATCTCTATAATTTCTCGAAGTACTGGAACAAAGATTACCGCACTTCTGCCACGGCGCTCCATATCGGTCGCCCGCTGTTGGGGCAACGGGTAGCGGATATGCATACGTTGCTCAACTTCTGCGACCGTCACGAGTGGTTGCGCGGAAGGAAGGTAAAGGTGGTTGCCGATGGCGTCTACGGTCCGGTGCTGATGCATGCCGCGGTATTGGAGAGTCGCATCGCCGGTGCCACACTGACTCACTGTCTCAAGAGTTGGCGCAGCTATCTGGAGCAACCGCTCCAGCACGACATGGTGGGCAATGTGCTTTATGGCGTACTGCATTATTATGATCTTCCCGACTTGATTCGGTTGAGTGAAGGAAGAGTTCGGGTGGTGGACTAGATAAAAACAGAAGTTCCCTTGCAAGATTTGACTCTTACAAGGGAACTTATCAGCGCTTGTATCACTTATAAGCACTATTTCCTTTTCTGCTTTACTATTATATATGCAACAGCATCGCC
>CAYSOW010000050.1:0-15740 GCA_964432715.1 uncultured Bacteroides sp.
ATGAAAATGTAAAAAAAATTGTGTACCTTTGCGGGCAAATTCATAATGACTTAAACGACAGGACATGAAGGGAATCGAACAAGGTATTTTTCGTCGTGCCGAATTGCTGATGGGCAATGAGGCGATGGACCACATCTCGGAGAAGAAGGTGATTATCTTTGGGGTGGGCGGTGTTGGTAGTTGGTGCGCCGAGAGCTTGGTGCGCAGCGGCATCCGCTCTCTGACGATTGTGGATTCTGACCGCGTCTGCATCACCAATGTCAACCGCCAGTTGATGGCGACGATGAAGACGGTGGGACAGGTGAAGGTGATTGCCTTGAAACAGCGACTGGAGGAGATTAATCCGAAGGTGGAGGTGATTCCTGTGCAGAAGATTTACTCGGCGGAGACGGCCGAGGAGTTCGTGCTCGATGAGTATGATTATGTGATTGATGCCATTGATAGCTTGGAGAACAAGGCGTTGCTTATTCGCAATGCGACGGCAGCGAAGACGAAGTTCTTCTCGTCGATGGGTGCGGCGTTGAAGCTCGACCCGTTGAAGATTACGGTGGCGGAGTTCTGGAAAGTGCAGGGCTGTCCGTTGGCGCGTGCTTTGCGTAATAAGTTTAAGCGAAGCAAGGAGTTCCCGAAACGCAAATTCCTTTGTGTCTATAGTCCCGAGTTGGTGCAGAACCGCGGTGAGAATCATTCGTGCGGCACTTCTGCCTGTCTCTGTCCCAAGGCGGAGGTGGGTCCGGGCGACCCCAACTTAGTGAATCATGAATGGTGCTCTTCCAAAGCACAAATCAATGGCACCGTGGCGCACACCACGGCCATCTTCGGCTTTATGCTGGCTGGATTGGTGATTCAGGATATTTTGGGAGAATAGTAAAGTCAAATCAACGTCCCGGTCTTGAGAATATCCGCATAAAGCGGATTGTTTTGGTCTTCTATCAGAAGAACCGGCTCTATGAGGTTACTGATTTTTCTTCTCAGTTTCCACAATATGGGCGTGTCAGCAAAGTAATCCTCATTCAGATGGTCTACCACCACAGCGATGTCAATATCACTATCGCTGTGGTAGTTTCCCTTGCTGTATGACCCGTAAAGGTAAAGAGCCTTTAACGGAAGATGTGCTGCCACTTCCTTCTTATATTGCTTGGCCAATTTTATAGCTTGCTCTTTATCCATGATTGTAATTCGTTTGTTTGTCTCAAAAGTTCTTTGCAACGCATTTCATCTAAACTCTTTAATAGTCGTTCCTTATAGGACGGATAACGTGCTTCTATATTAAGAGGCTCCAAGAAATCAATGAATTCCAATTGTTCCTCTGTCATCATTTGGTCTAGTGACGTCTTTTCTGCTAAACGTGATAGACTATGAATCTTCAAAGGAGGTTCTTCTGTAACCTTACTCCAATAGGCTTTTAGTATCTTCTCAATGACCTGATGACACATAAAGCCCACATAAAGGTAGCGCTTCGTTTGTAACATAGCGCGTGCTGTCTCAAAGTCGTAGTCAGACATCTCTACCCAATATGTAACTTTATCATTCATTCTCTTAGAATATTAGATGGTTGGACAAAGATAGCAATTCTATTTTAGATTTAAAACAAGAAGTGGGGTATTCTTTGTTTGGATTACTTGTTCAAAGCCTCCCGAACACATTCCTCCAACTTTTCACCACGTAATCCTTCTGCTATAATCTTGTTTTCTGCGTCCAAAACGAAGAGGCGAGGAATGGCATGAATCTCATAAACATCTGTAGCGAGACTGTTCCATCCTTTCAAATCAGAAATGTGAATCCAAGGCAGTTGATCCTTTTCGATGGCACCTACCCAAGCGTCTTGCTTGACATCCAAAGAGACACTGACAATCTCTAGTCCTTTTGAATGATATTGTTCATAGATTCGTTTCACATTGGGATTCTCGGCTCGGCACGGACCGCACCAAGAGGCCCAGAAATCCACAATCTTTACCTTCGCTTTGACGTCATACAAAGAAAGAGACTTCCCTTCCGGGGTCTTCATGGTTAAGTTGGGAGCAGTTCCACCCACCACCAGATTAGATGTCTTTTCAGCCAATGATTTTAGCCATCTTCCCTGAATGGTCTGTCGGGCATGTTCTCCCAAGAGAGCATACTTCTCGTGCAATCGTTTTTGTTCCATTAAAGGTTTCCAACGATTAGCCACTAAAGAAGCACTTACCAGATTGTCATGTTTTCGTAAGAAATCATCCTCCATCTGTTCATAAGTGGCATTCATTCTCTGGAGTGCATGGCGCACCTGCATGCGTCCGTAGTTCTCTTTTACATCATAAATCTGCTCATAGACACTACGCATAGAGTCACACTGATGATACCAGTTCAGCTCCTGTTGATGAAATTCGTTTCGTAACAACTGCAACTCTCCGCCTCCTGATACCAGATACTTTTGGGCATGATTCACATCCACTTCAACCTGACAAGAAGAAGTGTTCTCCAAAAACAAAGGAATATTTACCTCCGCATTCACCGTCTTCAATTCGGCTGCTAACGGATGATCCACACTTCCCGAGAAACAGAAACTACCGTCTCTCGACAACTGATTACCCAATGTATCACGTGTGCCTGCCTCGTTTTGAGCAAGCAATACGATACGTCCTTCATATCCAACTACCTTTCCCTTCACACAATATTGTGCAAAGGAAAAGGTAGAGAAACTGCAAAGCAGCCAAGTAATGATTGTTTTCTTCATGGATATCGATAGATAAGTTTAGCTCTTACTCTGTTCTTTGTAGGCGATATCAACAATCTTACCCAGTCCGGTGAATTCTTTCTTAATCACCAACGGCTCCATCATGGCAGGAACTTCATACAGACGCATAATGCCACAAGCATCCTGCGAAGCACCTTTCACATTGGTTCCAATCAGTAACTGATAACCACGCTCGCGTTCCCAGTCGGCGTAAGCATTATAACCTACAAACGGATTGAAACGCATCACCACGATGTCTTCATTCGGGAATGAAAGAACCTCTTGGGCAGCCTCATCCGGGTGAGACATATCGAACTGATAGATGGAATGTCCGCTTACATAGAAGACATAGGGGTAGATATAGTGACAAGCGAACTTCGTGGCTTGGTCCAAACCTTCACCGATAATCTCGCCATAACTCTTCTGCTCGTTATATTCTTCATACGTATCATCTTCCCACCAATAGGCAGCGGGAACAGATTTTGCTTTCGGCTTGATTTCATAGAAATAGTGACGTGAAGAGTTCGGATCCTTCAGAATGGCATAGATATCACCTGTAAATCCGGCACCACGAGTTGACTCCATGTGTACCATGTCGCGACCAGTCTGTGCACTGAAAAGTTGTGTACCCGAGAACTTCATTACTGAAGGATAGGTGTCCGAACCTCCCCACTGCAAGAATTGGCGGTGAGTTGCGTCATAGAGCACCAACGGAATACAGTTGTAACTTCCGCCGCTATAGTTACTATCGTAGCTGACACCTAAGAAGGGAGCCGGTTCAAATTCAGTGATACCACCGATTTTATTCATCGGATACTCAAATACACTACCAGCCTCTTTTCGGGTCATTACGTAGAGCTCCTTTTGGTCATTGATAATGGCCCATAGGCTGTTGGAACTATACGCTTGAGACATTGCTGAGGCTATCACGTGAACCGATTCCGGTGAATCACCGAAATTCCATTTCAAGTCGTTATCCTCACCTGCATGCAAATCGGAGTGATCCAACTTATAAGTGCTCTTGTCCGTCACAAGTAAGGTGGCACATCCGCTTACATAATAATTATAGAAAAGACGCTCAGGCTTTCCGGTTTTAAAAGTGCTTTCTGACCAGATATTATGTGCCACGATATCTTCATCTTCGCTTACGTTGAAAATGACATCCATGCGAGATTCTCCTTGATTGTCGCACAACACAAGCCATCCTTCGCTCGTCAGCGAACGTACGTTCACAGCATAGCGGTTAATCCAGCGGATTCCCGTGTCTTTATCTGTAATAGAAAAGTAGATAGAATACTCGCCGGCCTTTTGAGTGACAAACATTTTCAGTTTCGGGTCGTGAGACAGAATGGTCTCTTCCTCGTTAATATCACTCGTATTGGTGCCGACCGGAATCATTTTCCATTCATACTCGTAATTCTGAGAGCTACCCAGTGTAGACTCCACTACCGGTTCAATATTTAACGAGTCGACAAAAGCGATACAAGTAAATTTCGTACCGTCCGCCGGAGATTCTACAGATACCTCGTTGATATCTACATAGTCATAATTACCCTTATCATCGGCGCAGGCACCCAAGGTAACAAGACCTAAGCATATAAGAAGTTGTTTAAAAGTCTTCATTGTTCATCCTGTTTAATTATCAAATCATTGAACCTGTTCCCATTGTCATGGCTTTTCCATCCTCATCCACTTGTGGATTCTCTTGCAACCAACGATACATGTACTTACCTACAAATTTCAGATAACCCGGTTGCATCAGAGAGGCATCCAGCCAATCATTACGGTCGATGTTCATCACGTCACAGATAAGAGCACACTTCGTTGCGCTCCAACTGCCGAAGATATAATCACCGGAACGTGCTGCCCACCAGTTGGGTTTAGAGAAGATTTCATCCATCACAATGATGCGCTGATAATCGAGATTGCGTTTCTCCACACTACCATCGTCTAAAACGGACGACTGGATGCGTGAGTACAAGAACTGTAATTCGTCGGTTTCCACCAATCGAACCGCAAAACGTTTAGAGGTAGAGAGTAAATCAGGAGCTCTTAATAAATCAATCTCTATATATGCTTCCGACTGATTTGCCGGCATAACGCAAACAGGGTCTACCTTTTCATAATCAACATTTTCGGTAGCAGCATATTCATCGTCCGGAAGAGCCCCCACTTCGATATTGAACTTACGGTCATAATCAGTGGTATTACCAAACAGACAAACCTTCAACTTAATTTTCTGGTCTGTTATATCAGAATTCAATGTACCCCAGTGAATAGAGAGGGTGTCAAGGTACAAGTTCGTAATGGAACGATGCTCAAAGTAGATACCGCTTGCACCTTCGTAAGTATCTATACTCTTTTCGCAAGCCACACAGGCAAGCAAAATGAACATCAAAGGAAATATTTTCTTCAACATAGTCAATCTCTTCTTTTAGTTATACTGTAGTTCACCATCCGGAATAGGAAGCTTATAGTTTGCCGTTGAAACAGACTTTGTGCCGTATGCGCTGGTGGCCGACTGCATCTGGGTCTGATTTAAACGTTTGTACCAGTAGAAGAGCTGTCCTTCTCCGTAAAACTCTTTCTTCCACTCCTTCTTCAGATACCAGTCCACGTCACTAGCATTACGCAAAGTACGCTTTAATCCGCGGTTATAAAGGAATGTACTGAAGTATTGAATTCTATCTGAAACCTCCGGGGCAGTTTCTGCAGCAATCAAATAAGGCTCACTGGCACGAAGCATCGGAATTATCTGATTACAAAGAGAATCTACACCCAAATCCTGATACTTGTTAAAGATGCAGTAAGTCACGCCGGAGATATCCACCGTATTTGCTAAGGAGGTAGCATATCGATAATCAGCAGTTTCATTTTCGAAGACATTCTTTACCACATCCTTACGAGGAGCCAGCAGCGTTTCCATTTTCAGGTTCTGTCCGTCAAAGTAAGAGGTGTAAAGTGAACCTCTGGAGGTGTTTTGAAGTCCGAAGATGACCTCTGACGTAAATGTACGGTCAATGACGGAGCTGGAGAGTGTGCGTTGGCTCACCCAGGGAAAACGCTCCTCTTGCACATCAATAACTTTGACTGCATAGGCATATGCATTCTCTGTGTCATCCATATAAAGGTATGCGCGAGCAAGCAAAGCCTGAACTGCATAATAGTTCATGCGAAGGTTACGATACATAAGGAAAGTATCCTTGCTGTTTCCGTTCACACCATATTTAATAACAGGGTCGTCTTTCAGCTCTTCTTCCGCTTCCAGCAAATCATTCAACACATATTGCATGTATTCACGGCAGGAGTATGACGGAGCTACATCCAATACGAACTCTTTATAATACGGGATAGACGAGATATCCGGATTCACAGAGTAAACAGGTCCGAAAAGGCGGAACAAGTCGAAGTGTAGGTAAGCTCTCAACGCTAAGGCTTCTCCCCTTACGATGTGATAGTAATCATCCGGTAATGCCTCGCGATGCTCTTCGCAGTTCTTCAGAATCAAGTTGATGTTTGCAATCAGATTATACAAACCACTCCAGATGTTGGAGATACGACTTTGGACTGTAGAGCCGGTGTAATTGAAGTTCATCAGTTCCACGTTGGCTTTATTATCATCGTTCACTGCATAGCGTTGTGCCAGGACCTCAATGAAGTCGCAGGTCAGGGTTCGTCCGTACAGAGTCGGCTGGTTCAGCTCCACGTATACACCATTCAATGATTTCTTGAATCCGGATAGTGTAGAGAAGTTCTGATCTTCCGAAATACGGTCACTCGGTTTTACATCCAACCAGTTGGAGCAAGATGAGAAAGCCAACGGAAGGAGCATTATAAGA
Source organism: uncultured Bacteroides sp. (assembly GCA_964432715.1). Classification (GTDB taxonomy): domain Bacteria; phylum Bacteroidota; class Bacteroidia; order Bacteroidales; family Bacteroidaceae; genus Phocaeicola_A. The sequence continues at coordinate 6,553 of CAYSOW010000050.1, forward strand.
AACAAATATATTTTTTTCATACCATTCATAAGTTAGAAGTTGATTGATAAAGCTAAGGCTACACTTCTCGCAAACGGATAGCTGGTACCACGTTCATCTTTAATCGTAGCAAATCGTGCAATATCGTTCATATAGGCACTCATTGTCACGCCGGATACCCCCAAATGTCTTACCCATTCCTGCGGAACTTCATAACCTACACGCACCGACTCAATGGTGATGTAATCATTCGGTTGCACGAATCTCGAAGAGATGGGTGTGGTCTCGGTCAACGAGATGCCTTTATATTTCGCTACGTCGCCGGGATTCTGCCAACGGTCGTAGAGAGCACGCTTGTCTTGGTTGTATTTCAAATCGGAAGAGGAGATGTTCTCCACCTTATTATACAATGCTGAGTTGAATGCGTCGGCACCTGTACTATAGCGCATGTAAAGGCTGCATGAGAGACCTTTCCAATACAAACTGTTACCAAATACGCCTTCCAGTTTAGGACGTGTGTCGCCCACAATCACCTGGTCGTTATAATCATACGTAAATGTGTACTCACCACTTGAGGTAATGAAGATTTCTCGTCCTGTCGCTGGGTCGATACCTGCCGAACGAACGGCGTACAGGGCCGTAGGACTACCTCCATCATAGTAACGAGTCAGATTCTTGGTTAGATTCTCTCGGTTGTATTGATCCAACTTACTTCCAATCTTGTCATAGTAGGATTCAGTATGGCCGAAGGTGAGGCTGGTTGTCCAGTTGATACGTTGTTTCGGTTTATAGATAATAGCGTATTTCACGGTACCGTTGTAACCTTTTGTAACCTGCTTACCGATGTTTGCCAATCTGCTGGATACACCCACGGACAATGGAATACCGATAGAGGCTAATAAGGGATCTGTATTCTTCCGGTACCAATCAAAGGTTACGTGAAAACGTTTCCACATACTCAAGTCGAAACCGATGTTTAAATCAATCGTCTTTTGCCATTCCAAGTCCGGGTCGCCAAAAGAGCTGACGAGCAAACCTGTACCAAAGTTATTAATCATCCAGTTGTTGTATTGGTAAACGGTCAGACTGGTGAAAGAACCGAAACTTTGGTTACCGGGGTTACCGATAGAGGCACGCAGTTTCAACATGTCAAAGAGGTCGGTTTTGTCTTTCAAGAACTTTTCATTGTGAAGATTCCAAGCCAAACCTACGGCCCAGGTAGTGGTGAACTGCTTGTTGGTACCGAATACGGAAGTACCATCCAGACGATAGTTCACATCCAACAGATAGCGGTCTTTATAGGAGTAGCCACCGTTGAAATAGAAGTCAACGGAACGGGTCTTGTAATCGCTGTATGAAGGCTTGCTGTTGTCGGTGTACTGGTTGGCATATCCCGGTGTGGTAAATCCGCCTTCCGGGAAACCGGTAGCTGTAAATCCTTTGGTGGTGCTGTTACTCTCACGAATGGATGAACCGAGTACGGCATTAATCTGATGTGCACCGCCCAGCAACTGTCCGTAAGTTACGGTGAAGTCGCCGTCGTAGCTGAATGCATCTGTACGATCATCTGTATACGAACCTTTTTTCAACTGAGCTGTACCGTCAAAAGAGGTGTCTTCCGGCGACTTGAAAGTCTCCGCGTCAGAAGTTGATTTGCTGATGCCCAAACGACCACGGATATACAGGCAGCTAAGCGGACGATACTCCATGTTGAAGTTGTTACGGAAGGAGAAGGAGTTTCCCTTATCGTAACTGTCCAGTGCCGCATTCCATAATGGGTTGCCCACATTCTTTAATGCATTATATGCATTGCTCTCGTTCTCATTATATTCCAACCATTTCTCAACACTTCCATCCTCATTTCTTTTGGGATAGTAAGGATTGGCTTGTGCATAAGAGGAGAAGTCAACGACCGGATTGGTATATTTGGTTACGTCCAGACTCACTTTGTTTGAGAAGGTCAACTTGCCTACACGATAGAGGATGTCTAAGTTGCCACCCATGATATCACGGCTGGAGTCTTTCATTACACCTTCTATATTATTATAGGTAACACCCAATCCGAAACGGAGTGCGTCGCTACCTCCTTGCAAGTAGGCATTATGACGTTGGTTCAAGCCGGTCTGCAAGGGCTCTGACAACCAATAGGTATCTACTCCGCGTTGTACATTCTGTAAAAGCATGTTGTAACGTACTTGCTGTACCTCTTGATAGTCGGCGATGTTTGAACTGAAGTTGCCTGCCAGTCGTTCGAATTCCAATTTCTCTGAAGCATTCATCAGATTGTAGTCGGAGAGATCGGCAAATGAGATGTTGAAGGTCCCGTTGTATGTCAACTTCAGCTTACCCATCTCCGGTGACTTGGTCTCTACGACGATGACACCGTTGGCGGCCTTTGATCCATAGATAGCGGTAGAAGCCGCATCTTTCAAGATGGTTACAGATGCCACACGGTCCATACTTAGGTCCATAATGCTTTGCAGGGTAGTCTCGAAACCATCCAGAATGAACAACGGCTGGTTCGGGTCTTCACCGAACTCTTCCTTTAGTCCCACAATACTACTCTTACCACGGATTTCCAAGTCGGGCAGGTGGTTCGGGTCTGAACCATATTCGTTGTTTTCTATCACCGTAAAGGCTGGATCCAAAGTTTTCAAACTCTGAATTAAGTTCTGATTACCCACTTCCTTCAACTCTTTCGAATTGTAAGTTTGTGAAGATCCGGTGAAGCTCTCTTTCTTTCTGGTATAGATACCGGTGATAACAACCTCGTCCATCGCAGTTTCGTCATCCTGAAGGACGACCTTTATCGAACGACCGACTTGTGCTTTAAGTTCTACACTCTTCTTACCTATGTAAGAAAATATTAACCGCCCACTCTCTTCTTTCGTTGGTAACACGAAGTTTCCGTTCATATCGGTGGTGGCTCCTGTCTTGTCTTTTGCATTACGAACCGTTACACCGATAAGTGCAGAACCGTCAGCATCATACACTGTTCCAAAGAAAGAGGATTTCTTACTCGCATTTTGTGCCATCAGCATGCTTGTTAAGCTGAATAGAACACAGAAAATTAAAAGTCGTCTGATTGACTTCTCTCTCCAGTTTACACTCATAAGTTAGATTTTTAGTAATAGATTTTGTTTCTCTCTCGTTTTAAAAAACTGGGACAAAGATATAGTATTATTTATTAACGTACGTATATATCTATAAAAATTTTTGGAATGTCTATGAAATTTTCTGTTTACTCGAAAAATCTGAGTGAAAAATAGATTTTTTGTGGTTTTGTAATAGGGTATGGAAGTTGTGAAATATGATAGTTTACACCTTTATATATATAGCAAGCGCGGAGGAACCATTCGGTTCCTCCGCGCGTTGTTCTTTTATTGACGTGGAGTAATGAATCAATGAATCACTTCCAATGAATTACTTACTTCAAAGTCACTGTCAGCGGGTTGCGCACCTTCTGGGCGTACTCGTTCAAGTAGTTAGTCCACTGCTCCATGGACTCCATGCCGGCTTTCGTCCAGCCGGAACCCCAGTAGTAAGTGAACTCACTGCCCGGCTGATAGTCGCTGATGCCCAGCACGTGACCCGTAGCACCACCGCGCAAATCCTTGCTCTCCTGCTCAGAGAAAAGCTGAGCTTTCGCCTCCTTCACGGGAGCCGGGAATACGGCACCTACGTAAATCTTACCGTTGCCGTTGTCGATGTTGTCCGTCAAATCCTCATACGCAATGAAGCCCTGCTCCTGGTTAGCCACGTAAGCCTCCGGGTTCTCCGGGTGAATCACCAGACCGGCAGCCACGGGAGTCACCTCACTCAAGTTCTCGTAGCTAATCACCGTCTTGTTCAGGTGAGAACCTTTATCCAACGTGATGACACGCGTCTCCACCACGTTCGAATCGTTGTTGACCACCAACGGATTGTAAGTCAAACGAACCGAGAAACGAAGCGGACCGTTGTCCAGAATCTGGAACTCCTTGAAGCAGTAAGGATAGACAATCTGCTGCAGCGAGTCGAGCAAAGCCGCTGTACCGCCACCCAACGTCGGGCCCACCTTGTAGCAGTCCAAACCGTTGCCGTGGTCCACATGGTAGCTCACGGAGTGGTAGATGGAATCAGCCGCTGCATCCTGCTTAGCTGCTCTCAATGAATCAATCACCGCCTTAGTAGCCGGGTTCAGCTCGTTGGCATAACGCGCAACCACCACCATATCGGGCACATTCTTAGCCCAGACATCGTAGCCGAACGCACGCTCGCCCGAAGCCTGAAGCGCCGGACCGTAGGTACGGAATGCCACCTGATCGTTCTCCCAAGCGATGTCATCCACACGCTCCGGATAGAACTTACCATAAGCAGCGGTAGCCACCTCCATCGGTTTACCCACCTGAATGGTATAGTTGGCACTGGCGTTGGCCTTCACCGAAGCCGGGAAGATCAACTTACCGTCGCTCGTCACCTGTGTCGGCACCTCGTTACCCTCAGCGTCCAACACAATCACACCCAATGAATCGGGAATCTCCAGGCGTTGGCTTACCTCGTCCATGGCAACCTCCACCATCTCTTCTGAGCGGTCGAGCGCTGTCGAGTTGGCAACGGTCACCGTCAGCGACTGTTTCTGTGAGCAGGCACACATCAGCAACAAGGATGCTACCCACATAAATGCTTTTTTCATGGTCTTACGTCCTTCTCCTTATTTAGGTTGTTTACCGATGTAAGCCAAGATACCACCATCTACATAGAGGATGTGGCCGTTTACGGCGTTAGATGCCTCTGATGCGAGGAACACAGCCGGGCCGGTCAACTCCTGCGGATCCAACCAGCGACCTGCCGGGGTCTTAGCGCAGATGAATGAGTCGAACGGGTGACGAGAGCCGTCGGGTTGTTTCTCACGCAACGGTGCAGTCTGCGGGGTAGCGATGTAACCCGGGCCGATACCGTTACACTGGATGTTGTATTCACCATACTCAGAGCAGATGTTACGAGTCAACATCTTCAAACCACCTTTGGCTGCTGCGTAGGCAGAAACTGTCTCACGACCCAGCTCAGACATCATAGAGCAGATGTTGATGATTTTACCGTGACCCTTCTTCATCATGGCGGGCAATACGGCTTTTGATACGATGAACGGAGCGTTCAAGTCGATATCGATCACTTTGCGGAAGTCAGCTGCCTCCATCTCGTGCATCGGGATACGACGGATGATACCTGCGTTGTTCACCAAGATATCGATGGTACCTACCTCAGCAGCGATTTTGGCTACCATGGCCTGAACAGCGGGCTCGTCGGTTACGTCGCACACATAGCCGTGTGCTTTGATGCCCTTTTCTGCATAAGCAGCCAAGCCTTTGTTTACCAACTCCTGGTTGATATCGTTAAAACAAATGGTTGCGCCCTGCTCAGCGAAAGCCGATGCAATGGCAAAACCGATACCGTAAGATGCACCTGTTACAAGGGCAACTTTACCTTCCAATGAAAAGTTCAAAAAAGGATTCATATCTATTTGATTTATAAGTTGTGTGTTTTTAATTTCATTATCGGTCGTTGCGACTCTTATTTCAAGTCGGTAATCAACGAGAAGTCCTGATCGCCGTAGTCCAGGTTCTCACCGCCCATACCCCAGATGAAGGTGTAGTTGTGAGTAGCTGCTGCACTGTGGATAGACCATTCGGGTGAAAGCACGGCCTGGTCGCCCTTCATCCAGAGGTGGCGTGTCTCGTTCACCTCGCCCATGAAGTGGCACACTGCGTGCTCCTCGGGTACCTCAAAGTAGAAGTAAGCCTCCATACGACGGCTGTGTACGTGGGCAGGCATCGTGTTCCATACAGAACCCGGAGCCAACTCGGTCATACCCATCTGCAACTGGCAGGTAGGAAGCACCTGGTTCACAATCATCTTGTTGATGTTACGCTCGTTAGAGCCTTCCAAAGAACCCATGTGAGCCACTACAGCCTCAGCTTTCGTCACCTTCTTGTTGGGATAGCTGCAGTGTGCAGTGGTAGAGTTGAAGTAGAATTTAGCGGGGTGTGCCGCATCTTTGCTGGCAAAAGTAACGTCTCTGTCGCCAGAACCGATGTAGAGCGCCTCTTTGTAGTTGAGCTCGAACACCTCGTCACCGGCTTTCACGATACCGGGGCCGCCCACATTGAAGATACCCACCTCACGACGTGTAGTGAAGTAGGGGGCTTTCAACGGATCGATGGCTTCCAGCTTCAGTGTCTCGCCCACCGGCATGGCGCCACCCACTACCATACGGTCGTACATGGAGTAGACCATGTTGACCTCGTCGGCAGCAAATACTTTCTCAATCAAGAAATCTCTACGGATTCTTGTGGTGTCATAGCTTTTCGCATCTTCGGGATGCGCAGCATAACGAATTTCGTAGTTAGTCTTCATTCTAAAAATACTATTTACTATATGTTTTGTAATGTTAGTTCCTTATTTATTCAGTTTCCACGTAGCGCCCTCTTTGGTGTCTTTGATTTCGAATCCCAAGGCGGTCAGCTCGTTACGTATCTTGTCGCTCGTTGCCCAGTCTTTGTTGGCTTTGGCGATGGTGCGCTGCTCCAGCAACATATCCACCACTTTGCCGAAGGCCTCCTCGCGACCGCTGTTGTTGCCTGCCTCTTGCTTCAGTCCGAGGATGTCGAACATAAAGAGTTGGAACAGATCCTTCAGCTCCTGCAAGTCGGCAGCGTTGAGGCTCGCCTTCTTGTCGGCCACGGTGTTGATGATGCGGCAAGCATCAAACAGGTGGGCGATGACAATCGGTGAGTTGAGGTCGTCGTTCATGGCGTCGTAACACTCCTGACGAATATTTTTCACCTCCACGGTAGACTCTGCCGCCGGCTGAATACGTTCCAGGTTGCGCACCGCCTCATTCAGACGCTCCAGTCCCTTCTGAGCCGCCTGCAGCGCCTCGTTACTGAAGTCCACCGTGCTGCGGTAGTGTGCCTGCAAGATGAAGAAGCGGATGGTCATCGGACTGTAGGCCTGCGCCAGCAACTTGTGACTGCCGTTGAAGAACTCGTCCAGCGTGATGAAGTTGCCCAGACTCTTACCCATCTTCGTACCGTTGATGGTAATCATGTTGTTATGCATCCAGTAGCGCACCATGTCGTCGCCCTGTGAAGCCACACTCTGTGCTATCTCACACTCGTGGTGCGGGAAGATAAGGTCCATACCTCCTCCGTGAATATCGAAGTGGTTGCCCAGATACTTCCGTCCCATGGCGGTACACTCGCAGTGCCAGCCGGGGAATCCGTCGCTCCAGGGGCTCGGCCAGCGCATGATGTGCTCGGGCTGTGCACACTTCCAGAGGGCGAAGTCGGCAGGGTTATGCTTCTCCTGCTGACCGTCCAGCTCGCGGGTGGTGTTCAGCACGTCGTCCAGGTTTCTGCCGGAGAGCTTGCCGTAGTGATGATCCTTGTTATATTTCTGTACGTCGAAGTAGACGGAGCCTTGGCTCACGTAAGCGTAGCCGTTGTCCAGAATCTGCTGCACCAGCTCTATCTGCTCGATGATGTGTCCCGAAGCGTGCGGTTCGATGCTGGGGGGCAACACGTTGAGGGCCTCCATCGCTTTGTGGTAGCGGTTCAGGTAATACTGCACCACCTCCATCGGCTCCAGCTGTTCCAGGCGTGCTTTCTTGGCAATCTTATCCTCGCCCTCGTCGGCATCGTGCTCCAGGTGGCCCACATCGGTAATGTTACGCACATAGCGCACCTTGTAGCCCAGGTGGGTCAGGTAGCGGAAAAGGAGGTCGAAGGTAATGGCGGGACGGGCGTGTCCCAGATGGGCGTCTCCGTACACCGTCGGTCCGCAGACATACATACCCACATGCGGGGCATGCAAAGGAACAAAGGGTTCTTTCGTCCGCGACAGGGTATTGTAAATAATCAATTTCTGTTCCATACGTCTATCACTTTTTTAGTGTCACACTATTTTTGCAAAGATAGCAAGTTTTCGTAAACACAAAGGCATAATGACATGAAAATTAGTTTAGAAAGAAAAAAGTTGGTCCGTGGGCGCTGCTCGCTCTATTTGAGCTTCTCTCTACACGGGCGTCGCATCCGTGAGTTTTTAAACATTTATCTGGAACCTCCCTCCTCGCCCGAGGAGCGGGAGCGCAACCGTTTGCGCCTGGAATTGGCGCAGCGCATTCGTTTTCAGCGCGAGCAGGAGTTGACGGCGGAGCGGTATGGCCTGGAGCCGATGGTGCCGAGGCGCCTTGGGGTGTATGAGCTCTATCCGCTCTATGAGCAGTTTCTGGAGGGGTATCGGGCGAAGGATTTGCACACGGCGCAGGCGGTGTTGCTCCATCTGAAGCGTTTCGCGGGGGAGCGTTCGCCTTTGCTGGGGGCAGTGACGAAGGGTTTTTGTCGCGATTTCTTCGAGGCGTTGCGGGCGCAGCTGCACGGGGCTACGCCGGTGGGTTATTTCACCAAGTTCCGCCGCTTCCTGCAACAGTGTGTGGAGGAGGGGTATCTCTTGCAGAACCCGGCGGAGGGGATTCGCCTGCAGCAGGGCGATTCGTTCACCAAGCAGGTGCTTTCGCTGGAGGAGATGGCGGTGCTGGCTCGCACGCCGTGTAAGCAGGAGGAGGTGAAGCGGGCTTTCCTCTTTGCCTGCAACACGGGGTTGCGCTGGTGTGATGTGTCGCAGCTCGTTTATCAGCAGGTGGATGTGCCCAACCGGGTGGTGCGACTGGTGCAGCAGAAGGTGGCGGGGCGTTCGCGGGCGGACGTGCTCCATTTGGCGCTGAACGGGAATGCGATGTACCTGCTTTCGCTCTCCTCGGGGGCGGGGGAGGAGCGCATCTTCCGCTTGCCTTCGTTCTCGTATGCGCAGCGGGTCTTGCGGCAGTGGATGGTGCGGGCGGGCATCCGTAAGCACATCACGTTCCACTGTGCGCGCCATTCCTTCATCACCAACTTGCTGGTGCAGGGGGTCGATTTGAAGACGGCGTCCGAGTTGGCGGGCCATTCCACCATCCGTCACACGGAGCGTTACATTCATTTGGTGGATAGCATGAAGCGTCAGGCGGTGGAGCGTTTCCCCGTGCTCCCGTTTGTCGCTCCTCCCGAGGGGGAGGAAACGTCGGATTGATGGGTGTTTGGGGATACCCGTAGGGCGATGAAGGAGGGGGCGTGTGTCGCTCGCCGGTCGCTTATGAAACCTTTTGTGTGTGATGTTTCGTTGAGGCTCAG
>CAYSOW010000051.1:0-15609 GCA_964432715.1 uncultured Bacteroides sp.
TCCGGAGCCATATCGCTTTGGATAAAGCCATCGCCCACCACAACCAGAGTCACCGGGTTGACCACCCGATTCTTCATATAGGTAATCACTGAGCCGGTGGTGTAATAGCCGGTAGTATCCAAGTTATTGTCATCAGTAGAGCCCTGATTATCCGTAGGAAAATCCAAGTTGCCGGAGACATTTCCCAGACTCATGGTATAACTCATCCCCTTCTGCAACACAATCGGTTGGTACGAAACGATGTAAACAGTACGTCCCTCGTAAGTGATAGAGAGGAACTTACCCGCCGGCAACGTCTGAGGAATCAAGAACACCTCCGCCTGCGAAGTTTCCTCATCGTAATGCATATGCACCTGCGTAGCGCCACCATTGGTGTTTGCGCTCACCTCTCCATTGACCACATCGAGCGTACCGGAAGTCACTGCGCTACAAACGCTGCAGTCACTATAATCCAGCGGACGTGAAGAAAGGTCCAGCGTCACCTTGCAGAGCAGTCGTTCCATCGACAAAGAGATGCCGTCAGCATTTGAATCCGCCGAAAGGTTCTGTTTACTCGCCCAAAGCAAGTCATTCTTACGGAGCGTCGTTTCCAAACGTTGATCACTACTAACGGTATAGGAGATTTTTGTCAAATCAGTCTCCTCCGTCACATCCGAGAGTGCCGGATAAACAGCCACACAACCCAGTCGAGAGGATGGAGCATCCTCCCAATAGTAGGGGGTAACAGGAATCCACTGATGCGATGAACTGCAAGTCAGTTTCAGGTTATCCACCCAAGTCTGCGATCCCTGACCCCATGAAGAGAAACTACTATTATATAGGTATACACTGATTTGATCGCTCTCTAGAAACCCTTGTTCCATCGCATGACCATCACTTCCGACCGAAGGAGACACCATCGGGCAAAAAGTAATTTCATTCTTCACCTCCACAATGTCATTTTCACTTGAACAGGCAATACAAAGCAACACAGTAGACAAGCAAAGCAGGAATTCCCTCAACCTTTTCATATCGACAGTATTTAAATAAACATTTTGCAAAAAAGTTCTATTTTGCAAAAGTAAAAAAGTTCTTATATAATTGTAACTATTTCATATTAAAAACGTATAAAAACATTAGAATTCGTATTTTCTTCACGCCTCTTTCTTAAAACCATAATTCAGTTCTAAAAATATTTTGGGAGATGAATGCAAAATGGGTGCTAATGGGACACAGGAGAAGGCAGCTTCGGATAAATCATAACTGAACCTATTGAGCGCGTAGAAGAACTAAAAGAAGATGCCCCATCCTTAGAATCCTTCAGATAAAAATCCTTTTGAGAAAAGACTTTTCCCGCCTGCTTCAGGATACGTTCCACAATCAGTTGACGTGAAATAGCGTTAAAATACAATCTATTATCATCCATACAACTTTCATACTCACTGCGCCAGATTCCCTGAGGATAAGCCATACCACCCTCATTGTAACCTACCTCAGGATAATTTGCATTATTCAGCATATGTGCCCAATAAGCCGTACCCTTCTCTTTGTTCTGATCCGTTGTCAAGTTATAGCCGAAAGGATACTTCCAACTCTGACATTCAATAGTGCTTTGAGTATATTGAGGATAAGAAGAGTAAGCATACTCATCCAGCAAACGGCCAAACGCATGTCCACCTCCTTCATGCACCACAATATTAGTCCAATCCCCATAGGTTGAATTTCCATCATAACCGTTCCACTTCAAATTCGTTGCCATTCCAATCAAAGAATAAGCTCGATTGGAAGTATTTGTCGCATGCGAAATGCCCCCGTATCGATTGTCGTTAGAGAGCACAATCACCGGCACGTCATTCTCACGAATCAGCCCTTCAACGATATCAGGACAATAGGTACTCACAAACTTGAAAAGCTGATTTTCATCCTTTAACGCCATGTCCACATAATCACTACTCCAGGAAATTCCAAAGTAAGTATCCTTGTGCACGTTTTTCGCGTTATTAGAAGAGCCACGTTCGTTGGAAATCGCTGCAATAAAATAGACATTGAAATAATTACGATAAGTCTTGAAAGGCTCCACCGAGAAGAGACAATCCATTGCCTTACGACAGGCCTGTTCATAATTACCCTCCGGAGCCATATCGCTTTGGATAAAGCCATCGCCCACCACAACCAGAGTCACCGGGTTGACCACCCGATTCTTCATATAGGTAATCACTGAGCCGGTGGTGTAATAGCCGGTAGTATCCAAGTTATTGTCATCAGTAGAGCCCTGATTATCCGTAGGAAAATCCAAGTTGCCGGAGACATTTCCCAGACTCATGGTATAACTCATCCCCTTCTGCAACACAATCGGTTGGTACGAAACGATGTAAACAGTACGTCCCTCGTAAGTGATAGAGAGGAACTTACCCGCCGGCAACGTCTGAGGAATCAAGAACACCTCCGCCTGCGAAGTTTCCTCATCGTAATGCATATGCACCTGCGTAGCGCCACCATTGGTGTTTGCGCTCACCTCTCCATTGACCACATCGAGCGTACCGGAAGTCACTGCGCTACAAACGCTGCAGTCACTATAATCCAGCGGACGTGAAGAAAGGTCCAGCGTCACCTTGCAGAGCAGTCGTTCCATCGACAAAGAGATGCCGTCAGCATTTGAATCCGCCGAAAGGTTCTGTTTACTCGCCCAAAGCAAGTCATTCTTACGGAGCGTCGTTTCCAAACGTTGATCACTACTAACGGTATAGGAGATTTTTGTCAAATCAGTCTCCTCCGTCACATCCGAGAGTGCCGGATAAACAGCCACACAACCCAGTCGAGAGGATGGAGCATCCTCCCAATAGTAGGGGGTAACAGGAATCCACTGATGCGATGAACTGCAAGTCAGTTTCAGGTTATCCACCCAAGTCTGCGATCCCCTATTCCATGAAGAAAGGTTGTTGTTATATAGGTACACACTGACCTGGTCACCCTCCATAAATCCTTGTTCCATCGCGCGACCAACGCTTCCATAGGAAGCTGATACCTCCGGACTGAAAGTGATAACACTTTTCACCTCCATCGTATCATCCTCACTTGAACAAGCAAAAAAGAGCAACATAGCAGATAGGCAAAGCACGAACTCCTTCAACTTTTTCATTTTGACTGTATTTATATGTTCTATATCTAGTTTAGTTTAGTCCCGTTTTGCAAAAATAGGAACTTTCTTACTAGATTGTAATTATTCCCTATTAAAAACGTATAAAAACAACAAATTCGAAGTTTTTTTTACCTATTTTTCATATTTTCTCAAGGAAATGGAATGTTTTTAGGGGAAAAGACTTGTGACATTTCAGAAATGCACCTATATTTGTGCATAAACTATGACTATGACAGAAAAAATTAAAGCAGATGCGGCGATATTGATTGATGTCGCCTACTTAGACAAGACAGGAACAGGACTTTCAAACTTCTTCAGTAACCACGTCTTGGGACGCGAACTACCCAAAGCAGATTTTGGACGGTTCATCAACTCGATTGCTTTCCAGATGGGATTCGAACCCGGTAAGCACACATTCTTCGTTTATCTTGTAGCTCACGAGAACAACGCGGGATTCGACTTCTGTGTGCCTTCCAACCTGCAAAGCGAGTTCAACGAAAGAGGGTATGAAGATACGTTGGGAGAATTCATCTTCTGGGTGGTTCCCGTGATGAACATCACCCCCTGCGGCAATGTCGTGCTGGAGGTTTCGCAGTATGTCTGCGAAGAGGAGGAACTGCCGGTGGTGGGAATCATCGCCAATCTGGAGGAGTGTGACGACTTCAACGTAGAGGGACTGACGAGCGCCATCGAGAAAAAGTCCATACGCGTCGAGGCCTTTAGTATGAATCATCAGGACGAAGTGAAGTTTCCCGAGTTTCAACACCAGGAACTGGGGCACGCCCTGCTGAACGCAATGGGCGTGCGACCGGAAGAACTGGCTTGATGGGTTAGGCCCAATAGATGTAGGCCAAGGTGCTCAGACTGATGACCACCCAGAGCAACACGCCCTGAATCAGCGGTTTCACACCGACCGACTTGAGGACATCACGTGAAAGAGATGCACCGATGAAGAAGAGCGTCAACGTGAGCGACTTGCGCGCCAACCCGTTGATGGCTCCGCCTATCATCGCCCCCGTCTCGGTGGTACTCAATACATAGGTATTGAAAATCATCGCGAGCACGAAGTAGAAGATAAACCAAGGAATGTTGATCTTCTGACCTTTGCTTTTGAAAATCAAAGTAGACCCCAATGCCAAGGGAATAATCCAAAGTGCACGAGTCAGTTTAATGGTTGTTGCCACCTTCAGTGCCTCTTCACCATAAGCCGCACCGGCACCTACCACTGAACTGGTATCGTGAATGGCAATTGCCGCCCACGTACCGAACTGCTGCTGCGACATGCCGAGCTGGTGACCAATCACCGGAAAGATAAAGAGCGCGATGGCATTCAGGATGAAGATGGTGCCCAGCGCCACCGACATCTCACTATCCTTCGCCTTCACCACCGGTCCCACCGCTGCAATGGCACTACCACCGCATATAGCCGTACCGGAACTAATTAAATAGGAGGTATTGCGATCCACCTTCAAACACTTGCGACCGATGAACCAACCAATCACCATCGTTCCAATCACCGAGAGGATGGTAAACTCCATACCCTCTTTACCCGATTGCAGTGACGCCTGCAAGTTCATACCGAAACCAAGGCCCACCACTGAATACTGTAACAACATCTTCGACATCTTCTTGTTGAACTTCGGATAAGCCTGTCCGAAGATCAGCGCGAACGCCAATCCCAAGAAGAGAGCCACCGGCGGAGTCACCCAGGAAGAGAAGGCAGCTGCCCCCGGCACATAACCTAACAAAAGGAAGAAAGCAAGGAGCGTAAGCACACCGATGTAACATCCTTTCGCAACTTTTTCTTTCGAACTGAAAGCAGTTTCCACTGATTTCGGCTCGTTCTTTTTGATTTTTTCTTGATTCATATTACCTAATAGTTTATTTTTCTAACTTCAGACCACTCGTTTTGAGACAAATAGCAATAAATTTTGCAAAACGGCTTGCAAAATTACAACTTTATACCCAATTAACCAACTCCTTTTTGTACATTTGCAACGACGAGCACACCTCGTCACGGACAACAAGAAATAATTGTTAGAGAATTTATGAAAAAATTTTTCGCCGCACTGCTCTTAGGTTGTGCTGCCCTCACGGCACCCGCCCAAGAGGCACTGCAAGGTTACGACCTTGCTCGCAGATTCACCTCTTCCCGCCTAGGGAACATGCTTTTCTCCACCTATGTGGATCCACACTGGACACCCAAAGGTGATCGTTTCTGGTATAGTTATAAGACATCCGCCGGTACCCAGTGGTACTTGGTAGATGCCCTCAGTCGCTCGCGCCGTCTGCTGTTCGACCAAGCAGCACTGGCCGCCGAACTTTCAGAGATCATCAAGGATCCGTTCATTGCGGAGCAACTCCCCATCGAACAGTTGGAAGCTACCGAGGACGGACAATTCACCTTTCAGGTAACCTCCTCACAGGATACCAAGAAGAAAGATAAGAACGGGAAGCCTAAACAAGGGAAGGAGATTTTCTACTTCTCTTACAACCCCGACTCAAAGAAACTGACGCTGCTCGACAAGGAGGAAGAGGAGAAATATCCCGTATGGGCTTCCGTCTCTCCCGACGGCAAGACGGTGGTATTCGCCAAAGATATGAACCTCTACCGCATGTCGCGCGAGGATTATGAGAAAGCGAAGAAGAACGAGAACGATTCCACCATCGTGGAGACGCAGCTCACCCACTTCGGCGTGGTGGACTTCGGCTTCGGTCAGGAGTGGAAGACTATCAACACCGATACCATCTGCAACGGTAAGCGCAAAGGTCAGTATGTGGCTTGGGCACCCGATTCGAAACACTTTGCCGTCATCTCTTACGACTGCCGCCAAGTGAAGGACTTGTGGGTGGTGAATGTGATGTCTGAACCGCGTCCTACGCTGGAGACTTACAAGTACCAGATGCCGGGCGAGAAAGAGGCTCCGCAGGAACACCTCTACCTCTTCGACCTCAACAACAACTCTTATAAAGAGATCAAAACGGCTGCCTTCAAAGACCAGACCATGCAAATTGCCACCCGTCCCTTCGAGCAGAAGGATCGTGGACGCCATGAGTTGGCTACGGTTTGGGCAGGCGATAACAATGGCTTCTACCTCGGTCGCTACAGTCGCGACTTGCACCGCGTGGATATCTGTAAATATGAAGTAGGTCAGGACTCTATCCGTCCGCTCATTGAGGAGCGCTTGAACACCTACATCGAGACGCGTCCGTTGGCGGTTGTAGGCAACGGCAAGGAGTTGATCCACTGGAGCGAGCGTTCGGGCTGGGCACACCTCTATCTATATGACGGAAGCACCGGCAAGCTGAAGAACCAGATTACCAAAGGCGACTGGCACGTGCATGATATTATCAAGGTGGACGAGAAAACGCGCACCATCTACTTCACTGCCGACGGTCGCAAGAGCGATAAGATGAGTAAGGAAGACGAGGCTATCTGGAACCCCTACTATCAGAAGTTCTATCGCGTACAGTTCGACGGCAGCGGTTTGAAAGAGCTGACCCACGGCGAGTTCTTCCACACCCCCTACATGGACGACAATGCGCGCTACTTCATCGATAACTACTCACGCGTGAACACCATCCCGTGTGCCACGCTCTACGATAACAACGGCAACAAGCTCATGGAGTTGGAGAAGAGCGACTTCAGTCAGCTGTTTGCAGCCGGCTACAAGTTCCCCGAGCCCTTCAAAGTGAAAGCTGCCGACGGTGTAACCGACCTTTACGGTGTGATGTACAAACCGTTCGACTTTGACTCTACGAAGGTCTACCCCATCATCGACTACGTATACCCCGGTCCGCAAGTGGAAGCCACCAACTACCCCTTCAGTCGCATGAGCGTACGTACCGACCGCCTGGCACAAGCCGGATTCATCGTCATTACAGTGGGCAACCGCGGTGGTCACCCCAACCGTTCGAAATGGTACCACAACTACGGTTACGGCAACTTGCGCGACTATGGTTTGGCCGATCAGCGCGCCGCCATCATGCAGTTGGCCGCACAAAACAAGTTCATCGACATCAACCGCGTAGGTATCCACGGACACTCAGGCGGTGGCTTCATGTCGACCGCAGCCATCCTGCAATATCCTGACTTCTTCAAGGTAGCCGTCTCTTGTGCCGGCAACCACGACAACCGCATCTTCAACCGTTGGTGGAGCGAGACGCACCACGGCGTAAAAGAGGTTGTATCCGAGCAAGGCGATACCACCTTCGTCTATCACATCGCCACCAATCCGGAGATTGCGAGTCGTCTGAAGGGCCACCTGCTGCTGGTACATGGAGATATCGACGACAACGTACACCCGGGCAACACCCTGCGTGTGGTGAACGCCCTGATCCAGTCGGGCAAACGTTTCGATATGCTGATGTTGCCGCAACAACGCCACTCTTTCCAGACCATGGACGAGTACTTCTACTGGCGTCTGGTCGACTACTTCTCTGAGCATTTGCTCGGTAAGAAAGAGACTTCCGTAGACATCCCCGGAATGAAATAAAAGTTCATCCGAAGGAAGTGCAACCCTAAAAGAGAGGCGTCCATTCAACCCCAACGAGTTGAATGGACGCCTCTCCTTATTATATATATCTATCAGAGCTTACAAACAACTAATCTCCTCCGGCAGATAACCGCTACGAATGCGCCACTCCTGCGGATAGAGGTTGTTGGCGCGGTTTCCGATGTTCTTCACAAAGCCCAGCGGCACCCCGCGATAAGTGAGCAACACCATGCCGCGCGGCGTATCAGCGGGAAGCACCAAACTCTCCTTGCGCAGATAAGTAATCGCCTCCTCGTAAGTCAGTTCCACCTGCGGAAAGGCATCGCGACGCAAAGCCGTAGTCAGTGCGAGCGACTGGTGCGGCAAGACATCCTTCCCCTTCAGTTCTCCCACCAGAATACCGGCGTGAATCACCTTCACACAACCCTTCAACGCCTCCAGCGCCTCCGCATGCACCTTCGGGAAAGCCTTCACGCAGTTCTCCTCCACCGTCCACAGATACTCCTCGGGCGCAGCAACAGCCCCCTTACAGCTCTCCGGCACAGCCGGGGCTTTGGGAGCCGACTTGCCCCCCTTGTTCTTTTTCTTTTTGCCACCATTCCCGGTTGCCCAAGCCTCATCCGCTTCCATCGGTTTACGAAGCGCCGAAAGGAAGAAACCCTCCCCCTTCGTATGATGCGGCAAGAAGTGGTAGACCGGGAACGAAGCACCGGCAAGGTTCCCTACGATGTTCCATTCCGACTGCGTAGGCACCTCCAGCACCTCCGCTCCGAACTCCTTCATCAGCCAAGCCACATTCTCCTCGTCCTCATGCAAGTTGTAGGTACACGTACTGTAAATCAACAACCCGCCGGGCTTCAACGCCTGCCAGATATCCGTCAGAATCTCCCGCTGACGCTGCCAGCAGAGCTGCACATTCTCGGCACTCCACTCACGCACCGCCCCCTCGTCCTTGCGAAACATACCCTCGCCCGAACAAGGAACATCCGTGAGAATCACATCAAAGAAAGGACCGAGCTGCGCATAATCCGCCGCCAGGCTCTGCGTCACCACCACCTCCGGATGGCCCCACTTCATCAGGTTCTCCACCAGAATCTGTGCACGGTTACGCATCACCTCATTCGCCACCAGCAAACTACCTTCGGGCAAAACCGAACGCGCATGCGTCGACTTGCCCCCCGGTGCCGCACAAAGGTCGAGCATCTTCACCGGCCCCTCCACATAAGTGCGCAACACCTGCTCCACAAACATCGAAGAAGCCTCCTGCACATAGTAGCAACCGGCATGAAAGAGCGGATCAAAAGTAAAAGTGGGACGTTGCGGCAAGTAGTAGCCGGTAGTGCTCCAGGGAACGGGATTGGCCTCCTGCGTCATCTGCCATTTGCTTCGGTTGACGCGAACACTGACAGGAGCCTCGCTCTGCAAGGCCTCTTCCAACTGCTGATACTCCTCATCACCCAGGAGTGAACGGGTATATTGGGTAAAGTCTACGGGTAGATTCATGTGCAAATTTTCTTTTTCGCTACAAAAATAGTGAGAAAAAGGGGGATTCGGAACTTTTTATGTATTTTTGTGGCAAATATCACTAAAGAAGCAATCCATTCATGAAACAATATTTGGACCTTTTGAACCGCATTCTCACCGAAGGCGTTGAGAAGAGCGACCGCACCGGTACGGGCACCCTCAGTGTGTTCGGCCATCAGATGCGCTTTAATCTGGAGGAGGGTTTTCCTTGCCTCACCACCAAAAAACTGCATTTAAAATCCATCATCCACGAACTGCTCTGGTTCTTGAAGGGCGATACCAACGTGAAGTATCTGCAAGAGAATGGGGTTCGTATCTGGAACGAATGGGCGGACGAAAATGGGGAGCTGGGACATATCTACGGCTACCAGTGGCGCTCTTGGCCCGACTATAACGGTGGTTCTATCGACCAGATCAAGGAGGCGGTGGAGACCATCAAGCACAATCCCGACTCACGCCGTATCATTGTGAGTGCCTGGAACGTGGCCGACTTGAACCAGATGAACCTGCCTCCCTGTCACGCCTTCTTCCAGTTCTACGTAGCCAACGGTCGCCTCAGTCTGCAACTCTACCAACGCAGTGCCGACACCTTCCTGGGTGTCCCCTTCAACATCGCGTCGTATGCCTTGTTGCTGCAGATGATGGCACAGGTAACGGGTCTGAAGGCAGGTGATTTTGTACATACTTTGGGTGATGCACACATCTACCTGAACCACTTGGAGCAGGTGAAGCTGCAACTTACCCGCGAGCCGCGTCCGCTGCCCACCATGCACATCAATCCGGAGGTGAAAGACATCTTCGATTTCAAATATGAAGATTTTGAACTGACCGACTACAACCCCCATCCGCACATTGCCGGAAAGGTGTCGGTGTAAAAAGGAAAGAGATGAAGCCTTATCCCCATTTATCGATGATTGCCGCCGTGGCCGCCAATGGTGCCCTCGGCTTTGAGAATAAACTGCTCTACTGGTTGCCCAACGACTTGAAGCGTTTCAAGGCGCTCACCACCGGACACACCATCCTGATGGGACGTCGCACCTTCGAGTCACTGCCGAAAGGCGCCCTGCCCAACCGACGCAACCTCGTGTTGAGTCGCCAAGCCGGTCTGAAATATGAAGGAGCGGAAGTCTTTGCTTCTCTGGAAGAAGCCCTGAGCCACTGCGCCACCGACGAGGAAGTGTTTATCATCGGCGGAGCCAGTCTCTACGAGCAAGCCCTGCCGTTGGCCGGCAAGCTCTACCTGACCCATATTGAAGATACCCCGAAAGAGGCAGACGCCTTCTTTCCGGAAGTCAGAAAGGAAGAGTGGATAGAAACAAAAAGAGACGCCCATCCAACGGATGAAAAGCATCTCTTTTCGTATATTTTTGTTGACTACGAACGAAGAGGTTAAGCCTCTTCTTCGTTGTCGGCCGATTCACAAAGATCAACGATTGGAATCTGGCGTTTGATAGCCTCGTTAAACGAGATAATAGTCTCAGACCGTGAAAGTCCCAGCGGCTGCAACTTATCATGAATGATATTCATCAAGTGATGGTTGTTGCGGGCATATACTTTGATAAACATATCATACTGTCCGGTAGTAAAATGACACTCCACCACCTCAGGAATCTCCTTCAGTGCAGTCGCCACCTGATCAAAATGCGACGGGTCTTTCAAAAACAATCCGATATAAGCACACGTTTCATATCCTATTTTTTCAGGATCCACAATAAATTCCGAACCTTTCAGAATACCCAAATTGGTAAGTTTCTGAATACGTTGATGAATGGCTGCGCCTGAAACGTTACACGCACGTGCCACTTCCAGGAATGGTTTTCTAGCATTTCCTACAATAAGACGTAATATTTGTTCGTCTAAAGAATCAATTTGATGATGTCCCATAGAATTTTATCAGTTTTTATATCGTCTGCAAAGATAACTATTTTGTAGTAATTTTCTGCCGATTCGTATAAACTTTTCATGAAATTACTTTATTTAACATTAAACACACGGCATACATTCAGTGAAAGAAACATTTTTTTTGTAGGTTTGCAAAAATATTTCGAGAACGTTTATGAAAAAAAGTGTTACACTAATTTCCCTGTTGCTCTGGGCCGGTTCCCTGGCAGCACAAACCTTCGAAGATTTCTTCGAGGACAAGACTTTGAGAGTAGATTATGTCTTTTCCGGCAACGCCAAGGAACAGCACATCTATCTGGAGGAGCTTTCGCAGACCCCGGTATGGGCGGGACGCAAGCATCACCTGACGGAGGTGCCTTTGGCCGGCAATGGTGAGATTACCATGAAGGACCCGGAAAGCGGTCGAGTGCTCTATCGCCACACCTTCTCCACCCTCTTCCAGGAGTGGCAAACCACCGAGGAGGCGACGAAGTTGGACAAGGCTTTTGAGAATACCTACCTGCTCCCCTTCCCCAAACAGAAAGTACAAGTGGAAGTTTCCCTGGTGGATGTACACCGCAAGGAGTGCTGCCACTACACCCACCTCGTTGACCCGACAGATATCTTGATTAAGATGAAGGGTGCCGACGAGAAATATATCACGCCCCACCGCTATCTGCATAAGGGAGGCGACCCTGAGAAATGTATCGACGTAGCCATTCTGGCCGAGGGTTATACCGAAGCGGAGATGGATACTTTTTATAAAGATGCTGAGATTGCCTGCGAATCCCTCTTTGAGCATGAGCCCTTCAAGAGCATGCAGGATCGTTTCAATATCGTGGCTGTGGCTACTCCCTCACGCGACAGTGGTGTAAGTATTCCCTTACAGAAGGAGTGGAAAGAGACGGCTGTCAGCTCCAACTTCAGCACCTTCTATTCCGACCGTTACCTGACCACCACGCACATCAAGCAGATGCACGACTTGCTGAGCGGCATTCCGTATGAGCATCTGATTATCCTGGCGAACACCGATACCTACGGAGGTGGCGGTATCTACAACTCATACACGCTGACCACCGCCCATCACCGCATGTTCCGTCCGGTAGTGGTGCATGAGTTCGGACATAGCTTCGGAGGTTTGGCCGACGAGTATTTCTATGATGATATGTATTCAGAATCCTATCCGTCGGACACCGAGCCCTGGGAGCCGAACATCACGACCCTGGTGGACTTTGGTTCCAAGTGGAAAGATCTGATTCAGCCGGGCACCGCCATTCCGACGCAACCCACCAAAGACCCGAAGACCATCTACACAAAAGTGGGCGTCTTTGAAGGAGCCGGTTATGTATCGAAAGGCGTTTACCGCGGAACGGAGGAGTGTCGCATGAAGATCAACGAAGCCCCCGCCTTCTGTCCGGTCTGCCAGAGAGCCCTGAAACAATTGATTCAGTTCTACACGGAATAACCCATGCTGAACCCCACCTTCGGGAAAAGATAAAATACGGAAGCCTTCTTGCCTCTTGTCTGTTGCCCAAACGACAAGAAGTTCGAAGGCTTCCGCTCCTTTAATAACCAAAAACCACGAGTTATTCTTATTCTCCATACCCACCGGGGGCATTCTGATAATTATCAATCTCCAGACGGAACTGCATCATCTTTTGCAAGTCGTAGACCGGCTGTTCCTGACCACCGGGAATCGGCTGCTGCGAGAACTGCTGAAAATAGAGCAAACAAGCATCCCGCCACCACACGGCATCCAGGCACTGCCGCTTCAGTCGGCGCTGCACCTCCCGAAAGAGTTCCTTGTCGACCCACGGCTCCACCGCCGCCCAAGTCTGTTGGAAAGAGCGCACCTGCTCCACCCCCTGCTGATACTTGCCGCAGAGATTCTCCCACAACGACCTTCCATCCTTCATCCGGAAGTTCCACGACAAGTGATGGAACCAGAGCAAATACCTCTCCGGACAAGTGGTCGGGTCATCCAGCGCACTGCGTAAAGGCTCCGGATATTGCGCCACCGCATTACTTCCCGTGCTACTCCGGTTGAACCCCAGTCCCACGCTATCCGCCTTGTGATAGTAAGAGGGCAGCCAGTCGGGACGCGCCCCCGGCACACTGCACCAAGGCTCCGGTCCGTAATGGTGGCCGAAAGCAAAGAGATGGTGCAAGCCCAAAGGCATCATATAGTTCACCGCCGCCTCACGACTCTCCAGCATCATCCGCTTCACGGGAGCCACCAACGCCTCCTTCGAAGAAATCGTCAGTCGTATCCACTCATCGGCAATGGCTTCCGAAGCGAGCGAAGGCTCCCAAGCCAATCGTCCGAAAGCGTACCAGTTGGCCTGCGCAAAAGGATGTCCGCACCAATTGCGGTCCTCCCCGATATTCGCCACCCCGGCCACTGCCGACTGCTGCGTCGGTTCCACCTGCTCATAAAATTCCTTCCAGAGCGGAGCCAGGAAGACCAGATGATTCGCCATCCCCAGATACTCCTGCGTAATCTGAAACTCCGGCATCGTCTTCGTCTGCTTCAATGCCCCGAAGAGCGGCGAGTAAGGCTCCCTCGGCTGAAAGTCGATGGGCCCGTTCTTAATCTGTAGAATCACATTCTCCCGGAACTTCCCGTCGAGCGGCTGAAACTCCTGATAAGCCTGCTTCGCCCGGTCACTATCCTCCGGGTTGTAGACAAAGGTGCGCCACATCACCACCCCGTGGTAAGGACGCAAGGCATCCGCCAACAAGTTCGCCCCCTCGGCATGCGTGCGACCGTAGTCACCCGGTCCCGGTTCCCCTTCCGAATTGGCCTTCACCAAGAAACCGCCAAAGTCGGGAATCAACTTGTAAATCTCCTTCACCTTCTGCTGCCACCACTGCACCACCGCCGCGTCCAGCGGATCGCCCGTAGGCAACTCGCCCAAGGCCTTCGGCGTGGAGAAGTTCACCGACAGATAGACCTTCACCCCATAAGGGCGAAACAAATCGGCCAGCACCTTCACCCCCTGCAGATAGTCGCTCGTCAGAATACGCGGAGAAGCGTTGACATTGTTGAGCACCGTACCGTTGATGCCGATGGAAGCATTGGCCCGGGCATATTGCCGATAGCGTGCCGCCAGGGAATCCGGCAAAGCCGCAGCACCCCGGTTCAGCACCTCCCATTTCCAGAGTGAACGACCGGCGAAACCGCGTTCCACCGTACCGTTCAGATTGTCCCAATGGTTCAGCAAGCGCCGTTCCATGCAAGGATTGGAGCACACATCTTCGGGAAGTTCCACCTGCAACGCCTGCAAGCGCAGCAAGTGATAGACCCCATAGAGCAAACCCGCCTCTGAGGGAGAGGTGATACGAATGCCCTTTGCCGTACGCTGCATCAGAAAACCTTCCGACTGCAGCCGGGCCTCCTTTGCCTTGCGGAGCACCACCGGCGCTCCCTTCCATCCGTTGCGCAGTTCCACCCGGGCCACCTCCAGCGGCGACCGCGCCTCAGCCTCCTCGCGCAACACGCTACCCACCGACGAATCAGGCGAGTAAGCGCGCAGCCAAAGAGCGCTTCCATCGTCTGCCCATAGCGCAGCGATGGAAGCGAAAAACAACACAACTATATGAAAGAAACATTTACTGTTCATCTCAATCGGTTATAAGAGACACCTTACTCCTTGTCGATGCCCGGCGTCGGCAAGATCCGTCCGTCGGCATCGTAGAAGATTTCACACACCTTCAAGCTACGCAGCCACGTCTTGCCCTGCGAAGGCACACAGTCGTGATGGAACAGGTACCAATGCCCCTTATATTCCACGATGGAATGATGGGTGGTCCATCCCACCACCGGTGTCAGAATCACGCCCTGATAGACAAACGGTCCGTAGGGCGAATCACCGACAGCATAGCACAGGCGATGCGTATCACCGGTGGAGTACGAGAAATAGTACTTTCCATTGTACTTGTGCATCCAGGAAGCCTCAAAGAAGCGGCGTTCCTTATCGCCCGCCGTCAACGGTTTTCCCTCGGCATCCGTCACCACCACCGCACGCGGTTCCTCGGCAAACTGCAGCATATCCTTGCTCAGCTTCACCACTCTCGGCGGAATGGCCGGTTCGTCATCCTCCGGGAAGACAGCACTCTCCAGCGCCTTGTTGTTGCGATAACGCTGCAACTGTCCGCCCCAGATACCTCCGAAGTA
This sequence comes from uncultured Bacteroides sp., assembly GCA_964432715.1. Lineage (GTDB taxonomy): Bacteria > Bacteroidota > Bacteroidia > Bacteroidales > Bacteroidaceae > Phocaeicola_A. The sequence goes on from CAYSOW010000051.1 coordinate 15,197, forward strand.
GAGGTAGTAATCGTCGCCCTCCTGCAAGATGGCCGGGTCGATACTGTAACTACCTCTCACCGGATCGGGCTGCGGAACGAACGGTCCCTCCGGACGGTCGGCAATTGCCACCCCCAAACGGAAGATATCATTCTGATCCTTCAGCGGGAAGTACATATAATACTTACCCCCCTTCTCTGCCACATCACAATCCCACAACTGTCGTCCGGCCCAAGGAATATCCTCCACCTTCAGCACCACGCCGTGGTCCACCACTTCGCCCTGCATCACATCGTCGGTAGAAAAGACATGATAATCCTTCATATTAAAGTGGTCGCCGTTGTCATTCTCGGGAATACCACTCTCCCAGTCGTGCGAGGGATAGATATAGACACGATCGTTAAACACATGTACGGCAGGGTCGGCCATATAGT
>CAYSOW010000052.1:0-15561 GCA_964432715.1 uncultured Bacteroides sp.
CTGGACTAATCAAATTACAGATTAAAGGAGGCGCTGCAAATCCATCACCTCCCGTAGGCCCTGCATTGGGTTCTAAGGGTATCAACATCATGGAATTCTGCAAGCAATTCAATGCCAGAACCCAAGACAAGGCAGGTAAAGTATTGCCTGTTATCATTACTTATTATGCTGATAAGTCTTTTGATTTTGTAATCAAAACTCCTCCCGTTGCAATTCAGTTGCTGGAGGCTGCCAAAATCAAAGGTGGTTCTGCAGAGCCTAATCGTAAAAAAGTAGCTGAGCTCACTTGGGATCAGATTCGTACGATTGCTCAAGACAAGTTAGTCGACTTAAACTGTTTCACTGTAGAGGCTGCTATGACAATGGTTGCCGGTACAGCTAGAAGTATGGGTATCGCTGTAAAAGGGGACTTCCCGGGTAATAATTAATAAACTTCAATTACAATGGGTAAACTGACAAAAAATCAAAAGTTGGCTGCGGCGAAAATTGAAGCAGGGAAAGCATACTCACTCAAAGAGGCTTCTCAGTTGGTGAAAGAGGTTTCTTTCACGAAGTTTGATGCTTCTTTGGATATTGATGTACGTTTGGGTGTGGACCCTCGTAAGGCGAACCAAATGGTGAGAGGCGTTGTCTCTCTTCCCAACGGTACAGGTAAAGTTACCAGAGTACTTGTTTTGTGTACGCCCGATCAGGAAGCTGCTGCAAAAGAAGCTGGCGCTGACTATGTAGGTCTCGACGAATATATCGAGAAAATTAAAGGTGGATGGACTGATATTGATGTAATTATCACTATGCCGTCTATCATGGGTAAAATCGGTGCCCTCGGTCGTGTATTAGGTCCTCGTGGATTGATGCCGAACCCGAAGAGTGGTACTGTAACAATGGATGTTGCTAAAGCTGTTAAAGAGGTTAAGCAAGGTAAGATTGACTTTAAGGTAGACAAGAGCGGTATCGTTCACACTTCTATCGGTAAAGTTTCTTTCTCTGCTGATGCAATTCGTGAGAATGCGAAGGAGTTCCTCGCAATGATCAACAAATTGAAACCGTCTGCAGCAAAAGGTACATATATCAAGAGCATTTATCTTTCAAGTACAATGAGTCCGGGTATCAAAGTAGACCCCAAGACAATTGAGGAAATCTAATAAAATCTAAGAATCATGAGAAAGGAAGATAAAAATACCATCATCGCTCAGCTGGCTGAGACTGTTAAAGAGTACGGACACTTCTACTTGATTGATGTGACAGCTATGAACGCTGCCGACACTTCCAAGTTGAGAAGAGAGTGCTTCAAGAAAGAAGTGAAAATGGTTTTGGTGAAGAATAGCTTGCTTCACAAAGCATTTGAATCTCTTGATACCGATTTCTCTCCGATCTACGGTTGCTTGAAAGGTACTACTGCTGTGTTGTTCACCAACGTAGCTAACGTGCCCGCTAAGCTCCTGAAGGATGTAGCAAACGACGGTATCCCCGGCTTGAAAGCAGCTTACGCTGAGGAAAGCTTCTACATTGGAGCTGATCAGTTGGATGCTCTTACAAGCATCAAGAGCAAAGAAGAGGTTATCGCGGACATCATTGCATTGCTGCAATCTCCGGCGAAGAACGTTATTTCTGCTCTTCAATCTGGTGGCAACACCATTCACGGAGTGCTTAAGACCCTCGGTGAAAGATAATTATAATTTTCAAAATCAGTATTTAAACAATTAAAATCATACAAAAATGGCAGATTTAAAAGCTTTTGCAGAACAATTAGTTAACTTGACAGTAAAAGAAGTTAATGAACTTGCAACTATCCTTAAAGAAGAATACGGTATTGAACCTGCTGCTGCAGCTGTAGCTGTTGCTGCTGGCCCTGCTGCTGGTGCAGCTGCTGCTGAAGAGAAAACTTCATTCGACGTAGTATTGAAGAGCGCTGGCGCTGCTAAATTGCAGGTCGTTAAAGCTGTGAAAGAGGCTTGTGGTCTCGGTTTGAAAGAGGCTAAAGACTTGGTAGACGGTGCTCCTAGCACAGTGAAAGAAGGTCTTGCTAAAGACGAAGCTGAATCATTGAAGAAAACTTTGGAAGAGGCTGGAGCTGAAGTTGAACTTAAATAATCATAGCCTGTTCAACAGGTAATTCGGTTAAGAACCCGCCATTAGGGGGTTCTTAACCTTTTTGCGTCTATAATTAAATTAAGTTCTACTAATTCACTGACAGATGTCTTCAAATACTGTAAATCAAAGAGTTAACTTTGCGTCCATCAAGAATCCGATGCCTTATCCGGACTTTTTGGATGTGCAATTAAAGTCATTCCGTGACTTCCTTCAACTGGACACGCCGCCTGAATTGCGTAAAGATGATGGCTTGTACAAAGTGTTTGCGGAAAACTTCCCCATTGCGGACACACGAAACAATTTCGTCCTCGAATTCCTGGACTACTACATTGATGCTCCTCGCTATTCTATCGATGAATGTCTGGAGCGTGGCTTGACTTATAGTGTGCCCTTAAAAGCGAAACTTAAGCTGTACTGTACAGACCCTGACCATGAGGATTTCGATACGGTGATTCAGGATGTATTCTTGGGTCCCATCCCCTATATGACCGACAACGGTACTTTCATCATCAATGGTGCAGAGCGTGTTGTTGTTTCTCAGTTGCACCGTTCTCCGGGTGTGTTCTTCGGACAGAGCGTGCACTCTAACGGTACTCAGCTCTACTCGGCACGTATCATCCCGTTCAAGGGTTCGTGGATTGAGTTTGCTACCGATATCAACAACGTGATGTATGCGTACATCGACCGTAAGAAGAAGTTACCTGTTACTACATTGCTTAGAGCCATTGGTTTCGAGAACGATAAGGATATCCTCGAGATCTTCAACTTGGCTGAGGAAGTGAAAGTGAACAAGACCAATCTGAAGAAGTATGTTGGTCGTAAACTCGCTGCCCGTGTGCTGAAGACATGGGTGGAAGATTTTGTAGATGAAGATACCGGTGAGGTGGTTTCTATCGAGCGTAACGAGGTGATCATCGACCGTGAGACGGTGCTTGAGCCGGAACACGTGGAGGAGATCCTGGAGTCGGGCGTTCAGACTGTGTTGATTCACAAAGAGGAAGCCAACCAATCGGACTATTCTATTATTTTTAATACCCTTCAGAAAGACCCGAGTAACTCGGAAAAAGAGGCTGTGCTCTACATCTATCGTCAGTTGCGTAATGCTGACCCTGCTGATGATGCCAGCGCTCGTGAGGTTATCAACAACCTCTTCTTCTCTGAAAAACGTTACGACCTCGGCGACGTGGGCCGTTACAGAATCAACCGTAAGTTGAATCTGACGACCGATATGGACGTCCGTGTGTTGACGAAAGAAGATATTATCGAGATCATCAAGTACCTCATCGAGTTGATTAACTCGAAAGCGGTTGTGGATGATATCGACCACTTAAGTAACCGTCGTGTGCGTACGGTGGGTGAGCAGTTGGCAAACCAGTTTGCTATCGGCTTGGCTCGTATGGCACGTACGATTCGTGAGCGTATGAACGTTCGCGATAACGAGGTGTTCACTCCGACTGATTTGATTAACGCGAAGACCATTTCTTCGGTCATCAACTCTTTCTTCGGTACGAATGCTTTGTCACAGTTTATGGACCAGACCAACCCGCTGGCCGAAATCACTCACAAACGTCGTCTCTCGGCCCTGGGCCCCGGCGGTTTGTCACGTGAGCGTGCCGGATTTGAGGTGCGAGACGTACACTACACGCACTATGGTCGTTTGTGTCCGATTGAAACTCCTGAGGGACCGAACATCGGTTTGATCTCTTCTCTTTGTGTCTATGCGAAGATCAATGACCTCGGCTTTATCGAGACTCCGTACCGTAAGGTGGAGAATGCCAAGGTGGATTTGAACAACGATGATGTGGTTTACTTGACTGCTGAGGAAGAGGAGAACAAGATTATTGCACAGGGTAATGCCCCGTTGAACGATGACGGTACTTTCATCAGAAATAAGGTTAAAGCTCGTCAGGATGCCGATTATCCGGTAGTAGAGCCCGATCAGGTGGAGTTGATGGATATCTCTCCGCAGCAGATCGCTTCTATCGCGGCTTCTTTGATTCCGTTCTTGGAGCATGACGATGCGAACCGTGCATTGATGGGATCAAACATGATGCGCCAGGCAGTACCTTTGTTGAAGACCGAGGCTCCGATTGTGGGTACCGGTATCGAGAAACAGTTGTGCGAGGATTCTCGTACGCAGATTGCTGCTGAGGGCGATGGTGTGATTGATTTCGTGGATGCAACCACTATCCGTATTCTTTATGACAGAACGGAGGACGAGGAGTTCGTCAACTTCGATTCTGCACTGAAAGAGTATCGTATTCCTAAATTCCGTCGTACCAACCAGAACATGACTATCGACCTTCGTCCGATTTGCGAGAAGGGTCAGCGTGTGAAGAAGGGTGATATCTTGACGGAAGGTTACTCTACCGAGAATGGTGAGTTGGCTTTGGGTAAGAACTTGCTCGTGGCCTACATGCCGTGGAAGGGTTATAATTATGAGGATGCTATCGTGCTGAACGAGCGCGTGGTACGTTGGGACTTGTTGACTTCTGTTCACGTGGAGGAATTCTCTTTGGAGGTTCGCGAAACGAAACGTGGTATGGAGGAGTTGACTTCAGATATTCCTAACGTCAGCGAAGAGGCTACGAAGGACCTCGATGAGAACGGTATTGTTCGTGTGGGTGCTCGCATCCAACCGGGTGACATCCTGATTGGTAAGATTACTCCGAAGGGTGAGTCTGATCCTTCTCCTGAAGAGAAATTGTTGCGTGCCATCTTCGGTGACAAGGCCGGTGATGTGAAAGATGCTTCGTTGAAAGCTTCTCCTTCTTTGAAGGGTGTGGTAATCGGCAAACGCCTCTTCTCACGTGTCATCAAGACTCGTAGTTCGAAAGCTGCCGACAAGGCTATCTTGCCGCAGATTGACGCTGAGTTCGATCAGAAGGTAGCAGGCTACAAGAATATTTTGATTGATAAGTTGATGACGCTGACAGCCGACAAACCTTCGCAGGGTGTGAAGGATTACTTGGGTACTGAGGTGATTGCCAAAGGCTCTAAGTTTACCCGCGCCGCTTTGGAGGGCTTGGATTACACTGCTGTTCAGTTGAGCAAGTGGACTGCTGACGCTCATAAGAATGAGATGATTCGCGACTTGGTGATCAACTATCTGAAGAAATACAAAGAACTGGATGCCGAACTGAAACGTAAGAAGTTTGCCATTACTATCGGTGACGAGCTTCCTGCAGGTATCATCCAGATGGCGAAAGTTTACGTGGCTAAGAAACGTAAAATCGGTGTCGGTGATAAGATGGCAGGACGTCACGGTAACAAGGGTATCGTATCTCGCGTAGTTCGCCAGGAGGATATGCCGTTCTTGGAAGACGGTACGCCGGTGGATATCGTATTGAACCCGTTGGGTGTGCCTTCTCGTATGAACATCGGTCAGATCTTCGAGGCCGTTCTCGGTCGTGCCGGTAAGACGTTGGGCGTGAAGTTTGCTACTCCTATCTTCGACGGTGCTACGATGGACGACTTGAACGAGTGGACCGACAAGGCCGGATTGCCGCGCTACTGTAAGACTTACTTGTATGACGGTGGTACGGGTCAGCGCTTCGACCAGCCTGCTACGGTGGGTGTGACTTACATGTTGAAGTTGGGTCACATGGTTGAGGATAAGATGCACGCTCGTTCTATCGGTCCGTACTCACTGATTACGCAGCAGCCGTTGGGTGGTAAAGCTCAGTTCGGTGGTCAGCGTTTCGGAGAGATGGAGGTTTGGGCACTCGAGGCCTTCGGTGCTGCCCACATTCTGCAAGAGATCTTGACGATCAAGTCTGATGACGTAGTAGGTCGTTCGAAAGCATACGAGGCGATTGTGAAGGGCGAGCCGATGCCTACACCGGGTATCCCTGAGTCACTCAATGTCTTGTTGCACGAATTGAGAGGTCTTGGTTTGAGCATTAATCTGGAATAATTTTATAACTCTTTACATTATATATAAGAAGTATGGCTTTTAGAAAAGAAACAAAGATAAAGAGTAATTTTACGAAAATCTCTATCGGTTTAGCATCTCCGGAGGAAATCTTAGAGAATTCGAGCGGTGAAGTGTTGAAACCAGAGACTATCAACTACCGTACTTACAAACCTGAGCGCGACGGTCTGTTCTGCGAGCGAATCTTCGGTCCGGTGAAAGACTATGAGTGCCATTGCGGTAAGTACAAACGTATCCGTTACAAAGGTATCGTCTGCGACCGATGCGGTGTGGAGGTAACTGAGAAGAAGGTACGTCGTGAGCGTATGGGTCACATCCAATTGGTAGTGCCCGTTGCACACATCTGGTATTTCCGTTCTTTGCCTAACAAAATCGGTTACTTGCTCGGCCTTCCGACCAAGAAACTGGATTCTATCATTTATTATGAGCGTTATGTCGTTATTCAGCCGGGTATCAAGGCTGAAGACGGCATCAATACATACGATTTGCTTTCGGAAGAGGAGTACATGGACATCATGGAGTCTCTGCCGAGAGAGAACAGCCTCTTGGAGGACAATGACCCGAACAAGTTCATCGCGAAGATGGGTGCTGAAGCCATCTACGACTTGTTGATTCGTTTGGATCTGGACAAACTCTCTTATGAGCTGAGAGATAAAGCGGGAAGTGACTCTTCTCAACAGCGTAAAACAGAGGCTTTGAAGCGTCTGCAGGTGGTTGAGTCGTTCCGTGCATCTCGTGGCCGCAACAAGCCGGAGTGGATGATTGTACGTATCGTACCGGTGATCCCGCCTGAGTTGCGTCCGTTGGTTCCGTTGGATGGTGGTCGTTTCGCCACTTCCGACTTGAACGATTTGTATCGTCGTGTGATTATCCGTAACAACCGTCTGAAGAGATTGATTGAGATCAAAGCTCCGGAAGTGATTCTCCGTAACGAGAAACGTATGCTTCAGGAGGCTGTCGATTCACTCTTGGACAACTCTCGTAAATCGAGCGCTGTGAAGACGGATGCCAATCGCCCCTTGAAATCTTTGTCCGACAGTTTGAAAGGTAAACAAGGTCGTTTCCGTCAGAACTTGTTGGGTAAACGTGTCGACTACTCAGCCCGTTCGGTTATCGTCGTTGGTCCTGAGTTGAAGATGGGTGAGTGCGGTATTCCTAAATTGATGGCTGCCGAGCTTTACAAGCCGTTCATCATCCGTAAGTTGATTGAGCGTGGTATCGTGAAGACGGTGAAATCAGCGAAGAAGATCGTTGACCGCAAGGAACCGGTCATCTGGGATATCTTGGAGTATGTGATGAAGGGTCACCCGGTACTCTTGAACCGTGCGCCGACACTTCACCGTTTGGGTATCCAGGCATTCCAGCCGAAGATGATTGAAGGTAAGGCTATCCAGTTGCACCCGTTGGCATGTACGGCATTCAACGCCGACTTCGACGGTGACCAGATGGCAGTTCACTTGCCTTTGAGCAACGAAGCAGTATTGGAGGCTCAGATGTTGATGCTCCAATCACACAATATTTTGAACCCTGCCAACGGTGCGCCTATCACTGTGCCTGCACAGGATATGGTCCTCGGTTTGTACTACATCACCAAACTGCGTACCGGTGCCAAGGGTGAGGGCTTGAAGTTCTACGGTCCGGAGGAGGCAATCATCGCCTACAACGAAGGTAAAGTAGATATTCACGCTCCGGTTCAGGTGATGGTAAACGACTTGGACGAGAACGGTAACATCGTGAAGATGATGCGTGAGACCTCTGTAGGTCGTGTCATCGTCAACGAGTTGGTTCCCGACGAAGTAGGTTACCTGAACACCATCATCTCTAAGAAGTCACTGCGTGACATCATCAGCAACGTCATCAAGACGGTCGGTGTGGCTCGCGCCTGCGAATTCTTGGATGGTATCAAGAACTTGGGTTACCGCATGGCCTACGAGGGCGGTCTGTCATTCAACTTGGGTGATATCATCATCCCGAAGGAGAAGGAAGAGTTGATCAAACGCGGTAACGAGGAGATTGAGCAAATCATGATGAACTATAACATGGGTTTCATCACCGACAACGAGCGTTACAACCAGGTCATCGATACTTGGACACACGTCAACAGCGACTTGTCGAACATCTTGATGAAGACCATTTCTGCGGACGACCAAGGTTTCAACTCAGTATACATGATGTTGGATTCAGGAGCCCGTGGTTCTAAAGAGCAGATCCGTCAGTTGTCCGGTATGCGTGGTTTGATGGCAAAACCGCAGAAAGCCGGTGCCGAGGGTGCACAGATTATTGAGAACCCGATTCTTTCAAACTTTAAGGAAGGTTTGTCAGTGTTGGAGTACTTTATCTCTACCCACGGTGCTCGTAAAGGTTTGGCCGATACCGCATTGAAGACAGCCGATGCCGGATACTTGACTCGTCGTTTGGTCGACGTATCTCACGATGTGATTGTCAACGAGGAGGATTGCGGCACCTTGCGTGGCTTGCAGTGCACTGCGTTGAAGAACAACGATGAGGTCATCGCTACCTTGTATGAGCGTATCTTGGGTCGTGTCTCTGTACATGATATCATTCACCCGACCACCGGTGAGCTGATTGTAGCCGGCGGTGAGGAGATTACGGAAGACATCGCACAGAAGATTGAAGACTCTCCGATTGAGAGCGTAGAGATCCGTTCTGTATTGACTTGCGAATCTAAGAAGGGTGTTTGTGCTAAATGTTACGGACGTAACTTGGCAACCAGCCGTATGGTCAACAAGGGTGAGGCTGTCGGTGTCATCGCAGCACAGTCTATCGGTGAGCCGGGTACTCAGTTGACCCTTCGTACCTTCCACGCCGGTGGTACTGCCGGTAACATCGCTGCCAATGCAAGTATCGTGGCTAAGCTCGATGCACGCTTGGAGTTCGAGGAGCTTCGTACCGTGGATACGGTGGAAGAGACCGGCGAGGCAGTGAAAGTAGTGGTTGGTCGTTTGGCCGAGGTTCGTTTCGTGGATGTGAACACCGGTATCGTGCTCTCTACCCACAACGTACCTTACGGTTCTAAACTCTACGCTTCAGATGGTGAAGTGGTTGAGAAAGGCAAGTTGATTGCTAAGTGGGACCCGTTCAACGCATTGATTATTACCGAGGCCGGTGGTCGCGTCGAGTTCGAATCTGTCATCGAGGGTGTTACTTACAAGGTAGAATCCGACGAGGCAACAGGTTTGCGCGAGATCATCATCACCGAGTCGAAAGATAAGACGAAAGTGCCTTCTGCACACATCGTTTCAGAGGATGGCAGCATCCTGCGTACTTACAACTTCCCGGTAGGTGGTCACGTAGTGATTGAGGACAATCAGAAAGTGAAACCGGGTGACATCTTGGTGAAGATTCCGCGTGCCGTTGGTAAAGCGGGCGATATCACCGGTGGTCTTCCCCGTGTCACTGAGTTGTTCGAGGCTCGTAACCCGTCGAACCCTGCAGTGGTATCCGAAATCGATGGTGAGATCACCATGGGTAAGGTGAAACGCGGTAACCGTGAGATCATCGTTACCTCTAAGACCGGCGATCAGAGAAAGTACTTGGTTGCGTTGTCTAAACAGATCTTGGTTCAGGAGAACGACTACGTTCGTGCCGGTACTCCGTTGTCCGACGGTGCCATCACTCCTGCCGACATCTTGGCGATTAAAGGTCCTACAGCCGTTCAGGAATATATCGTGAACGAGGTACAGGATGTCTACCGTCTCCAGGGTGTGAAGATCAACGACAAGCACTTTGAGATCATCGTTCGTCAGATGATGCGTAAGGTAGTAATCAACGATCCGGGTGACACTCGCTTCCTCGAGCAGCAGATTGCAGACAAGCTGGAGTTCATGGAAGAGAACGACCGTATCTGGGGTAAGAAAGTAGTTACCAACGCCGGTGACTCAGAGAACCTGATGGCCGGTCAGATTGTCACCGCTCGTAAGTTGCGCGATGAGAACAGTATGTTGAAACGTCGTGACTTGCGTCTGGTAGAGGTTCGTGATGCAGTGCCTGCCACTTCAACTCAGATTCTTCAGGGTATCACGCGTGCCGCTTTGCAGACATCAAGCTTTATGTCGGCTGCTTCCTTCCAGGAAACAACGAAGGTGCTCAACGAGGCTGCTATCAACGGCAAGGTCGATCGTCTGGAGGGTATGAAAGAGAACGTAATCTGCGGTCACTTGATTCCTGCCGGTACCGGTCAGCGTGAGTTCGATAAGATTATCGTAGGCTCGAAAGATGAATACGACAGAATCTTGGCGAATCGCAAGAACGTGATTGACTACAGCGGTGTAGAATAAGATTGTTAGAAATCTTTCCATTATAAAGAAAGGTCGATTCCTTCGGGGGTCGACCTTTTTTGCTTCCTCTCCCTACATTTCCTCCATCAAGATTTGTCCCTTTGAAAAAAGATTGCTTACTTTATCCCCGATTTATGGAATCTTAAGTCTTGAGCGATGAAAATACGAATTTATCTTTTTGCTGCGGTGTTGATAGCCCTTTCCATTGGATTGGGACACTCCCCGTTGGTATCCTGTTCCGCCCGAGGAGCCCTCGCCACGGTCCCCGATACCCTTGCCATCTTCGATTACTTTCGTTACACGGGAGAAGATAGTTGCTACCCCTCGCATCCATTGACGGAACCGGGCGATTTCTATACCACCATCCTTCCCGGCTGGTATTCCGACCCCTCGGTGTGCACCAATGGCGAAGGCGACTATTTCCTGGCCACTTCCACCTTCTCCTATTATCCCGGCGTCCCCTTGTTCCATAGCACCGACCTGGTACATTGGCAGCAGATAGGAAACATCCTCAACCGCCCGTCGCAACTGCCGTTGGAAGGGCAACACGTGAGCGGAGGCATCTACGCCCCGTCGCTCGCCTACAATCCGCAAAACAAAACCTACTATATGGTCACCACCAACGTGGGGAGTGGCAACTTCTTCGTAAAGACGCAAAATCCCTATGGCGACTGGTCGGAACCGATTCCGCTGCCCGAGGTGGGAGGTATCGACCCCTCCTTCTTCTTCGATGAGGACGGGCGCGCCTACATTGTCAACAATGACGTCGCACCCGATAACCGTCCCGAGTACGACGGCCACCGCACCATCCGCGTGCAGGAGTTCGACGTGGCAGGCGATTCCACCATCGGTCCCCGAAAGATTCTGGTGAACAAAGGCGTGCATCCCGAGCAACATCCCATCTGGATAGAAGGACCGCACCTCTACAAAATCAACGGCAGCTACTTCCTGATGGCAGCCGAAGGCGGCACCGGCGACGGTCACTCGGAGGTCATCTTCCGCAGCGATTCCCCCATGGGCCCCTTTGTCCCGTGGAAGAACAACCCGATACTGACCCAACGCAACTTGAACCCCGCGCGTCCCGATGCCGTCACTTGTGCCGGACATGCCGATTTGATTCAGACGAAAGAGGGCGATTGGTGGGCCTTCTTCTTAGGTTGTCGCCCCATCGACGGAAAGTTCGAGAACCTCGGTCGCGAAACCTTCCTCCGCCCCGTACGCTGGAGCGCGGATGGATTCCCCTATATCACGCAGGGAAAAGAGTCGATTCCCGTGGTCAGCAACCGCCCCGGCGTTTCGCTCGACACCCCCGCCATCTCCACCTTCGGCAACTTCCGCGAGGAGATCTCCTTCAACGATACCGTGTTGCCGCTGAGCTGGATGACATTGCGCGGCCCTGCCACCGAACACTACTCGCTGACGCGCTATCCCGGCTACTTGGCCCTTCGTTGTGATACGACGAAAGCCTCTTCCAAGGGAGTGCCCGCTTTGGTGTGCCGACGGATGCAGCACCATTATTTCACGGCTGAGACCAAGTTGCTCTTCAGCGGGAAAGATCAGCAGGCAGAGGCGGGCGTACTGCTCTTCAAAGACGAGACCCACCATTACTTCTTCTGCATCGGTCATGCCGACCGTCGTAAAGCGTTGAAGCTATGGAAGATGGAGGAGGGGCAGCAGACCGAACTGGCCTCGCAGCCCATCAGCGGTGATGCCGAGTGGGTGCAGCTGCGCGTCGTTTCCCGCGGCACGCACTACGACTTCTACTACGCGCTGAAGGACAACCGTTGGAAACTTCTGGCGGAAGGGGTGGATGCTTCTTTCCTCTCCACCGCGAATGCAGGAGGATTCACCGGCACCGTCATCGCACTTTATGCAGTAAAAAACAGATAAACTATATTTTGTATGAGAAAGCTAATCCAAAATTTTTTCCGACGAAGTTCTTCGCTCGCCCTTTGCCTCCTGCTGACAGTGACGGCTCAGGCGCAGGACAAGAACTTCCACATTTACTTGAGTCTGGGCCAATCCAACATGGAGGGTAATGCCCGTATTGAACCCGAAGATACCTTCGACATCAGCGACCGTTTCTTGATGATGGCCACGGTGGATTTCCCCAAGCAGGGGAGGGTGAAGGGTGAGTGGTATAAGGCGGTGCCTCCGTTGGTACGTCCGCAAACCGGTCTCACGCTCACCGACTTCTTCGGACGGGTGATGGTGGAGAATCTCCCCTCCAATGTCCGCGTGGGTATCATCAATGTGGCCATTGGCGGCTGTCGCATCGAACTCTTCGATCAGGACACCTATCAGGAATACTCCAAAACAGCGCCCGACTGGATGAAAGGGATGATTCAGGCCTATGACGGCAATCCTTATGCCCGTTTGGTGGAGATGGCTCGCAAAGCCCAGCACGACGGCATTATCAAGGGTATCCTTTTCCATCAGGGCGAGTCGAACTGTGGCGAGAAAGATTGGCCGCAGAAGGTGAAGAAAGTGTACGAGCGGTTGCTGAGCGACCTTCATCTGAAGGCGAAGGAGGTACCTCTCCTGATGGGGGAGGTGGTCAATGCCGATCAGAAAGGTGTTTGCTCTGCGATGAATGAGGTGATTCGCACCGTTCCGCAGACCATCCCCACCGCCCACATCATCTCTTCAGCCGGTTGTCCCGCCGAGAAGGACTTTCTGCACTTCACGGCCGAGGGCTATCGCATGATGGGTACCCGCTATGCCGAGCAGATGCTCGCTTTGCAAGGCCGAAAGATGTTGCGCAACAGCACCGCCCAACATGCTCTCCGTCTTTGGTACAGTCGTCCCGCCACGCGTTGGAATGAAGCGCTTCCCTTGGGCAACTCTCGCTTGGGCGTGATGGTCTATGGCGGCACTCAGGAAGAGGAGCTGGCGCTCAATGAGGAGACCTTCTGGACGGGCGGTCCCTATAACAACTTGAATCCGAATGCCAAAGCCCATCTGCAGCAGGCGCGCGACCTGGTTTTTGCGGAGCGCTATAAGGAGGCACAAGATACCATCAACCAATATTTCTATTCGAAGGCGAACGGCATGCGTTTCCTTCCGTTGGGTAGTTTGAAACTCGCGTTTAAGGGTCATGAGAAGGCCACTCACTACTACCGCGACCTCAACTTGGGTGAGGCGGTGGCGACCACTCGTTATCAGGTGGACGGGGTGACCTATACGCGTACGGCGTTCACCTCTCTGGCCGATGGCGTGCTGGTGGTTCGCATCGAAGCCGATCGTGCCAAGGCCCTGCAGTTTACTACGGCCTACACCTCTCCGCTGGTGACGAAGGTGCGTGCACAAGGCAATAAACTGGTGGCTGTGTGTCAGGGCGAGGCGCACGAAGGCATCCCCGCGGCACTGCATGCCGAGTGTCAGGTGCAGGTGGTTACCGACGGTTCCGTGAAGGCGCAGGGCGAGCAACTGGTGGTCAGCGGTGCAACGACTGCCACACTCTATCTGGCGGCGGCCACCAACTATGTCAACTATCAGGATGTCAGCGGCGATGCCACGGCACGTGTCAACGCCTTGCTGAAAGGTGCCTTGAAACGTTCGTATGCCGAGGCGTTGCTGGCGCATAAGAAGGCTTACAAAGCGCAGTTCGAACGTGTCTCTTTCGTTCTCCCCACTTCCGACGCTTCCAATCGGGAAACCGATCAGCGTGTGCGTGATTTTGCACAGGGCAAGGATGAGAACCTCGCAGCGCTCTTCTTCCAATATGGTCGTTACCTCTTGATCTCCTCCTCGCAGCCCGGTGGTCAGCCCGCCAACTTGCAAGGTGTTTGGAACGATAAGGTGAAACCCTCTTGGGATAGCAAATATACCATCAATATCAATACGGAGATGAACTACTGGCCGGCAGAGGTGACCAACCTTTCCGAGACGCATCAACCGCTCTTCCGCATGTTGCAGGAGTTGACCGTCCCGGGTCGCGAGGCAGCGCAACAGTTGTATGGCGCGCAGGGTTGGGTGGCTCATCACAACACCGACCTTTGGCGCATCACGGGCTTGGTGGATCGTGCCTACTATGGCACTTGGCCCAACGGTGGTGCTTGGTTGGCGCAGCATCTGTGGCAGCACTATCTCTTCACCGGCGACAAGGAGTTCCTGCGCACTTACTATCCGGTCTTGAAGGGCGCCGCCGATTTCTACTTGAGTTTCCTGGTGCAGCATCCCACTTACGGCTGGATGGTAACGGCCCCCTCTATGTCGCCTGAACATGGCTATAAAGGTGCAGGCTCCACCATCACAGCGGGTTGTACCATGGACAATCAAATCGCTTACGATGCCCTCTATAGTGCTTTGAAGGCCACAGAGTCGCTGGGTGGCAGCACCGCTTATGCCGATTCTTTGAAACAGATGATCAAGCGTCTTCCGCCGATGCAGATTGGTAAGTACAACCAGTTGCAGGAGTGGTTGGTGGACAAGGATGATCCGAAGGACAACCACCGTCACGTGTCGCATCTCTACGGTCTCTATCCGTCGTCACAGATTTCAGCGTCTCAGACGCCGGAACTCTTCAGCGCTACACGCAACACCCTGTTGCAGCGCGGTGACATGGCCACGGGTTGGAGCATCGGTTGGAAGATCAACCTCTGGGCGCGTTTGCTGGATGGCAATCATGCCTACACCATCCTGCGCAATATGCTCTCGCTCCTCCCGAGCGACGATGCGGTAGAGGAGTATCCCAACGGACGCACCTATCCGAACCTTTTCGATGCGCATCCGCCTTTCCAGATTGACGGTAACTTCGGTTATACCGCCGGTGTAGCCGAGATGTTGTTGCAGAGTCACGACGGTGCTGTGCAGTTGTTGCCCGCCCTGCCGGATGCCTGGAGCAAAGGTTCCGTTCGCGGACTGGTAGCGCGCGGTGGTTTCGTAGTGAATATGGATTGGGAAGAAGGCGAGTTGCTGAAAGCGAAGATTCATTCCAACATCGGCGGCGTCTTGCGTATCCGTTCCTACGTGCCTCTGCAAGGCGAAGGCTTGAAGCCTGCTGAGGGCGCTTGTCCGAACCCGTTGAATGCCCCTGCCACGGAGTGCATCTCCTGGAAAAAGTCGCAAGAGCTGACCTTCCCGATGCAGCCGAAGCTCCTCCGCACCTACGAGTACGATATCGAGACGAAGCCCGGCGAGGAGTATTTCTTCACTCGTCAACGGTAAGTTCTATACTTCTTCAATAAAAAACAGCTACCTCCCGTGGGTCGAAAGGCACCGCGGGTGGTAGCTGTT
>CAYSOW010000053.1:0-7866 GCA_964432715.1 uncultured Bacteroides sp.
AAAAAGAGGGCTTCGCAAGAAGTCCTCTTTTGTTTTTTCTGTACCCGGATTCGGCAGAAACCTTAGAAAGGCAGATCGTCTTTCTCGTTGGCACCACTGAAATCGCTCGGTGCGGGAGTGGCATTCACGAAAGGCGGAACACCGGCAGGAGCCTGCTCTTGTGCAGGAGCTGCAGAACGATCTACTCTCCAAGCACGGATAGAGTTGAACCAACGTCCGTTCCACTCACGAGCGTCGATATCGAAATAAACGGTCAACTCCTCGCCTGCCTGAATATTAAACTGGTTAATTTTCTCTTCACCAAATACCTCGAATACCATCTTGCGAGGGTATTGCTCCTGAATTGTCTCAATCACATATTCTTGAGTCTTCCAATTGTTGCCGTTTCTTGAAACGCCACCACGCGGTTCCAACACAGCGATTACTTTTCCTCTTAATTCCATTTCCAAAAATTTAAAATATGTTGCGAAAATACGATTTTCCTAATTAACTGACGAATTTTACAGTCTTTTTTTGCATGGCTTAAACAATATTTTTGTAGCTTTGTCCAATAAATGAAAGAAAATTGATATAAACTATACACCTATGAAGTTCATTGTTTCAAGTACTGCATTGTTCAGCCACTTACAGGCTATCAGCCGTGTAATCAACTCTAAGAACACGTTACCCATTTTGGATTCATTTCTCTTTGAATTACAAGACGGTACACTGACCATCACCGCCTCCGACTCGGAGACTACGATGATTACCACACTGGAAGTGGCCGAAAGTGACAACGGAAAGTTTGCCATCACAGCTAAAACGCTTCTGGATGCATTGAAAGAGATTCCCGAACAACCCTTGACATTCAATATTGAAGGCGAGACTGCCACGGTGAAGTATATGAACGGTCAATACAGCGTGCAGGTGCAGGCAGCCGACGGATATCCGCAGCCGACCGCCCTGGGCGACGGAACGGTTCACCTCTCGCTCAAACCGGAGGTGTTGCTGAATGGTATCAACCGCGCCATCTTCGCTACAGCCGACGATGAGTTGCGTCCGGTGATGAACGGTATCTACTTTGACATCACTCCGGAGAACCTGACGATTGTCTCTTCCGACGGTCACAAGTTGGTGCGCAACCGCGATCTGAGCACACAGGGCAGCGAGAAGGCCGCCTTCATTCTGCCGAAGAAACCGGCGAACTTGCTGAAGAACGTCCTCACGAAAGAGGAGCAGGAGGTCAGCATCGACTTCGACAGTCGCAACGCCGTCTTCACGCTCGACAGCTACAAAATGATCTGCCGCCTCATCGAAGGTCGTTACCCCAACTACAACTCCGTGATTCCGCAGAACAACCCGTACAAAGTGACAGTCGACCGTTTGGTCTTGCTGAGCGCTTTGCGTCGTGTGTCAGTCTTCTCTTCTCAAGCCAGCAGCTTGGTGAAACTCCGTCTGCAGGAGAACCAGTTGATGATTTCCACACAGGACATCGACTTCTCTACTTCGGCAGAAGAGACCCTCACTTGCGAGTATGCAGGAGTCGCTATGAGCATCGGTTTCAAGGCTCCCTTCCTGATTGATATCTTGAACAACATTTCCGGACAGGATGTCATCATTGAACTGGCAGACCCGTCGCGCGCCGGCGTGATTGTCCCCGCTGAGCAGGAGGAGAATCAGGACTTGCTGATGTTGTTGATGCCGATGATGTTGAACGACTAATCCCGACGAACCATGGAATTGAATCTGAAAAACCCGATTGTCTTCTTCGACTTGGAGACCACGGGTACCAATATCAACTCGGACCGCATCGTGGAGATCTGCTATCTGAAGGTCTACCCCGACGGAAGAGAGGAAGCCAGAACCATGCGTATCAACCCCGAGATGCATATCCCGGAAGCCTCCAGTGCAGTGCATGGCATCTACGATAAAGACGTGGCCGACTGCCCCACCTTCAAGCAGGTGGCACAGAACATTGCCAACAGCATTGAAGGTTGCGACTTGGCCGGCTTCAACTCGAATCGTTTCGATGTACCTCTCTTGGCGGAGGAGTTCCTCCGTGCCGGAGTAGACATCGACTTGAGCAGCCGGAAATTTATTGACGTGCAGGTGATCTACCACAAGTTGGAGCAACGCACTCTCTCGGCCGCTTACAAGTTCTATTGCCAAAAGAACCTGGAAGACGCGCACTCGGCAGAAGGTGACACCCGTGCCACTTACGAAGTGCTGAAGGCGCAGCTCGACCGCTATCCGGAGACACTGGAGAACAGTGTAGACTTTCTCTCCAGCTACTCCAGCTTTACGCGCAACGTCGACTTTGCCGGACGATTGATTTACAACGAACAGGGTGAAGAGGTGTTCAACTTTGGTAAATACAAAGGACAGTTAGTGAGCCAAGTGCTCCAGCGAGACCCGGGTTACTACAGTTGGATGATGCAGGGCGACTTTGCGCTCAACACCAAACAGATGCTGACGAAGATTAAACTGAGAGGAGCATCCAAATAAGTTTTCAACAGATGTTACAAGGAAAAAAGATCGTATTAGGTATTACAGGTAGTATCGCAGCTTACAAGGCGGCGGTGCTTATCCGTTGCCTCATCAAGAAGGGCGCTGAGGTGCAGGTGGTCATTACCCCTGCCGGCAAGGAGTTTATCACGCCGATTACCCTCTCGGCCCTCACCAGCAAGCCGGTGGTCAGCGAGTTTTTCTCGCAACGCGACGGCACTTGGAACAGTCACGTCGACTTGGGCCTGTGGGCTGATGCGATGGTGATTGCTCCCGCCACCGCCTCCACCATCGGTAAGATGGCGAATGGCATTGCGGACAATATGCTGATTACCACCTACCTTTCCATGAAGGCTCCCGTCTTTGTGGCGCCTGCCATGGACCTGGATATGTTTGCACATCCCTCCACACAGAAGAATCTGGAGACTCTCCGTGCGTATGGCAACCACATCATCGAACCTACGGCCGGGGAACTGGCCAGCCACTTGGTGGGCAAGGGTCGTATGGAGGAGCCGGAACGCATTGCGGAGGTGCTCGACAACTTCTTCGAGAAGCAAGCGGAACTCAGTAAAAAAAAAGTAATCATCACGGCGGGACCCACTTACGAGAAGATTGACCCGGTGCGCTTCATCGGCAACTACTCTTCGGGCAAGATGGGTTATGCCTTGGCGGAAGAGTGTGCACAGCGCGGTGCCGAGGTCGTCTTGGTCAGCGGCCCGGTGCAAGTCAAAGCGGTTCACCCGAACATTCAGGTGATTCCCGTGGAGAGCGCGCAGGAGATGTACGAAGCAACCGTGAGTCACTTCCCCACCGCCGACGCCGCCATCCTCTGTGCCGCTGTGGCCGACTTTACGCCGGAGCAGCGAGCCGACCAGAAGATTAAGCGCGAAGGCGACGTGCTGACCCTCCGTCTGAAACCGACGCAAGACATTGCGGCACAACTGGGACGGATGAAGCAACCGCACCAAACCATGGTCGGTTTCGCGTTGGAGACCAACGATGAAGAGGCACACGCACAAGGAAAGTTGGAACGCAAGAACCTCGACTTCATCGTGCTGAACTCGCTGAACGACGCCGGAGCAGGTTTCCGTTGCGACACCAACAAAATCACCATCTTCAGTCGGACCGACCGCGAGGAATTTCCGCTGAAACGGAAGACGGAAGTGGCGCAAGACATCATCGACCGACTCTGCCGCACGATGCAGGCGAAAGAAAAGTAGCAGAAGTCACGCGCAGAAACGTCGACGATTACGATAAAAAGAATAAACGATTATGTTGCAATCTTTATATATTCAGAATTATGCACTGATTGATACCCTTCATATCCGGTTTGACACGGGCTTCTCCGTGATTACCGGAGAGACGGGTGCCGGAAAGTCCATCATCTTGGGAGCCATCGGTTTACTGCTGGGCCAACGTGCCGACAGCAAATCGATTAAAAACGGTGCCTCCAAGTGCGTGGTCGAGGCGCACTTCATGATTGGAAATTACGGCATGAACAGTTTCTTTGAGGAGAACGACCTGGAGTATGATGACGAGTGCATCCTGCGTCGGGAGGTGATGGCCTCCGGCAAGAGCCGCGCCTTCATCAACGACACCCCGGTGGCCGTAACCCTGCTGAAGGAGCTGGGCGAGAAGTTGATTGATATCCACTCGCAGCACCAGAACCTCTTGCTGAGCAAGGAGGGCTTCGTGCTGAACGTGCTCGACCTGCTGGCACACAACAGTGCCGACTTGAGTCGCTATCAGCAGCTATATGAGGAATATAAAGCGTGCGGACGTCGCCTGGAGCAGCTGATTGAAGAGGCTGAAAAGGCACGTGCCGACGAGGACTATCTGCGATTCCAGTTGCAGCAGTTGGACGAAGCCAACTTGCATGCCGGTGAGCAGGAGGAGCTGGAGCAGGAAGCTGCGTTCCTGACCCATGCCGAAGAGATCAAAGCGGGGCTCTACAAGGCCGACGAGATACTCAGCTCGGACGAGCAAGGGGTGCTTTCTTCGATGAAGGAGGCTGTCAACACCCTGCAAAGCATTCAACGCATCTACCCCGCCACCGAGGAGTTGGCCGGACGATTGGAGAGTTGCTACATCGAGCTGAAGGATATTGAGCAGGAGTTGGACCGCGAGAACGAGCGCATGGAGTTCAACCCGGAACGGTTGGCACAGATTAACGAACGTCTCGACCTCTGCTACTCGTTGCAACAGAAACATAAGGTGGACAGTGTGGAAGCCCTGCTGGAACTGGCCGACGGCTACCGCGAACGACTGCACCACCTCGACTCTTCCTCGGACGAGATAGAACAACTCACGCGCGAGAAAGAGGAGAAATATCAACAAGTGCTGGCACAGGCTGCCATTTTGACAGCCCAGCGCAAACAGTCGGCCGACCAGATGGAACAGGAGATGTCCGAGCGACTGGTCCCCTTGGGTATGCCCAACGTGCGGTTCCAGATTACCATTGACTCCGACCGCGAGCCGGGCAGCAAAGGTGTGGACAAAATCACTTTCCTGTTCTCGGCCAACAAGAATGTACCCCTGCAGAACGTGGCTGCCATCGCCTCCGGCGGTGAGATAGCCCGCGTAATGCTCTCTATCAAAGCCCTGATAGCCAAAGCTGTGAGCCTGCCCACCATCATCTTCGACGAGATTGATACGGGTGTTTCGGGAGAAATTGCCGAGAAGATGGCTTACATCATGCGCGAGATGGGACACAACGGACGACAGGTGATTAGCATTACCCACCTGCCACAGATAGCCGCCTTGGGCAAGACGCACTACAAAGTATACAAGGAGGACGACGAGTTCAAGACTACCAGTCACATCCGTTGCCTCAACGACGAGGAACGCATTCGCGAGATTGCGCAGATGCTGAGTGGTAGCGCACTGACCGAAGCGGCCATTAATAATGCAAAAGCTTTACTAAACCCCTAAAACGATCAGACAATGATTGCAGAAAAGAACGAAATGATTTTCGGTGTTCGTGCCGTGATTGAGGCCATCGAAGCCGGAAAAGAGATTGACAAGATTTTGGTGAAAAGAGATATTCAGAGCGACCTTTCCAAGGAGTTGTTCGCAGCACTGAAGGGAACGCTGATTCCCGTGCAGCGCGTACCGGTGGAACGCATCAACCGCATCACGCGCAAGAACCACCAAGGAGTGGTAGCCTTCATCTCTTCCATCACTTACCAACATACCGAGGACCTGGTACCGACGCTCTTTGAAGAGGGCAAGAGTCCGATCTTCGTGATGCTCGACGGCCTCACCGACGTGCGCAACTTCGGTGCCATCGCCCGTACGTGCAACTGTACCGGCGTGGATGCCATCATCATCCCCGCTAAAAACAGTGTGAGTGTGAACGCAGACGCCATCAAGACTTCTGCCGGCGCGCTCCACACCCTCCCCGTCTGCCGTGAGCAGAGCCTCACCGCCACCATTCAGTACCTGAAGAACTGCGGATTCCGCATCGTGGCAGCCACCGAGAAGGGCGATTATGACTATACGAAAGCAAACTACACCGACCCCGTATGTATCATCATGGGAGCGGAAGATACCGGCGTGCCCTACGAGCACCTGAAACTGTGCGACGAGTGGATCAAGATTCCGATGTTTGGAACCATCGAATCCCTGAACGTCTCCGTAGCCACCGGCATCCTGCTCTATGAGGCCATCCGGCAACGTGGATTTAAAGCATAAAGTGAACAACCCAATACGTATGAAACATTTTCTTTTGTTGATGGGTGTTCTGATGAACACCTTGTGCATGGCCCAGCCCGCATGGGTCAATAAAGCGAAAAAGTCGGTCTTCTCGATTGTCACTTACGATCAGGAGAACAAGATTAAGAACACGGGTAACGGTTTCTTCATTGATGAAGAGGGAACCGGCGTCTCCGACTACACGCTTTTTAAAGGCGCCCAGCGCGCTGTGATTATGGATGCCGACGGGAAACAATACCCGATTGTCACCATTTTGGGAGCGAACGACACTTATGATGTGGTGAAGTTCCAAGTACAAACGGACAAGAAGAATGCCGCACTGACTGAGGCTAAGAGTACGCCCGCCAAAGGTGCCACGCTCTACTTGCTGCCCTATGCCACGCAGAAGCAAGGAACCTTGCAAAGCGGAACCGTGGAGGAGGTGAGCGAGATTAGCGGTAGCCACTACTACACGCTGAATATGAGCACCACCGACAAGATGGTGAGCTGCCCCGTGACCAATGCCAACGGGGAGGTGGTCGGACTGCTGCAGGCCGGGGGTTCCGAGGCCGACAAGAAGAGCTACGTCATCGGCGTCTCTTATGTGAAAGGTCTCGCCATCAACGCTTTCTCGGGCAAGGACTACGCGCTGAAGAGTATCGGTATTCGTAAAGGACTCCCCGCAGAGGAGGATCAGGCACTGATTTACCTCTACATGAACTCCTCTACACAGACGCCCGAGGAGTATCTGGAGAGCCTGAACTACTTCTTGAGCAAGTTCCCGCGCAGCTATGAGGGCTACCTCCGTCGTGCTTCTTTCTACATCGACAACTATAAAGATAATGAGCACTACGTATTGGCGGAAGCTGATATTCAGCAGGCACAGAACGTGGCCGACAAGAAAGAGAATGCGCTCTACAGCATCAGTAAGATTTATCAGGCGGTAGCTTCGAGCGACTTCACCTATAAGGATTGGAACAACGAGAAGGCACTGGCCACTATTCAGCAGGCGATTGCGCTGAACCCCATGCCGGTGTACATCCAGCTGGAGGGCGACCTTTACTATAGCTTGCAGCAATACGACAAGGCTTTCGAGAGTTACGACAAGGTGAACCGTTCGGAAATGGCTTCCGAAATGAGTCTCTACAGTGCTGCCAAGGCGAAGGAGATGATGGGCGACCACGAAGAAGCGATGGCGCTGATGGACAGCACCATCAACCGTTTCAGTCGTCCGCTCACCGTGAAAGCTGCGCCCTACCTCTACCAACGTGCCTTGATGCGTGCCGACCAGAAGAAGTATCGCGATGCCATAGCCGACTTCAACGAGTATCAGAAGTTGGTGGGCAGCAAAGCCACCGCCCTCTTCTACTTCCAACGCGAGCAAGTAGAGATGGAGTGTCGCATGTATCAACAAGCCCTGGAGGATATGGAGAAAGCTGTGGAACTGGAGCCCACCGCCCCGCTCTACTTGGTGGAACTCACCTCACTCTACGTCCGCTTCAACCGACTTGATGACGCCATTACCCTGGCTAAGAAAGGCATCGAAGTGGCTCCCGAGAATGCCGACCTCTACCGCATGCTGGGTTATTGCCAGTTGCAGAAGAAGCAAAAAGAGGAAGGAAAGAAAAATCTGTTGAAAGCCAAAGAGCTGGGCGATACCCATGTGGACGCTATTCTGCAGAAATATGC
>CAYSOW010000053.1:7966-15392 GCA_964432715.1 uncultured Bacteroides sp.
TAAAATCCCCTCTATACTTCGGGAACCCGGAGACAGAGGGGATTTTTACTACTATGATTAAATATTACAGAGCTCACTCTTATTTGCGTGCACCCAACTCTTGGTCGAGGTGATACAAAGCAGCTTGGCCCCCCAATTTAATTTTATCTACAATACCTTGTGCAGTAGCCTCTTCTTCCACCTGCTCACTGACAAAGCCCCACAAGAAATTCTGAGACGCTTTATCTTTCTCGGCAGAAGCAACATCTACCAACTGATCAATCAAAGCAGAAACGTGACACTCATGTTTGTAAACATTTTCAAACACCTCCAACGGAGAAGCCCACTCCTGCGGAACAGCCTCTACAGCCGGAACCAACGCTTTACCACCACGCTTCATTAAGTAAGCAGCCATCTGCTCAGCATGATCGTTCTCCTCTTCCGACTGTTTTTTCATCCAATTAGCGAATCCGGAATAACCCAGTGCACCGAAAAAGTAAGACATTGAAAGGTACAGGTTAGCCGACCACATCTCTGCTGCAATCTGTGCATTGATTGCATCTTGTAATTTTGTTGAAATCATATTTCTTTAATTTTAAATTTAAATTTGTAATTGTTACAAAGTAAATATAGTTTTCAAAGATGTACAAGTCCCGACTTCATTTTTAGACTTTTTTTACTTTTCAATCGTCGTGCCCGATAGAGGAAAGCCACCACTGCCAAGAGGAAGTAACCTGCTGCTTGCGCCCACAGCACCCACAAGCCACACTGCACCTCCGCCACATCCGCTCCCATCGCACTCATCTGCACGTACGCCACCGTCCCCACCGTGGCCGGCAACAGGTAGTGAAGCACCCGCCACGGAAATGGCATCAGTTCCAACGGATAAGAGACTCCCGAGAGGAAGAGCAACCCCACCGAAAAGAACGTGATGCCCAATAACGGCATCTCCGGGTCGGTGCACCAAGGCGAAAGGCAGAGCCCCAGGGAGATGGTGGCTATCATGTAAGGCACCCACAGCATCGCCACCTCCCCCCAAGTCGCCATTCGCGGCAAATCGAAGAGCCAAGGCACCGCCCCCAAGAGGAAGAGAGAGAGCAACAGATACAGGAAAAGATAGGTACAACACTTGCCGCCCACCACCGCCATCATCTTCGCCACGCTGCTTCTCCCCAGCAGATAACTTCGTTCATACCCCTCCTCCCGTTCACGACCGCAAGCCATCGTCACCACCATCAGCAACGTCTGAAAGAGAATCACCATCAACACCGCAGGAATCAAGTAAGTGGCATACCCGTCGGTCGTATTATATAAGGAGAGCAGACTCATCGGCAACGGACTCCCTTTCGCCACCGCTGCACGCTCCTCCGCTGAAAGGAAGAGCGCCGACTGCGAACGCATCGAACCATTCAGCGCCTGCACCACACCACCGGCCGCCGTACGCACCGCTGCATAATCCAGGAAAGAAGCCGTAGAAGCCAGCGTCACCTCCACCGCCTGCTCCCCGCGCCCCAACCGTTGTTGCCAGTCGGGCGCCAAGAAGCAGTAGCCCGCCACCTCGCCCCGACGCAACGCCGCACGTGCCTCCTGCACCTCGGGCAACACAGCCGCCACCCGTACCTGCGGAGTCGCCTGCAGCCAAGCCGTGAAGCGTCGCCCCACAGCCGAGTGCGAGCCATCCACCACCGCCACCGGCACCTCACGCACCACATTGGGGTGATACATATAATTATATAGGAGTCCATAGAGCAACACACCGCCCACCATCACCATCGGGATGGAAAGATCGGTGCAAATCAGGCGCACCTCCCGAACCACCGTGCGCCGCCATCGTTTCAACAGATTCATCATGAAGTAGATTGATAGATTTTCTTTAATCGAGGCAAGAGTCCCCAGGCCGGCAAGAGAAAGAGCAGCAAAGCCCCCAAAGGCAACACCTCCGTCCAATGTTCCATCCCCTCCGTCATCCACTGCTGCGAAAGTTCCACAAAGTAGCGCAACGGGAAAAGATAGGAAGCCCACTCCACCGGCCACGGCATGCTCCGCAAGGGGAACGTCACTCCCGAGAGCGTGGCGCCCAAGGAGCCGAACATCGACACCCCGCTGAACACCAGTCCGAGCACCGGCAGCAAGGCATAGAAACAAAGAGCCACCGCCTGTGTGGATGCCAGGAAGCAGAGCGAACCCAGCCAGAGCCAGATTGGAGAGGTGACAGTAGGCAAACGCAAGTAGCCGAAGAAGAGCACATGTGCCAGCAGACTCACCCCGGCAAAGAGCAACCAGTAAGGCGCCAGTTTTCCCACCACCGCGGCACCGACACGCCCTTGTGCCCCCCGCAGCCAATCCGCCGCCGTTCCCTCCTTCCGCTCAATGCCCAGCACATAGGTAGTCAGCAACAGAAGCAGCACCTGCAACAAGATAAAGCAAAAAGGATAACTCAGATAGAGCCGATAGTTCAGCGTCGGGTTAAAGAGCGGGTGTACCTGCTCCGCCACCGGTTGCAGAAAGTCGCTTACCGCCGAAGCACTCATCCCTACCGCCGATGCCTGCGCCACCACGGGAGCCACCGCCAGCGGTTGCATCAACGACGCAAAGGCCCGCTTCACCTCCCCGCCCACACTCAGGAACGCCGTGTGATAGTAGCCGCGCAGAGCCCTCGGTGCATCCGTCTGCGTATAGAACTCGTAGCCGAAAGGCACCACCAGATAGCCATACACCTCCCTGCGCTCCATCGCCCGTCGCGCCGCCCACTCATCCGCATAGACATGCGCCACTTGCAACGAAGGAATCGCCTCCAGCGCACTGCGAATCTCGCGGGAAGTGGCCGACTCGTCCTCGTCCACCCACCCCACCGGCAGCGGTTCCATCCGTCCGTTGCCAAAGACGGAAGCCATGAAACCCACCGCAAAGAGCGGAAGTAGCAATGCCGCCACCCAGTAGAAGCGACGTGCAGTCATACGACGACATTCACGACGGAAGGCGACCGCAAAGGAGTACCACCAAGAATCACTGTTCATTCCGCCTCCTTTCTGAAAGAGACCAGCACCGACATCCCCGGTCGCAAGCCACTCACCGGCTCCACCGGACGCCCGTGAATCTCAAAGGTACACATATCATACCCGCCACTCTGCTGCGTAGAACGCCAAGTGGCGAAGCTCCCCAGCGGCGAGATATAGTCGATGCGGAAGGTTATTTCCTCCTCCCCCAGTGCCGGCACCCGTCCACGAAACAGCTCCCCCATCCGGAAGTAGGGCATATAATCCTCGCGCACATTCAGCACCACATAACAATCCGTGAGCACCACCAGGTTCATGATGGGCATTCCTGCGCCCACCAGCTCCCCGCGCTGCGGAAAGATGCATGAAATCTCGCCCGCTTCGGGGGCCGTCAGGAAGGCATCCTCCAGGAGCGCATCCACCTGCGCCACCGAAGCCTTCGCCGCCGATACCATCGCCTGTGCACTCTCCTTGTCCTGCTTCTGTGCCCCCTCCAGCGCCAACAAATATTGCTGATGCGCCGCCTTCTCGCCCGCTTGTGCCGAGAGGTAAGCCGCCTTCACCTCCTCCTCGCGCTGCGGAGTTACCACGCTATCGCGATACAATGCCTGCACGCGACGGTAGGTGGAACGTGCCAGTTCCAAGTCCACACGCGACTTGTTCCAGAGTTGCATCGCCGACTGGATGATCTGCTTGCGCGTACCCTCATCCACCTTCTCGTTCTGATAGCGCGCCACCTCCTCCATGGCGTATGCCTGCCGGTACTTCGCCTCCGCCTCGGGACTGCTGATCCACACCAGCGTATCGCCGGCGCGCACCGCCTCCCCCTCCTTCACGCAAAAGTCGACCACCCTGCCCGGCAGTTTTCCGGAGATGCGAATTTCCGTTGCCTCGATGCGGCCCTGCAGCACCACCTTCTCCTCCTCCAGCAGAATCACGCCCAGCAGAGAGAAGATAGCCACAATGCCCATCACACTAAACATCAGCAGAGCAATCCAGCGCCGATTCTTGCGCTGCTTCAGCTCCGCCCGATTTCCTTGGTCGACCGTCCCCACCGGACGGTTCTCATTCATCGACTGTTTCATCTTTCTTATCTATTTCTTTCTTATCTATTTCTAATATTTGTACATCCGTCCATCCCTGCTCCGCACTCTGCCAAAATGCGTCGGGTTGACCGCATAAAGCGAATAATTGTGCCAAAGTGACATCATATTGGTAGAGGTTCGTCAGTAGTGCCACCTCCGCGGCCGACTGTTGCGTCTCGGCATCCACCACTTCTGTCGATGTGGCCATGCCCTCCAGGAACTGCTTGCGACGCATGCGCACCAACTCCTGACAGAGACGACAGGTGGAACGCAACGAGGGCATCGCCTCCTGCGACTGTCGCAAAGCATTGTGCAGCTTCTCCACCAACAAGTTCAGGTCGGTCACCGACTGCGCGCGTTGCACCTGCAACAAGGTTTGTCGCTCCTCCGCCATACGCACCGCCACCTCCCGCCGCCCTCCGTCGAAGAGGGTCCACGTGAAACCGATGCCCAGCACCGTGCGCGGCACCAGGTTCTTCGGAATGTGATGCGCGTAGACCGTCTGCTGCGCAAAGAGCACCACCTCCGGCCAATAGTTGCTGCGGGCTATCTTGCCCTGGTTCTGCAACACGCCCTCCTGCAAGGAGAGCAAGGAGAGTGCATAGTTGCCCTGCGTCAGACGTCCCTTCCAAACTTCAACCGGAAGCAATTCCCGATGGATAAAGAGTGGAGAAGAAGTGATTATCTTCGCGGAGATTGCTCTCCCGCCGCATGCACTCCCTCCGGCGCGTGCAGTTTCTCCGGTGCGTGCAGTTTCTCCGGCAGTTCCAACAGGATGTGCACTTCCTTCGCTTTTCACGGGAGAGTCCTGTTCCAACACTCCCTCCAATGCCTGCTGACACCATTGCCGATTCAGTTCCGCTGCCAGCAACGCCCGACGCGACTCCTCCAGCGCCACCTTCACCGCCAGCGCCTCCGTCTTCGTCATCACCCCATTCGTCACCATCAGCAAAGCCTCCCGCTCGTGTCGCAGCATTGCCTGCCAAGCCTCGCGGCGCACCGCCTCCACCCGTTCCGACAAGCGCAACGCGTAGTACGTCTGCACCAAGTTGGTCAGCAACTCCGCCTCCGTCTGTTCCCCCTCCACGCGAGCCATCCGCTCGCCCAGCCGTGCCATCCGGTCGGCATACACGCGCTTACCTCCCGTAAAGAGCGGCCAAAGCAGTGTCACACCCGTGGAAGTCAGTTGCCTGTCGAGCAGCGGAAAGGAGAAATTGCCAAGTCCCAGCTTGTCCATCACCGAGGAGAGCCAATGCTCATCGGGCAACTTCACGCTCAAGTCGTTCGAGAGACGAAGTGCACTGCCTGAGGCCAACAGTGTAGGAAACCACGTAGAAACCACCGCCTTACGTTCTTCCGCCGCCAACTGCTGTTGCAGCCGCGACCGCCGTACGCTGCGGTTGTGCTCCATCATCTGCCGATAAGCCTCCGGCAAAGAGATTGTTTCTGTCACCCCCTGCGAGAAAGTCCCCACTGTCACCCCCTGTCCGACTGACATCAGCGGGAGCCACAAGAGCAGCAACAGTGTCAGTCCCCTCCTTTGAAGAGATTGCCACAGGCCATTCCATTTTTTATTCGTCACCATTCTTTTCATGAGATTCATTTCATGAGATTCGTTTCATTAAATGCCGCAATTGCCCATTATACAGGCAGATGCATGCACTTCCCAAACGACCGGAACCTGCTTTTTGTTTGCTGACAAATAAAAAAATGTGATTTTTTTGAGAAAGATATCAATGTTTGGCATAACGTTTGTACCCATTCTAGTGTAAGGTTGTTGGAAACCCCGCAAAGAAAACGAGCGGCGCTTCGAACAATCGAAGAACAAACCACATTAAGAATAAAAACAAATAAAAAATAGAATTATGGGAAAGATTATTGGAATTGACTTAGGAACTACAAACTCATGCGTTTCCGTATTCGAGGGAAACGAACCTGTAGTAATCGCTAACAGCGAAGGTAAACGTACCACTCCGTCTATCGTAGCATTCGTTGACGGTGGTGAGCGTAAAGTGGGTGACCCTGCTAAACGTCAGGCTATCACCAACCCGAAACGTACGATTTTCTCTATCAAACGTTTCATGGGTGAGAATTGGGACCAAGTTCAGAAAGAAATTGCACGTGTACCTTATAGCGTAGTGAAAGGCGACAACAACACTCCGCGTGTTGACATCGATGGTCGTCTCTACACTCCGCAAGAGATTTCAGCCATGATTCTTCAGAAAATGAAGAAGACGGCTGAGGACTATCTGGGTCAGGAGGTAACTGAGGCTGTCATCACAGTTCCGGCTTACTTCTCAGACTCACAGCGTCAGGCCACTAAAGAGGCAGGCCAGATTGCAGGTTTGGATGTTAAACGTATCGTCAACGAGCCGACTGCCGCAGCTTTGGCTTACGGTATCGACAAAGCCAACAAAGACATGAAAGTGGCTGTGTTCGACTTGGGTGGTGGTACTTTCGATATCTCTATCCTGGAGTTCGGTGGCGGTGTGTTCGAGGTATTGTCAACCAACGGTGATACTCACTTGGGTGGTGATGACTTCGACCAGGTAATCATCGACTGGTTGGTTCAGGAGTTCAAGAACGACGAGGGTGCCGACTTGAAACAAGACCCGATGGCTTTGCAGCGTTTGAAAGAGGCTGCTGAGAAAGCTAAGATTGAGTTGTCATCTTCTGCTTCTACAGAGATCAACTTGCCGTACATCATGCCGGTAGGTGGTGTGCCTAAACACTTGGTTAAGACTTTGACCCGTGCTAAATTCGAGTCTTTGGCTCACGGTTTGATCCAGGCTTGCTTGGAGCCGTGTAAGAAGGCGATGCAGGATGCAGGTTTGAGCAACTCAGATATCGACGAAGTCATCTTGGTTGGTGGTTCTTCACGTATCCCGGCTGTTCAGAAGTTGGTAGAGGACTTCTTCGGTAAAGTTCCTTCTAAGGGTGTGAACCCGGATGAGGTAGTTGCCGTAGGTGCTGCCGTTCAGGGTGCCGTTTTGACCGACGAGATCAAGGGTGTCGTTCTGTTGGATGTCACTCCGTTGTCTATGGGTATCGAGACCTTGGGTGGTGTCATGACGAAGTTGATCGACGCCAACACAACCATTCCTTGCAAGAAGAGCGAGACCTTCTCTACAGCTGCTGATAACCAGACAGAGGTTACCATCCACGTATTGCAGGGTGAGCGTCCGATGGCCAGCCAGAACAAATCTATCGGTCAGTTCAACCTGACAGGTATTGCTCCGGCACGTCGTGGTGTTCCTCAGATTGAGGTAACTTTCGATATCGATGCCAACGGTATCTTGAAGGTATCTGCCAAGGATAAAGCCACCGGCAAAGAGCAGGCCATCCGTATCGAGGCTTCTTCCGGCT
>CAYSOW010000054.1:0-14802 GCA_964432715.1 uncultured Bacteroides sp.
AAGCCCGCGCGGCTTGAGCGCACCCCCTAGAAGCACAAAGCCCCTACGGCAGTAGAACCCTCCGAGTTGCTCGGAACTACTTCTTCATAAAGTCCCGAATAAACTTGACGAACTTCTCGCCATACGCCTCCTTCTTGTAGACACCGATACCACTGATGCTACCGAACGCCTCGACACTCGTCGGACGAATCGACGCCAGCATCTGCAGCACCTTGTCACTCAGGATGATATACGCCGGCACCTTCCGCTCGTCCGCCAACTCCTTACGCAAGCCACGGAGCGCCTCGAACAAGTCACTCTGCGACTCCTCCGCACGCGCCTTCGCCTGCGCAATCCTCAGCGGATCACGACGCATCCACTCCGGCTCCTCACGCTTCGAGGTACGTTTCTTCGGCTCCTCACGCTTAATCACCACCAGCTGCGCCGGCTCCTCACCGAAGAGTACCTTCCGGCCACTCTCCGTGATTTTCAAGTGATTATCCTCATTGTACGCAATCTCAAAATAACCCAGCTGCAACATCTGCAAGAGATAGTCCTGCCAGTCGCGCGCCGGCACCTCACGTCCCGCCGCAAACGTCTTCAGCTGCTCGAAGCCCCGCTTACGCACCTCCGCCGTATAGTTGCCCCGCAACACATCCACCAGCAAGCGCGTAGAGATCTGCTCGTTGGAGCGCGCAATGGCACTCAACGCCTTCTGCACCAGAATCGTACCGTCGAAATGCTTCGGCGGATTCTTACACACATCACAGTTGCCACAGTCGCACTCCCGGTTCTCACCGAAGTAGTTCAGCAAGATACGGCGGCGACAGAGATCCGCCTCCGCGTACTGCTGCATGCGGTGCAACTTATCCATGTTCAGCGACTGCTGTCCGCTCTCCTCGGCAAACTTAGAAAGCAAGATGATGTCCTGCAGCGAATAGAATAATAAGGTGTCACTCGGCAGCCCGTCGCGTCCCGCACGACCAATCTCCTGATAGAAATTCTCCATGCTCTTCGGCAAGTTATAGTGAATCACCCAACGCACATTCGACTTATCGATACCCATGCCGAAAGCCACCGTGGCACACACCACCTGCACCCGGTCGTTGATGAAATCCTCCTGCGCCCAGTTGCGCTCCTCGATAGAGAGACCCGCATGGTAGACCGCCGTAGAGATGCCCTCCTGCTTCAGCTCCATCGCCACCTTCTCCGTGTTGTTGCGACTCATGCAATAGATGATGCCACACTCATTTTTGTGGCGACGGATGAACGAGCGAATCGCCTCCAGCTTCTGCTTCGCCGTGAACCCCCGCTTCACCGTCAGGCTCAGGTTGGGACGGTCGAACGAAGAGATAAAGATGTGCGGATTTTTCAGTGCCAACTGCTTCAAGATATCCTCGCGCGTAATCTTATCCGCCGTCGCCGTCAGAGCGATGATAGGCACCTGCGGAAAACTCTTCTTCAGCCAGTGAAGCTGCGTGTACTCCGGACGGAAATCGTGGCCCCACTGCGAGATACAGTGCGCCTCGTCGATGGCAAACAGCGCGATATTCAGTTCGCGCAGCAAGAAACTCATCTCACTCACCAGACGCTCCGGCGAGATGTAAAGCAACTTGATGCGCCCCTGCAGACAGTCGCGTCGCAAGTTCGTATTCTCCGTCTCATCATTGCTACTATTGAGCGCACCCGCCGGAATACCGTTGGCACGCAGCGCCTCCACCTGATCCTTCATCAGCGAAATCAAAGGTGAAACCACGATGGTGATGCCCTCCATCAAGAGCGCGGGCAGTTGGTAACAGATAGATTTACCGCCGCCGGTGGGCATCAGCACCAAAACGTCACGGTGGTGGAGCACCTCCTCGATAATCTCCTGTTGTAAGGGACGGAACGAATCGTATCCGAAGTATTTTTTCAATGTGCGAAGCATAAGGCTCTATTTGTGTTCGTTTATTCAATTGAGGGTGCAAAGATAGAGAAAATTGGTCGGAAAATCGTGGAAAAGTGTGCGAAATGAGAAAAAATCCTCTTTTTTAAAAAATAAAGCCGAAAACATTAGGTGGTATAAAAAAAAATACCGTTATTTGTAGAAATTATTAATCGCTTGTATAGCCTTACGAACACACTATGACAATGACGAAGATTAATCCAAACAACGGAAATCCTGCTCCCTACAACATCAAAGATCATAAGGAGAAGGTCGCAGCATACCGTTCTTTGATTAGAGCGGAGTTGGCTGATGAATTGTATGACAAGATCGTCGATATTATCGTATCGAAGAAGAAGTACAGAGATCCCGATTATTCTGCCGGGCAACTTGCAAAAGAGTTGCAGACAAATACTCGCTATCTTTCGGCAGTAATTAACTCTCGTTTCGGCATGAATTATTCATGTTACGTGAATGAACAACGCGTAAGAGAAGCGGCACACTTGCTCACAGATCGACGTTACCGCAATCTGAATGTGGAACAGATTAGTAGCATGGTGGGTTTCTCCAACCGACAATCGTTCTACGCTGCGTTCTATCGGGAAAAAGGCGAGACGCCGCGCGCTTATCGCGCTCGTCTGCTGAATTACTCGCGTTAGTGATGTATTTCCTTGCATGAGAAATAGGGGACATGTACGACAAGTACGTGTCCCTTTTTCGGCTTATAGAGGCTTAAAGATAATAATGAAATAATGAAAACAAAGATTTTACAGATGACGATGATGGCTACTATGCTTGCTTCGTGCGGCGCGTCTCACAACACGGAGAGCGCGGACGACTTTCAATACGCGGTGGAGCAGTTTGCTGACTTGCAGATGCTGCGCTACCAGGTGAAGGGCTTTGATGAACTCTCGCTCAATCAAAAAAAGTTGATTTACTACCTCTCGCAAGCGGCCCTGGAGGGTCGTGATATTCTCTTCGACCAGAACGGTAAGTACAACCTGCGCATCCGCAAGATGCTGGAGACGGTGTACACCGACTATGCAGGCGATCGCGCCGATACCAATTTCGTGAACATGGAGACCTACCTGAAGCGGGTGTGGTTCTCGAACGGTATTCACCACCATTATGCGTGTGATAAGTTCGTGCCCAACTTCACCCCCGAGTTCTTCCGTCAGGCACTGGAGAGCGTGGATGCGGCGAAGTTGCCTTTGGCCGAGGGAGAGACGCTGGATCAGCTCTGTGCAGAGATCTTCCCGGTGATCTTCGACCCGACGGTGATGCCGAAGCGCGTGAATCAGGCGGACGGTGAGGACCTGGTGCTGACGTCGGCGGGCAACTACTACGAAGGGGTGACGCAGGAGGAGGCGGAGCAGTTCTACCTCGACCTGAAAGACCCGAACGATACGATGCCGGTGATGTTCGGTATGAACAGTCGCCTGGTGAAGGAGAACGGCGTGGTGAAAGAAAAGGTGTGGAAGTCGGGCGGCCTCTACGGAGCGGCCATCGACAAGATCATCGGCTGGTTGCGCAAGGCGGAGCTGGTGGCTGAGAACGATGCCCAGAAGGCGGTCATCGCGAAGCTGATCCAGTTCTATATCGACGGCGACCTGAAGACTTTTGATGATTACTCCATCCTCTGGGTGCAGGATCTGCAGTCGCGTGTGGACTTTGTCAACGGTTTTATCGAGAGCTACGGCGACCCGCTCGGCATGAAGGCCAGCTGGGAGTCGATTGTGAACTTCAAGGACGAGGAGGCTACGCACCGCACGGAGGTGATCAGCGCCAACGCACAGTGGTTTGAGGACCACTCGCCGGTGGATCGCCGCTTCAAGAAGGAGCAGGTGAAGGGTGTCTCGGCGAAGGTGATTACGGCAGCCATCCTGGGTGGCGACTTGTACCCGTCGACGGCCATCGGTATCAATCTGCCCAACTCCAACTGGATTCGCAGTGCCCACGGCTCGAAGTCGGTGACCATCGGCAACCTGACCGAGGCGTACAACAAGGCGGCACACGGCAACGGCTTCATGGAGGAGTTTGTCTACAGCGACACGGAACGTACTTTGATTGATAAATATGCAGACATCACGGACGACCTGCACACCGACTTGCACGAGTGCCTGGGCCACGGCTCGGGTAAACTGCTGCCGGGCGTTGATCCGGATACCCTGAAGGCTTACGGTTCGACCATTGAGGAGGCGCGTGCCGACCTCTTCGGACTCTATTATCTGCCGGATGCCAAACTGCTCTCGCTGGGCTTGACCCCGCATGCAGATGCCTACAAGGCCGAGTATTACACTTATATGATGAACGGACTGATGACGCAGCTGGTGCGCCTGGAGCCGGGCAGTCAGGTGGAGGAGGCGCACATGCGCAACCGTCAGCTGATAGCGCGCTGGGCCTATGAGCACGGCAAGCAGGACAAGGTGGTGGAGCTGGTGAAACGTGACGGCAAGACCTTCGTGAAGGTGAACAACTACGAGGCTTTGCGCCAGTTGTTTGGCAAACTGTTGGCAGAGATACAGCGCATCAAGTCGGAAGGCGACTATGAGGCAGCGCGCCGATTGGTGGAGAACTACGGCGTGAAGGTGGACCCCGCGCTGCATGCCGAGGTGCTGGAGCGTTATGCCAAGTTGCACCTGGCCCCCTACAAAGGCTTTATCAATCCGGTGTATGAGGCGGTGACCAATGCGAAGGGCGAGATTACCGATGTGAAGATCTCTTACAAGGAAGGGTATGCCGAGCAGATGTTGCGCTACAGTCGCGACTACTCGAACCTGCCTGTGGTGAATGAGTAGGAAATCTGCCGGGGATATATCTATCAGGAATAAATATATAAGGAGTACGATGGAATTGCAAGAACAAATACGGGCACTGAAAGCCGAGTTCCGGTCGGCCATGAACGGCATGGCCTCCACCAGCATGCGTCAGAAGGGCGTGAACTACAAGGTGAACTTCGGCATCGAACTGCCGCGACTGAAGGAGATTGCTTCGCACTATCCCAAAGAGCATGCCCTGGCGCAAGCCCTGTGGCAGGAGCAGGTGCGCGAGTCGAAGATTGTGGCGGGACTGCTGCAGCCGGTGGAGAGCTTCATCCCCGAGCTGGCGGATGTGTGGATGGAAGAGATGGAGCGGATGAATATCCCCGAACTGGCGGAGCTCACCTGCATGAACCTCTTTCAGTATCTGCCCTATGCCTCGGTGAAGGCGTTTGAGTGGGTGGCCGATGAGCGTCCCTACTTCCAGGCGTGCGGCTTCCTGGTGCTGGCGCGACTCTTCGGACGGGGGTTGGAAATCAACGAACGCTCGGAGAACGAGTACCTCGACCAAGTGGCGGCAGCGCTCCTCTCGGAAGCCTCGTTCCCCCAACGCTGTGCCTACCACTCCCTGCTGAAGTACATCGGACAGGGAGCGGCGCAGGGCGAGAAGGCGTTGAAAGCGTTGCAACCGCTCAAGGAGAGCCGGCGCGAAGAGGTGCGCGCCCTCTATGAAGAGGTGCACGAGGAGGTGCGGAATCGTTAAAATACTTACAGAAAGTTATTTTCTAGGGGTCAGTTGTGCGAATTTTGAATCGTTTTTTTCATAGTTCAGTAAAAACGATTAACTTTGTTCGCGTAACATATATACTTTGAAGAAACGTGGACAACGTAAAGAACGTGAAAGAAACCGTCAAGCAGATTTTCACTGAATATCTGCGGATACACAAGCATCGGAAAACTCCGGAGCGCTTTGCTATATTGGATGCCATCTATTCCATAGACGGCCACTTCGATATAGACAAACTCTATGCCATGATGGCAGATGAGGAGAAGTTCCGGGTGAGTAGAGCTACGCTATATAACACGTTGGTATTGCTGCTGGATGCCAAGCTGGTGATTAAGCACATGTTCGGCACCTGCTCGCAGTATGAGAAGTCGTACAACATGGAGACGCATCACCACCAGATCTGCACGGAGTGCGGAAAGGTGACCGAGATGCATAGCGACGAGCTGCAGACAGCCATCGCGAACACCAAGATGACACGCTTCCAGATGTCCCACTACTCCTTATATATATATGGTACGTGTGCCAAGTGTGCGGCGCGCAAACGTAGACAACTGAAAAATAAATCATAATTAAAAGAACTCAACATGAAAGTAGATGTCTTATTGGGCCTCCAATGGGGGGATGAGGGTAAAGGTAAAGTGGTTGATGTCTTAACCCCCAATTACGACGTGGTGGCTCGTTTTCAAGGTGGGCCGAACGCGGGTCATACCTTAGAGTTTGAAGGACAGAAATATGTGCTTCGCTCCATTCCTTCGGGAATCTTCCAGGGCGATAAAGTGAATATCATCGGTAACGGCGTGGTGCTCGACCCGGCTTTGTTTAAGGCAGAGGCGGAGGCACTGGAGGCTTCCGGTCACAACCTGAAGGAGCGTTTGCATATCTCGAAGAAAGCGCATCTCATTCTGCCTACACACCGCATTCTGGACGCTGCTTACGAGGCTGCGAAGGGTGCTGCGAAAGTGGGTACCACCGGTAAAGGTATCGGTCCGACTTACACCGACAAGGTGAGCCGTAACGGTGTGCGCGTGGGTGATATCCTGAACAACTTCGACGAGGTGTATGCGAAGGCAAAAGCTCGCCACGAGCAGATTTTGAAGAGTTTGAACTATGAGTACGATATTACCGAGCTGGAGAAAACGTGGATGGAGGGTATCGAGTACCTGAAACAGTTCCACTTGGTGGATAGCGAGCATGAGGTGAACCGCCTGTTGAAAGAGGGTAAGAGTGTGTTGTGCGAGGGTGCACAGGGCACGATGCTGGATGTGGACTTCGGTTCTTATCCGTTTGTTACCTCTTCGAACACGGTTTGCGCAGGTGCTTGCACCGGCTTGGGCGTGGCTCCCAACAAGATTGGTGAGGTGTTTGGTATCATGAAGGCTTACTGCACCCGTGTGGGTAGCGGTCCGTTCCCGACGGAGCTCTTCGATGAGACCGGCAAGAAGATTCGTGACTTGGGTCACGAGTATGGTGCGGTAACGGGTCGTGAGCGTCGTTGTGGCTGGATCGACTTGGTGGCACTGAAATACTCGATCATGGTGAACGGCGTGACGCAGTTGATCATGATGAAGAGCGATGTGCTCGACGACTTTGACACCATCAAGGCGTGCGTGGCTTACCGCGTGAATGGTGAGGAAATCGACTACTTCCCCTATGACATCACAGAGGGTGTAGAGCCGATTTATGCAGAGTTGCCGGGATGGAAGACCGATATGACGAAGATGACGAGCGAGGATGAGTTCCCCGAGGAGTTTAATGCCTACATTACCTTCCTGGAGAACGAGTTGGAGACTCCCATCAAGATTATCTCTGTCGGTCCCGACCGCGAGCAGACCATCGTTCGCTATACAGAAGAATAATTTTTCGTTTTTTCAATTTTTTAAAGTTAAACAGAAAGAGCTTTCAGGGTGCTGCGGGATGTAGAGCCTTGGGAGCTCTTTTCCTATTCGGAAGGGCGCTTTGGCATACCTTTTGTACCCAATCTTGTAGAGTGCAATGGTTGAAATAATCACTTAAAGACGTAAAATATGGGAATTTCTTGGATTATATTTATTGGTATTGCCCTGTTGAGTTACCTCGTACAGAGCAACCTGAAGAGCAAGTTTAAACGTTATTCGCAGATGTCGCTGGGCAACGGTATGACCGGTCGCGACGTGGCGGAGAAGATGTTGCGTGACAACGGCATCCTGGATGTGCGGGTGACCAGTACGGAAGGGTTCCTCACCGACCATTACAATCCGGCGAATAAGACGGTGAACCTGAGTCGGGATGTCTACTATGGCGCCAATGTGGCGGCCGCTGCAGTGGCTGCCCACGAGTGCGGACACGCCGTGCAACATGCGTATGGCTATGCCCCGTTGCGCTTGCGTTCGGCATTGGTACCGGTGGTGCAGTTCTCCTCTTCCATCCTGAGTTGGGTGTTGCTGGGAGGCATCCTGTTGCTGAATGTCTTTCCGCAGTTGCTGCTCTTCGGCATCTGTCTCTTCGCCCTGACCACCCTCTTCAGCTTTGTCACCCTGCCGGTGGAAATCAATGCCAGCAGTCGTGCACTGGCCTGGCTGAGTCGTGCGGGAGTCACCAACTCCTACAACCACCATCAAGCCACCGATGCATTGAAATCGGCCGCTTACACCTATGTGGTAGCTGCGCTCAGCTCCCTGGCTACGCTGGTCTATTACATCATGGTCTATTCAAACCGAAGAGATTAAAGAGAAATCGTTGGAATAAAAAAATGGGGTGCAACTTCGAGAACCGGAGTTGCACCCATTTTTGGTTTATAGAGTTACGCTTTGTAGAGACGTATTAAGCTTGCGCCTGACTGACGATGTTGTTGACGTAAGGATAAGGAATCTCAATCTTCTCCTCATCGAAACGCTCCTTAATCTGCTTCAGCAAGTCGCACTTCAGCACGAAGGCATTGCCGGTGGAAGAGGCCCATGCCCAGGCACGCAACGTGATGGACGAGTCGCCCAGTTCGATGACACGAGTAATCACCTGCGGAACCCCGTTCTGCTTGTCGGCCGCCGAGCGATGATCGATGCAGAGCGGGTGAGCCATGGCCACCTCACGCATCACATTCATGGCGAAGTCGAGGTCGGTGGTGTAAGAGACGCCCACCTCCACAAACGAGCAAGTAGCCATGTCGCCCAACGTAGAGTTGATGATGGTGCTCGAGTTGATCTTGCTGTTTGGAATCAGAATCACACGGTTCTCGGCATTCAGAATCATGGTGTGGCGGAGGGTAATCTCCATCACGGTACCGGTCACCACATCGTCCACCTTAATGAAATCGCCCACGCGGAACGGGCGAGAGAAGATGATGAAGAGTCCGCCGATGACATTCGAGAGCGCATCCTGCGAAGCCAAACCGACAGCCATCGCCAAGATACCGGCACTGGCCAAAATCGAGTTGCTGACTTTCTCCATACCCGGAATCAAACTCAGGAAGGCGGAGATACCGATGATATAGATGGCAGTCACCACGATGCGGCGGAGGAAGCTGACTTTCGTTTCATCCAGTGCCAACTTGCCCTGACGTTTCAATGAACGCTTGAAGAGGAACTTCGTGATGGCGGTGAGCACACGGACAAAACCGTAGATGACCGCAGCCTTGATAAAGAAGACAATGACCGACTCCAGTGAGACACCGAGGACGGTGTAATGTAATAATTCGTGCATAAATGTATGTTTTCTTCTATTTTTTGTAAATTCGCACAAAAATAGAAAAAACAATTTACTTTACACAAAAAATAGGACGAAATGGACGTTTTTTCAGTGATAGAGCGCTATTATAGCGACAATAAGGCGTTAAAAGAAATTCTGGTGACCCACAGTCGTGCGGTGGCGGAGATGGCCTTGCAGGTGGCCGACCGCCATCCGGAGCTGGACTTGGACCGCACCTTTCTGGAGGAGGCTGCCATGCTGCATGACATCGGCATCTTCCTGACCGATGCGCCGGGCATCGAGTGTCACGGCAGCGAACCCTACATCTGCCACGGCTACCTGGGCGCAGAGCTGCTCCGCAAGGAGGGGTTGCCCCGTCATGCCCTGGTGTGCGAGCGTCACACCGGCGCCGGACTCTCACTGGAGCAGATCATCGCGCAGCAGTTGCCGGTGCCCCATCGCGAGATGCTCCCCGTGACGTTGGAAGAGCAGGTCATCTGCTTTGCCGACAAGTTTTATAGCAAGTCGCACCTGGAGCGCACCCGCACCCCGGAGCAGGCCGAGAAGAGCCTGGCCAAGTTTGGCGAAGAGGGCGTGGCCCGCTTCCACACGTGGTGTGAACGCTTTCTCTAACTAAAAAATAAATAATTTCTACGCGGTTCTTCCTGATAATTGCCCGAGATTGTGTAATTTTGTGGCCAAATGTGTAAAAACGGAATGAATGAAATCTGTTAGAAACTATATAACACTCATTATATTGCTACTATTCGTCTGGTCGGTGGTGCCTCAAGGATTGGGGGCGCAGCGACGCAAACGGTCGGCTACCTCTGCCGATTCCCTGCACAGGGACTCGCTGGCGGTCGACTCTCTGCGCGTGGATACCGTGCCTGCGGATACCGTTAAAAAGAAGAAGGATGCCCTCGATGCACCGGTCACCTACGAGGCGAGCGACTCGGCCGTCTGGCTGGGTAGCGCGGGTAATGCCGTGCTCTATGGCTCGGGCAAGGTGAACTATCAGCAGATAGAACTCACGGCGGAGGTGATTGCCCTCAATCAGGACAGCAGTCTGGTGCATGCCCATGGCGTGAAGGACTCTATCGGACAGTGGAAGGGTCGCCCCATCTTCAAGGAGAAGGAGACGCCTTATGAGAGTGAGACCATGAGTTACAACTTCAAGACCAAGAAGGGTTTCATCAATAACATCACGACGCAGCAGGGAGAAGGCTACATCACCAGTCAGGACGCCAAGAAGGGCGCTAACGACGAGTACTACATGCAGCATGGCAAGTACACCACCTGCGACGATGAGCATCCGCACTTCTATCTGGCACTGAGCCGTGCCAAGGTGCGCCCCAAGAAGAACGTTGTCTTCGGTCCCGCCTGGTTGGTGGTGGAGGATGTGCCTTTGCCATTGGCCATCCCCTTCGGTTTCTTCCCCTTCAGCAGTAAATACTCATCGGGTTTCATCATGCCGAGCTACGGTGATGAAACGACGCGTGGTTTCTATCTGCGCGACGGTGGTTACTACTTCGCCATCAATGACAATGTCGACTTGCGACTGACGGGTGAGATCTTTACCAAGGGTTCCTGGGGACTCAATGCGGCGTCCAGCTACAACCGTCGATACAAATACTCCGGTAGCTTCAGCTTCAGTTATCTGGACACGAAGACCGGCGACAAGAATATGCCCGACTTCTCGGAAACGACGAGCTTCAAGGTGATGTGGACGCACCGGCAGGATGCGAAAGCCAACCCGAACAGCAACTTCTCGGCCAGTGTGAACTATGCCACCACCAGTTATGAGAAGTCGAACCTGAGCAGCTTGTATGACCCGCAGGTCTATTCGCAGAGTACGCGTACCTCCAGTGTGAGCTATTCGCGCACCTTCCCGAACCAGAACCTGACCATCTCCAGTACGTTCAACATTGCGCAGAACACGCGTGACTCTACCATCACGATGACGTTGCCCGACCTGAACATTGCGTTGGGGCGTTTCTATCCCTTCAAACGGAAGAAGACGCGCGGTACGGAGCGTTGGTATGAGAAGATTGCCATGCAGTACACGGGTCAGTTGAGCAACAGTATCACGACGCAGGAGAATCAGTTGATGCACTCGTCGATTATCAAGGACTGGCGCAACGGTATGCGTCATGATATTCCTATCAGTGCCACCTTTACGCTCTTTAAATATATCAATGTGGTGCCTTCGGCTCGTTACACGGAGCGTTGGTACTCGCACAAGATTATGCGTAGCTGGGATCAGAATACGCAGGCGGAGGTGCGTGATACGATTTACGGATTCAACCGTGTCTACGATTATAGCTTGAGTCTCTCGGCCAACACCACTTTGTATGGTTTCTACAAGCCGTGGAAGAAGCTCTTCGGCGACAAGGTGGAGATGATTCGCCACGTCTTTAAGCCGTCGGTGAGCTACAGCATGACGCCTGATTTCGGTGCGGCGCGCTACGGCTACTGGCAGACTTACGTTTATACGGATACCGAGGGCGAGGTGCACTCGGTGGAGTATTCGCCTTATTCGGATGCGCTCTACGGTACGCCGAGCAAGGGACGATCGGGTACTATCAGCTTCGATGTGAGCAACAACCTGGAGATGAAGGTGAAGTCGGATCGTGACTCGACGGGCGTGAAGAAGATCAGCTTGATTGACGAACTCTACGCGGGTATGTCGTATAACACGGCGGCCACCACGAAACCTTGGAGTGACTTGTCGATGCGTTTGCGTCTGAAGTTGACCAAGAAGTACACCTTCAACCTGAACGCGCGTTTTGCTACCTATGCCTATACGTTCAATGAGAGCGGACAGGTGGTGGAGGGCAACCGCACGGAGTGGTCGTACGGACGCTTCGGTCGTTTCCAGGGCATGAGCCAGAACCTCTCTTATACCTTTAATAACGATACCTGGAAGAAATGGTTCGGTAAGAAGGAGGATAAAGAGGAGGCGGAGCGTCGTCAGCAGCAGATGGATGAGGCGGAAGAGGAACGCTTGAACCGCGAACGTGAGGACGACTATAACGAGGAGGATGAGAATACGAAGAAGAAAAAGGTGGATGCGGCGATGAGTGACGATGGTTACATGAAGTTCAAGATGCCGTGGTCGTTCACGGTTTCTTACGGTGTGACGATGAGTGAGGACCGTTCGAAGAGTATCAACATCAAGACGATGAGATATCCGTATAAGTTTACGCAGACGATGAACTTCTCGGGTAACGTGAAGCTCACCGACGGATGGAACGTGACTTACTCGAGCGGTTACGACTTTGATGCGAAGGCGATTTCTATGTCAACGGTGAACATCTCGCGCGACCTCCACTGCTTCTCGATGTCGGCAGGTATGGTGTTCGGTCCGTTCCGCTCATACAACTTTACCTTCAGTGCCAACTCCAGCATGTTGCGCGATGCGTTGAAGTATGACAAGCGAAGCAGCATCAGTAGTAATATTGAATGGTATTAAGATTTTAGTTCATTGGTATAAATCAAGAAGAACTCCCCGTACCTCTTGTGAGGACGGGGAGTTCTTTCGTTTAGCATGCTCGGCTAATTTAAATTTAAAATCTAAACACTTTTGTAGGGAACTACCAGGCAATCGGTGTCTCACCGTGCGCCTCCAGATAGGCATTGGCGCGACTGAAGTGGTGGTTGCCGAAGAAGCCGTGGTAGGCGGAGAGGGGCGAGGGATGCACCGACGTCAGCACGAGGTGCTTCTCGCGAGAGATGAAGGCACCCTTCTTCTGTGCATAGGCGCCCCAAAGGATGAAGACAAGGTGCTCACGCTGCTCGGCCAGGGCACGGATGGCGGCGTCGGTAAACTCCTCCCAACCGCGACGTTGGTGGGAGCCTGCCTGATGGGCACGCACCGTGAGGGTAGCGTTGAGCAGCAACACCCCCTGTTCCGCCCAGTGGGTCAAGTCGCCGTTGGCAGGCGGCTCGGTGCCCAGGTCGTCCTTGATCTCCTTAAAGATATTTACGAGCGAAGGCGGAAA
This sequence comes from uncultured Bacteroides sp., assembly GCA_964432715.1. Taxonomy (GTDB): domain Bacteria; phylum Bacteroidota; class Bacteroidia; order Bacteroidales; family Bacteroidaceae; genus Phocaeicola_A. Next base: position 13,111 of record CAYSOW010000054.1, read on the forward strand.
AGCAATGCCGGGGTTCACCGAGAAGCAGAGGCCGTTGGCCTGTCCCTCTCCGTGGTAAGGGTCCTGCCCCAGAATCACCACCTTCACCTTGTCGAACGGACAGAGGTTGAAGGCGTTGAAAATGAGTTTTCCGGGCGGGTAGACCGTTCCTTGTTGGTACTCGCTCCGCACAAACTGCGTCAGCTGTGCGAAGTAGTCCTTCTCGAACTCGCCTCCCAAATGCTTTTTCCAGCTCTCTTCGATTTGTACATTCATAACGAATCGCGCGGATTAAATCAGGTTGATACCAATCTCTGCACACTCCTTGCGCATCTCCTCCGGCCAGATGCTGGCCTGAATCTCGCCGATGTGGGCTTTCTGCAGGTAGACCATGCAGAGGCGTGACTGGCCGATACCGCCACCGATGCTGAGGGGCAGGGTGCCATCCAGCAAACGTTTGTGGAAGTAGAGCTCCTTGCGTTGCTCCTGTCCCGCCATCTTCAGCTGACGCAGCAGGGCCTCCTTGTCGACGCGGATACCCATGGAAGAGAGTTCGATGGCGCGGTCCAGCACCTCGTTCCACACGAGCAAGTCGCCGTTCAGTCCGGGGAGACCGTTGACACCGGGCGTGGTATAGTCGTCATAGTCCGGTGCGCGGAGGTCGTGCTCTTTCCCGTCGCCGAGCGGGGCACCGATGCCGATGATAAAGACGGCACCATACTCCTTGGTGATGCGGTTCTCACGCTCTTTCGGCGTAAGCTCCGGATAGCGTTGGCGCAACTCCTCAGCGTGGATGAAGTGTACCTCGGGAGCGAGGAAAGGTTTGATCTGCGGGTAAGCCTCGCACACCATGAACTCGGTGCGCAGCATGGCCGCATAGATGCGTTTTACCGTACTCTTCAGAAAGTCGATGTTGCGGTCCTCGGCAGTAATCACCTGCTCCCAGTCCCACTGGTCGACATAGAGTGAGTGGAGGTTGCCCAGACACTCATCGGCACGGATGGCATTCATATCGGTATAGATACCGTAGCCCGGTTTGATATGATATTCGCTCAGCGTCAGACGTTTCCATTTGGCGAGGGAGTGAACCACTTCGGCCTTGGCGTCGCCCAGGTCCTTGATAGGGAAGGAGACGGGGCGTTCGGTGCCACTCAGGTCATCGTTGATACCCATGCCCTTCAGTACGAAGAGGGGTGCAGTGACACGACGCAGACGAAGCTCTGACGAGAGGTTCTGCTGAAAATATTCCTTTACTTTCTTGATGCCCTGCTCCGTCTGCTGTAAAGAGAGGAGCGGCGTATAATGCTTGGGCTTTATCAGGTAACTCATAGTAATTCAATCTATTGTTTTAAATTTTTAGACTGCAAAGATATAAATAAGATTGTAATATGAAATAAAAATCGAAAAATAATTGCAATAAAGTCAGAAAATATTTATTGTTTAACAACAAATGGTAAGGAAAGTGGGGTGGATGAAGATAAATGTGTAAAGTGATAAAATGCAGGACTTTGGTCGCTCAAGAAGGCTTAAAAAGAAAAAAAGAGTAGTAAATCTTAGGAAGTAACGGATTATTTTGTACTTTTGCTCACCGTTTGGCCCCGTAGCTTAGTGAATAGAGCGTCAGATTCCGGTTCTGAAGGTCGTGCGTTTGAATCGCACCGGGGTCACAAAAAAGGAGGCTGGTTCTGAAGTTTCTTCGAACCAGCCTCCTTT
>CAYSOW010000055.1:0-14557 GCA_964432715.1 uncultured Bacteroides sp.
GTTTCTTCTACATACGATCGTTATTACTACGCTGCAGACAATTCTTTGTACATGTTCTTGTTGGATGGTACTTATGTGTTGCCTGATAAGAGTGAGTACGTACTTCGTTTCCCGAGCAACGAGACCATTACTTACATCTCGGTGAATGATTCTACCAACGAACTGTATGTAGCTACTTACAATTCGTCTAGTAAACGTGGTAGTCTCTATGTCTACAACGTAGCTGATCTAAAATTGGACAACCAAGGTTCTATTCAGCCGAAAGAAACGCATAAGAACGTTGCTGATAAGATTACCTATATGTTCAAGAAGACATCGCTCTAATTTTACATCCCTTTTATGAAAATAAAAGAACTCCTATTTATAGCAAGTTTGTGTCCCGTCCTCAGTGTCGGGGCGCAAACTTTGCGTTTATCGGGCACTGTTCAAGGAGCAGATGCCGATATGCGTCTCTTTGTCTCTCCGTTAGAGAACCACAAACAGGGTGATGATACGCCTATTACTTTGACCGACGGTCGTTACGAGGTGGAACTGCCTCAGACATCCAACGGTTTGTACCAGTTCTATGGCATCTATCAGAAGTCGCAACTCTCACTTCCTTTCTATGTGAAACCGGGAGCTGATCAGGCAACAGCCACTTTGCAGCTGGAGAACAATCGTTTGCTCTCTTCGGGAGATGCCAACAACCAAGCGCTTTCCGACTATAGTGCCACTGTCTATCGGTTGGCTCGTCAGTTGTGGGAGCAGAGTAAAGACCTCTCTACCGAAGAGATGGTAGCGCTCTTGGGCGACTATGACAAGCAGGAAGCAGAGATTGAATCCAAATATGCTTGTGATGAGACGGTGAAACAGTATCTCCGTATCTGGGCCTATATGGCGAAGTTCAGTGGTTATAACAACTCTCCGCTGGCCGGACGTCGTCGGGGTGAGGAACCGAAAGTACCTCTCTTTGAAGTGTTGCAGGATCCGGCGCAGGTGTTGGATACTCCGATGGCCTTCTATTTCTCTGCCGGTCGCATGGTGATTGCGCAATCTATTCCGCAAGGCAATTTGAAAGATCGCATGGAGAACCTCTACACTCGTTTCCAAGACACAACGGTAAAACAGCGGGTAGGGGAATTGCTCATTCGTGAGTTCGTAGAAAACTACAACTACTCGGAGAACTTCGAGGAGGGTTTGGCTGAACTGACCGACCTCTGTCAGAAGTATGGCTATGCTGATAAATATATCACAGATTTCAAGAGCCGCAAGGCCTCGGTGAAAGGTACGCCGTTCCCTGAAGGCATCGACTTGGTGGATGTGGAGGGTAACAAGATTGACTTCGCTCAATTCAAAGGTTACTATGTCTACGTCGATCTGTGGGCTTCTTGGTGTGGCCCTTGCTGCCGCGAGGTACCTCATTTGCAGGAGATGGAGAAGAGTGTGCAGAACCCGTTGGTGAAGTTCGTCTCAATCTCTATCGACCGTGGTACCAAAGAGTGGAAAGCTAAGATGACCGCTTTGAATATGCATGGCAATCAGTTCATCAATCAGAGCAACTCTTTGGCGGAATCGTTGAATGTGAAGGGTATTCCTCACTTCCTGATTTACGACAAGGAAGGAAAACTCTACCAGTATCAAGCTCCGCGTCCCAGTACCGGTGACACGCTGAAGAACTTGCTGGAGAGCTTACAGTAATAATTTGCTGCGGGAGCATCTATGCTCCGGCTGAAAAGAATAAGCCCTGCCCACCTCTCGGAAGTAGCAACTTCCTCAGGTGGTGCAGGGCTTCCCTTTTATTACGTGAAGTGAGTGTTTCTATCGCTTTACATGGTAGCGTTCCATTACATGATGTGATTGCGAATCTTCGTCAGATACTTCTTCATGCGTGCGGCATCCTTCTCCTTGATGATATCCAGCAGCTCGTTCAACTCCGTACGGATACCCTCCACTTGGGCGGGGGTACGCGGGTTGAAGAGAATCTCCTGCAACAGATAATCATCCTCGCTCAGCACTCCCTTTGCAATGGCCATGTGGCGTTTGAAAGTGGTGCCCGGTGCATCCTGATGTTTCATCACTGCCGCGAAGGCAAAGGTGGAAACAAACGGGATGGAGAGCGAGTAGGCTACTGTCTCATCGTGTCCGTCGAAGGTGTATTCAAAGATGTTCAGTCCCAGACGTTGGTAGAAATCTTTGAAGAAAACTTTACCCAGATGGTCGCCCTCACTGATGATGATGGCGTTCTCCGTGCTCAGCTTATCCAAGTTGGCAAAGGTAGGACCAAACATCGGGTGGGTAGAGACGTAGCGGAAACCGCTGTTCTCATAAAACTCCTGCAATCCCGTCTTCACCGAAGCAATATCACTCAGGATACAATCTTTCGGCAAGTAGGGCAGTACACTCTTGAATGCCTCCAACGTATATTTCACGGTTGCCGCATTAATCACCAGTTCCGGCTTAAACTCCGAAATCTCCTCCAGCTTCGTGAACCGATATGTGTGGTACATAAAGCGAAGTTGTTGCGGATTGACATCATATACGGCAGTCTCGTGTTCAAAGCTGAGCGCATCATTGAAGAAGCTGCCCATCTTTCCGGCTCCAAGAATCAATATTCTCATGTTCCTAATCTCCTCTTACTTTCCGGCGTTTGATTATTTGTTGATAATCTCCAACTGCTGACGTACAGATTCCTCATGAATGGCCTCGAATACCTTCTTCATGAAGTCGGGGCTCATGCCGCAAAGCGCACCCTGCGCACCACGTTTGTCCAAAATCTCGCTGTAACGGTTGGTCTGGAGCACGGTCATATCATGCTCTTTCTTGAAAGTACCAATCTCGCGGCAGATACGCATACGCTTAGACAACATGGAAATCAAGTCGTTGTCGCACTCGTCAATCTGTGCGCGCAACTCTTTCAAGCTCTCGGTGCTCTGAGTCTCTTTACGAATCACCAGCAAGTTGAGGATGTAGTCGAGCACATCCGGAGTAATCTGCTGTGAAGCATCGCTCCATGCGCAGTCCGGGTTGCAGTGGCTCTCCACAATCAGTCCGTCCAGACCGAGGTCCATGGCCTGCTGGCAGAGCGGAGCAACCAACTCACGCTTACCACCGATGTGACTCGGGTCGCAGAGAATCGGCAGGTTGGGGATGCGACGACGCAACTCGATAGGAATGTTCCACTGCGGCAAGTTGCGGTAGATTTTCTTATCGAATGAAGAGAAACCGCGGTGGATAGCACCCAGTCTCTTGATACCTGCGTTGTTGATACGCTCCAAAGCACCAATCCACAATTCCAAATCGGGGTTCACCGGGTTCTTCACCAATACCGGGATGTCCACACCCTTTAATGAGTCGGCAATCTCTTGTACGGCAAACGGGTTGGCAGAGGTACGTGCACCAATCCAGAGAATATCCATACCGGCTTTCAATGCAGCCTCCACGTGTTTCGCGGTAGCCACCTCCGTTGTGATGTACATGCCGGTCTCCTCTTTGACGCGCTGCATCCAAGGCAAACCCTGCACACCGATACCTTCGAAGCCTCCCGGTTTGGTACGGGGCTTCCAGATACCTGCACGGAATATCTTTACACCTTTATTAGCCAACTGAGTGGCTGTAGTAATCACTTGTTCTTCTGTTTCCGCACTACACGGACCGGCGATAATCAAGGGTCGTTTGTCCTCGATACCCGGCAACAAAATTGATTCCAGTTCCATAGTCGTTTCTATTTTTAGTTTCTTATATGCTTATTAATTGTTCTCTATGTTTGTTATGCTTTGTTCATCAGTTTCTTTACGCGCTCCAGCGCTTCTGCCAGTTTCTCCTCTTTAGCACAGAGTGAGATGCGGATGTAGCGGGCACCGTTGCTGCCGAAGATAAATCCCGGAGTGATGAAAACGTGTGCTTCGTGCAGCACCTTCTCTGTCAACTCTTCCACATCTTGGTAGCTGTCGGGAATGCGTCCCCAAAGGAACATACCCACCTGCTTCGGATCGAAACGGCAGCCCAGGGTGGTCATAATCTCCTCGGCCAGTTGTCTGCGTTGACGATAGAGCTTGCGGTTCATGGCTTCGTGCCATTCGTCGCTGTTGCGGTATGCCTCAGCAGCTGCCAGTTGCAGCGGACGGAAAGTTCCCGAGTCAATATTGCTCTTAATCTTCAGAATCCACTGGATAAATTGCGCATTCGTGGCTACCAGTCCCACACGCCAACCCGGCATGTTGTGACTCTTACTCATGGAGTTGAACTCGATGCAACACTCTTTGGCACCTGGCACCTGCAGAATACTGAGCGGTTTCTCGTTCAGAATGAAACTGTAGGGGTTGTCGTTCACCACGATGATATTGTGGCGACGGGCAAAGTCGACCAACTTCTCGTAGAGCTCTACCGTGGCATTGGCGCCGGTCGGCATGTTGGGATAGTTGGTCCACATCAGCTTCACGCGGCTCAAGTCCATCTTCTCCAGTGCCTCGAAGTCGGGCTGCCATTGACGCTCCTCTTGCAAGTCGTAATGTACCACCTCACAACCCAGAATTTTGCTCAGTGAGGTATAGGTGGGGTAGCCCGGATTGGGCACCAGCACCTGCTCGCCCGGATTGACAAAGGCCAGTGTGACATGCAGAATACCCTCCTTAGAACCAATCAACGGTTGAATCTCAGTGGCAGGGTCCAGCGTCACCTGATAGAAACGTTGGTACCAATCGGCCATGGCTTGGCGCAACTCCGGAATACCCACCGTAGGTTGGTAACCGTGCACATCGCTTCGCTGCGCCTGCTCGCACAACGTCTGTATCGTTTTCTCCGAGGGAGGCATGTCCGGACTTCCGATGCCCAGGCTGATGACATTCAGCCCTTCGGCATTCATCCGTGCCACCTCTTTCAGTTTCCGTGAAAAGTAGTACTCACTGACCAGCTCCAAACGTTGGGCAGGACAGATATTAAAGGTGTGATTTTCCTTCTGCATATTCTCCTAAGATTTTAAGTTCGCGGGTTAACGGGGTGATGGCATCGATCGATTGACGATAACGCAGGTAATTGTTGAACGTGACATCCACGTAGAACATATACTCCCATTCGCGTCCGATAATCGGCAGTGATTGTATTTTTGTCAAATTTATTTTGTAGAAAGAGAAGATAGACAATACTTGCGACAGACTACCCTCGCTGTGGGGGAGGGAGAAGACGATGGTTGCCTTGTTTACCTGCTCCTGTTGGCGCAGGTCGTCAGCCTTCCATGGGTCGCAGATGACGAGAAAACGAGTGAAGTTGTGCTTGTTGGTCTCAATGCCTTCTTCCAATACCTTCATGCCATAGAGCGGTGCGGCGAATTTGGAACAGATGGCAGCGTGTCCTCTCAAGTTGCCTTGCTGAATGGCTTCTGCACTACCGGCGGTGTCTTCACACTCCACCGCTTTGATGTTGGCGTGGCGTTGCAAGAACTCGCGGCATTGGGCCAGAGCCACCGGGTGAGAGTTAATCTCCACCAGGTCCTCCCAATTATCCTCGGGCAGACAGAGTAAACTATGAGAAATGCGCAACTTGTGTTCGCCCACAATGGTCACATTGTTTTCGCGCAGCAAGTCGTAGTTATGAAGTAAACTGCCGGCGATGGTATTCTCGATGGCCATTAAACCAATGACATTGCTGTCTTGCTTCATGGCTTCGAAAACGCCCTCGAAGGTGGAGCAGCAGATTAATGAAATCTCTTCACCCTCGAAATATTGGTGTGCCGCCATGTCGTGGTACGAACCTTTGACTCCTTGTATTGCTATATGTTTCATCTTCCTTCTTTCTTAACTGATTATTAAATGAAAAATCCCACCTCTTATTCAGAAGCGGGATTTACATATCATTATTCAAAAAGATTCATCGTTCTTTATTTTACACATACAAATTCCCGCTTCACTTTGTTGCTAAAGTAAAAGTAATAAAAGAAGTAAAAATATGTATTGCGTATAATATTCAACATAACTTTCGTTTTTATTTACGAAGGCAAAAGTAATACATTTCTTTGACTATGCAACGAAAAGAGATAAATATTTTAAGAAAATGTGATTTTTTCTTCTTTTTATTGCCTTTCTCTCCCGTCTGCCTTCATTTTATCAATCAATTTCAGCCCAGTGGAGTCTTTATCTGATAGGTCGGCTCATAGTTGCGATACTCTCCGTTGATTTGTTTTTCTTGTTCCGGAGCCAATTCCATCGACCGCTTCACATCCTCGGCTGAACCCTCCTTGTCACCTGCCGCACTCTTCACGAGTCCGCGGTAATAGTAGAGTGCCGATGATTGCGGCAACACCTCCAGTGCATCGTCCAGCAGTTGGATGGCCTCCGTGTAACGTTCCGCCTGGTGGTGAATCTGAGCCATGCTTACGTACGCATTCTCGTTGAACGGGTTTTGCTCCACTACTTGCGTAAAATAGTCGAGCGCCTCCTCCGGCTTCTGTTGTGCATAGCGGATACGTCCACACAGAATCAAGGTTTGCTCCTCGTCGGGTTGCAACTCTTTCAACTTCTCTGCATCGCTCTCCGCTTCGGCCGTCTGTCCCATCTCCAGCAGCAGTGTGCCGCGCATCAGGTAGGCCTCGCTGTAATCTTCCTTCAGTGCGATGGCCTGCGTCAGCTCCACAATCTCCTGAATGGGATTCTTCTCGCCCTCGTAAGCTTTCGCCAGCAGATAGTGGGCGCGCGCCTCTTTCGGGTCGAGTTCAATCACTCTTTGCAGCGGTTTGACCATCAAGGCATATTCCTCCTGCATATAGTAGAGGTTGCCCAGTCGCAGCAGCAAGCGAATCTCATCGGGATGCTTTTCCAGCTGACCTCTGACCAAAGAACAAGCCTCTTCCGTGCGGTCGGTGCGTACATAAGCTTCCGCCAGTCGTTCGGCCACCTCTTCGTCCTCTTTCAGTTTCCATGCCTGCTCAAAGCATCGGATGGCGTAAGGCACATTGCCGATGTTATAAGCACGGATGCCGTCATATTTCAGAACCTCAAAGTCCTTCTCTTCCCGGGTCTGTGGAGTCGTCGCTTCTTGCTTCGTCTCCTCTTTTCCTCCAAACAATTTCTTCAGTAAACTCATATCGTAGTTTTGTAATTTTACATTTTTGGTCTACACCTTATTATATAGGGCGCACTTATACCTTCTTTTTCGACTGCTGTTGCTCCAATCGTTCTTTGATTCGCTTCTCCGTCAGATAAATCTTTCCCTCCTTGTAGGCAATCAGTTCCTCGCTCAGCATGTCGCGCAGCAGTTCAATCAGTTTTTCGCGGTCGATGGGGGAGGAGGCGGGGATTGCTTCCATCTCCAGCGTAACCAGCAACTCCGGGTCGTAATGCTTCCCGTTCATCAGTCGCACGAGGATTCGTTCTGCCATCTCCTCATATTCCCAACGTCGGAAACTGGAGTTGGGCAGATTGCTGAGGCAAGTGTCGCACTTCTTACAGCGGTGGTTGTTCTCTTCGCCGAAGTAGCGCAACAGCAACCGACTACGGCATTCGTGCGTGTCGGTCAGATAGTTTACCATTGCCTCGATGCGTTTCACGTAACGCACCTTCCGGTCCTCGTAAATCTGCGGACTGATAAAAATCTTCTCCGTCTCGATGCGCTTCTGTGTGTAGCGGATGTAGGGCGTTTTCTTGTGAGGAATGTAGTGCACAATTCCTCGACGACTGAGTGAAGTCAGTCCCTCATACACCTCGTGTTCCGTCATATTCGCCTGATGTGCGATGAGCGCCTCCTCAATGAAAACATAGTCGCTGAAGAGACCACCGTAGCAGCGGAGCACCGTCTGAATCAGTCGGTCGCTCGTTGTATCCTCGTCATGCAGTCGATAGAGCTCGTCGCGTCGCAGCGTAAAAATGAGTCGCGACGCATTATCTTGTTCATCAATATATTCAATGTAACCGGCACGCGTCAAGATGCGCAGCGCACTGTCGGTCTGCACGGGGAAGTGCTTGAACCGGACGCAGAACTCCTCGAAGTTGAACTCTCGGGTGCAACCTTCGCCGTCTCCCATGGCCATCTGGAAATAGTAATTCACATCCTCGTACACCTTCTGAATGAATGCTCGTTCCGGAAAAGTCTCCGCCACTCTGCGTCGCAGCAAACTCGGATCTTTCTGTGTGGCCAGCAGCACCGCGTAAGCATTCAGTCCGTCGCGCCCGGCACGTCCGGCCTCTTGGAAGTAAGCCTCCATCGAGTCGGGCACATCCGCATGAATCACCATTCGCACGTCCGGCTTGTCAATACCCATGCCGAAGGCATTGGTGGCTACCATGACACGTGATGTTCCCTGTTGCCAGCGCTTCTGTCGCAAATCCTTCTCCACATTGGTCAGTCCCGCGTGATAGAACTCTGCCGTAATTCCCTGCTTCACCAGCATCTGTGCAATTTCCCGCGTCTTCTTGCGGTTGCGTGTATAGACGATGGCCGAGCCCGGCAACGACTGCAGAATGTGGAGCAGCTCCTGCTCTTTGTCCGCCGTCTGTCGCACCACGTAGGCAATGTTTTTGCGTTCAAAGCTCATGCTGAACACGTTCTCCTCCTTGAACTCCAGTCGCCCCTGAATATCCTCCACCACTTCCGGTGTCGCCGTGGCAGTCAGAGCCAGCACAGGCACTCCGGGGAGTCGGTGACGAATATCGGCAATCTGCAGATAGGCCGGACGGAAGTCGTAGCCCCATTGCGAGATACAGTGTGACTCGTCCACCGTAATCATGTTGACGTTCATCTTGCGGAGCTTAATCAGAAAGATTTCCGAAGAGAGACGTTCCGGCGAGATATAGAGAAATTTATAATCGCCGAAGATACAGTTCTCCAGTGCCACGATAATCTCCTCCCGCGTCATGCCCGAGTAAACTGCCGTTGCCCGGATGCCGCGTTCGCGCAGGTTGATTACCTGATCCTTCATTAAAGCAATCAGCGGGGTAATCACCAAGCACAAACCCGGTTTGGTGAGGGCGGGCACCTGAAAGGTAATCGACTTGCCCCCACCGGTTGGCATCAGTCCCAAGGTATCCTTTCCCTGACCGATGCTCTCTATAATCTCTTTCTGGATGCCTCGAAAGCCGGCATATCCCCAATACTTCTTCAGTACTGCTTCGTAATCGGTCATAAGCTATGCCTGCTCGCTGGGCTTGATATCCTCAATTTGTAATTGCACCTCTCCGCGCTTGTGCGTGTTCTCTTCGATGGTGTAGCAGATGTCGAACGAACGTTTGGTCTTGATGTAGCGTGCCTGCGAACTCTGTCCGAAGGCAATGCCGTTCATGATGTTGTTCGATTTGTAGTCCACCAACTCCAGTTTGATGTGCTCCTGATCGCGTCCCACTACCTTGCTCGTTCCGTAGTCATACACCCGGTAGGTGCAGAACGTCGGTTTGTGGTTGTCGGGGCCGAACGGGTTAAACTTCTTCAGGTCCGAGAAGAAGCGCGGGGTAATATCTTTGAAATCAATTACCGCATCAATATTCAGAATCGGCATGGTCTGCTCCGGCAGAATGTGGTTGGCCACAAACTCCTCGAAACGACGGGTGAACTCCGGCACATTCTCCACCTTCATAGAGAGGCCGGCTGCATAGGTGTGTCCACCGAAATTCTCCAGCAGGTCGCGGCAGTTCTCGATGGCTTTGTAGACATCGAAGCCCGACACTGAGCGTGCTGAACCGGTGGCCAGGTCGTTGGTGCGTGTCAGTACCACTGCCGGACGATAGAATACCTCCGTCAGACGTGAAGCCACGATACCGATGACTCCCTTGTGCCAATCCTCGTTATAAATCACGATAGAGCGGCGGTCGGCCAGTCCCTCCAGTTGGTCCACAATGTGGTTGGCCTCCTCCGTCATACTCTTGTCCAAATCCTTTCGCTGCTCGTTGTACTGATTAATCAGGTTGCTCTTCTCCATGGCTGCAGAAAAGTCCCTCTCCACCAACAAGTCCACTGCCTCCTTACCATTCTGGATACGTCCGGACGCATTGATGCGGGGACCAATCTTGAAGACAATATCATTCACCGTAATCTCCTTGTCATTCAGTCCGCAGACATCCAGAATCGCTTTCAGTCCCACACTCGGATTGGTATTCAGCTGGCGCAGTCCGTGGAAAGCCAGGATACGGTTCTCTCCCATAATCGGCACGATGTCCGAAGCAATGCTCACTGCCACCAAATCGAGTAGGGGGGTCAGTTGATTAAACTCGATGCCGTTGCTCTTGGCAAAAGCCTGCATAAACTTGAAGCCCACACCGCAGCCCGAGAGATGCGCGTAGGGATAAGTCGAGTCGGGGCGTTTCGGGTTCAGTATCGCCACAGCGGGAGGCAACACCTCGTCCGGCACGTGGTGGTCACAGATGATAAAGTCGATACCTTTCTCTTTGGCATAGGCGATTTCATCCACCGCCTTGATACCGCAGTCGAGCACGATAATCAGTTTAACACCCGTTTCATGGGCATAGTCCACCCCTTTGTAAGAGACTCCATATCCCTCCTCATAGCGGTCCGGGATATAGTAATCAATGTTCGAGTAGAACTGCTGCAAAAACTTGTAGACCAGCGCTACAGCTGTGGTTCCATCCACGTCATAATCACCATACACCAAGATACGTTCCTTCCTTCCCAGCGCTACGTTCAGTCGGTTCACTGCTGTCTCCATATCGTTCATCAGGAACGGGTCGAGCAGGTCGTGCAGCTGCGGGCGGAAGAATTTCCTGGCCTCGGTGGCGGTAGTAATTCCGCGCTGTCGAAGCAGTTGGCAAAGGATTGGACTGATATTCAGTTCCTTGGAAAACTCCTTAGCCGCCTCCGTCTCTTTGTTTGTGGCAGGTTGATAATTCCATTTGTAATTCATTATATATCGTTTTTTTCTTTTTATCTATCTCAAGATGCCTTCTTTAGGCAAGAAAAGCATTCAACGGGTAAAGTTAGGAAAAAGAAATAAAAAAATCGCCGTTTCTGCATTATTTTAACAGAAACGGCGATAAATAGTTTTATGTGTAATGCTAATTACTTGATACCCAATTTCTTGGCGATATTCTTAGGAATTGCATTCTTGTGCACCAAAATGTTCAGTGTTTTGTAACGAACAAATGCTTTAGAAGCATACCAAACACCGTCGTATTTACCGGCTGTACCCCATGAGTTCTTCACCATGTAATACTCGGTTCCCTCTTGGTCTTTGGCGATACCGTAGATTAACATACCGTGGTCGTCGGTAGTTTCCCAGTTGTCATAAGCAGCTTGGCGCTCCTCTTGAGTGCACCATTTCTGCGGCTGCGGTTTGGTTACCAACTGTTTCTGCTCCGGAGTCAGTTTCAACCAGTGTGCCATATCAGAACCGCTCAGCTCCTGCATCTTCTCGGTGTCCGGCATTACAGCGATACCGTTGCGGGTAAAGCCCTGCTCGCTGACGTCAGAACCCCAAGCGAAGGTGTAACCATTGTTGATTGCGTTGTCGCAAACCTCCATCAACTCGTCAATCGGCAGGTTGTATGAGAGGCCCCAGCGCCAGTTGTCCTGTACCTCAATCACGAATTTCTCGTAGAACGGATGGTGTGTGAAAGAAGCCAAAGATACATAGTCGTCCGGGTTCAGACCGGTAGATTCAAAGAATGACTGCGGGGTGTAAGTCTTGCCTTTGTACTGGAAAGTCTCGGGACGTTTGCCCAGGTAAGCATCATAGATACCCTGCAAGCCGTTGTACCACAACGGGGTGTTGTCCGGACTCATCTGCAATTTCTTCAACTCGCTTTTGGCAATAGCGCCCACGTAAGCATCTGTTACTTTAGAAAGCTCCGAGTGGTTAGAGAGGGTGTCACCGTACATCACGCCCGGACGCATCGCCTCTTCAGGTACCAATCCGAAGTGTTTCATGCCATACACTACATCGTAGAAAGAACCGCCTTGAGAGAAAGAAACGTCACCGTGGGTACGTACCGCAGCTTTTGCGCGATCCAGATACGTGTTATACACGATGTACATCTCTGAGAAATCGTACTCACCTTTGCCCATGCGGAGCAACTCAGATTCAAAGAAACCGAGACCTGAATAGCACCAGCAGGTTCCTGCACGGTTCTGATTCTTGATGGAGGTAATGGGGTTCTCTTTCACGGTGGTGAAAACGAAACCTTCTTCCTTCTTCTCTTCCTGTGCCATGGCACTCAAACCGAGCAAGCCAAATGCAGCTACAATCAATAAATTTTTCTTCATGTTTGTAGTTTTGTGATTTTTTATAAGTGGTTTAGTAAAAATGAAAATTCGTTTTTATTCTCCATATTCGTTATTCATTCATCAAAGCTTCTACCTCGTCTACGGTCAAAGGAATATGCTTCTTGCCGAGGAAACGAGAACCGTTGGCGGTGATTAATACATCATCTTCCAGACGGATGCCGCCGAAGTTCTTGTAAGTTTCGATGACGTCGTAGTTCAAGAAGTCCATGTGCTTCTTCTCCGCTCTCCATTGGTCAATCAGCTCCGGAATGAAGTAGCAGCCCGGCTCGTCGGTGATGATGAATCCCTCTTCCAAGCGACGGCCCATACGCAGGGATGCCAGTCCGAACTGGTCAGAGGGGCGAATCTCGTCGTCATAACCCACATACACCTGACCGAGGCACTCCATATCGTGTACGTCGAGACCCATCATGTGTCCCAATCCGTGAGGCATGAAGAGCGCATGTGCACCGGCTGCCACAGCATCGTCCACATTGCCTTTCATCAAGCCGAGGTCCTTGAATCCCTGTGCCATCACTTTGCACACATTCAAATGCACCTCTTTCCAGGAGGTACCCGGGTAAGCAAATTCAATGGCATGGTCGTGACCGGCTACCACGATGTTATAGATATCTTTCTGGCGTTGCGTGAAGCGTCCTGCAATCGGTGAGGTACGGGTGAAGTCGCAGCAGTAACCGTTCTCTGTCTCCGCTCCGGCATCCGTCACCATCAGTCGCCCGGCCTCCAGAATACCGCCGTGCTTGTGGTTGTGCAGTGTCTCGCCGTGTTGTGAAAGAATTGAGGGGAAAGAAACGTCGCTACCGTAGGATTGGGCAATACCGCCAATCACACCGGCAATATATTGCTCTTTCACACCCGGTTTGCAAAGACGCATCGCCGTGGTGTGCATCTCGTAACCGATGTCGCAAGCACGTTCAATCTCTTCAATCTCGCAAGCCTCTTTCTTCGAGCGCAGTTTTACCACCGCCTTAATCAAGTCGATAGAGGCATTGGCTTTCAGCTGTGCCACACGAATGCCCAGCAAATCCTCCAGATAGAGCATCACGTCGTGACGATAAGGGGGCAGGAAGTGCACACGGCGGTTTTGGTGCTGTGCTTTCTCCACCATCGGCTTCAGCGCATTGAAGGGGGCACTGTTGTAAACACCTGCCTCAGCCGCAATCTCGCGTACCGAAGGCTGCGGGCCCATCCAGATGATATCATCCATATCAATATCGTTGGCGAAGAGGTATGACTCGCCGCTGTCGGCATCAATGGCGCCCACAAAACCGGGTTGATTCACTCCGAAGAAGTAGAGGAATGCGCTATCTTGTCTAAATTTATAAGTGTTATCCGTATAATTGCAGGGCGACTCGTTGTTGCCCGGCATGATGATGAGGCCGTTTCCCACGAGCTTACGTAAAGCTTCGCGGCGGCTCTTGTAGTCAGCGTTGAACATGGTTCTAAATATTTTTGTTAAACTTAGATGCAAATATATAGAATAATATCAAATTAACCGCTATATTTGCTTGATTCTTTTGGAAATTTGCGAATCTATGACAATTGATAAACAAACCGGATTGGTATTGGAGGGCGGTGGCATGCGTGGCGTGTTCACTTGCGGTGTGTTGGATTTTATGTTAGACCATCAGATTGAGTTCTCTTATGGGGTAGGCGTCTCGGCCGGCGCTTGCCACGGACTGTCGTATATGTCTCGTCAGCGTGGAAGGGCGCGCTATAGCAACATTGAGATGTTGGAGAAGTATCACTATATCGGTGTGAAGCATCTTTGGACGCAGCACAGCATTCTCAATCTTGATCTCCTCTATAAGCAGTTTCCCGATGTGATTGTTCCGTTTGATTATTCCACTTGCTTTGCCAACCCGATGCGTTTTGAGATGGTGACCACCAACTGTCGCACCGGTCGCGCTTGTTATTTGGAGGAGCGCAATGACGCTCAGCGTCTGGTGACGGTGGCCAAGGCTTCCAGCAGTCTTCCTTATGTCTGTCCCATCACTTATGTGGATGGTGTACCGATGCTCGATGGGGGAATTGTCGATTCCATCCCCGTGCTCCGCGCCTTTGAGCAGGGTTGCTCTCGTGCCGTGGTGGTCTTGACGCGCAATCGTGGCTTCCGTACCACGGAAAAGGATGTGCGCCTTCCGTCGTTCATCTACAAGAAATTCCCTCACCTGCGTGTGGTCCTCAGTCACCGCTGTCAATACTACAACGAGCAGTTGGAGTTGGTGGAGCGCCTGGAAGATGAGGGCAAGATTCTTGCCATCCGTCCTCAACGCCCCATGGAGGTTGGTCGTATCGAAAGGGATACGAAGAAGCTGAATGCGCTCTATGAGGAGGGATATCAGGAGGCTGAGAAAATGCT
>CAYSOW010000056.1:0-14536 GCA_964432715.1 uncultured Bacteroides sp.
CCTCATTATAATCCTCCAAATGTGGTCTAAAAAAGATAGATTTGGAGGATTATACGCACATTCTTGAACTTTTTTTGCAAAACAGTTCCAATTTGGTCAAAAAATGCAATTAATTGAAAAAATAGTGCAATCACTGACGGCTTCCCACTTCTTATATTTGTGTGCGATAAACAAAACATCCTTTATCACCCATGTCCCACTTAACCGGGACAAGTTAAAAATTAATCTAATTAGACCCGTTGAGGTCTGTGAAATCTTTGAAATTTTGGATGTTGGTTGGTCAGAGAGGTCGGCTCGCTACGCCGCACTGTGAACGATTTTCATGCTTGGGAAGGTGAGAGCACCCGAGCAGGAAGACGCATCACCGTGCCCGTCGGCATGTATGGCCACTTGAACAAATCAACGTCCGGAAGATCCAAGTTCTCACAAATCAAAATGGGACATTAATGAGCACAAAAAAAATGAAATGGAATTCAAGTGATGCCTTGAATAAGGGCACATGGGGTAGCGCCTTCCGCTCTGCCCCTTTCGTATTGGGTTTGTCAGCAGCCGTATGCTTCTCATTCCCGATGCATTCATTTGCTGAGAATCATTCTCTTCCGTTGGTGCAAAACGTACAACAAAAAACAGTGAAAGGTACTGTTTTTGATGAGAATGGTGAGCCAATGATTGGAGTTTCCGTAGTTGCCAAAGGTACAACCAACGGAACAGTGACCGATTTCGACGGTAACTTCTCTCTCTCAATGGGCGGAGCCAAACAAATCGAAGTCTCTTACATCGGTTACAAAACACAAGTCTTAACCGCTAGCAATAGCAAGATGTCCATCACCCTGCAGCCGGACAACAAACTGCTCGACGAAGTGGTAGTCATCGGTTATGGTGCCGTAAAGAAACGCGACTTGACCGGTGCAGTGGTTTCCGTCAAGAGCGACGATATCACATTGAACCCGGGCAACAACCCGATGCAAGCCTTGCAGGGTAAAGTAGCCGGTTTGGATATCACCAAGGAATCAGGTCAGGCAGGTTCCAGCGTAAAAATGCAGTTGCGTGGTACCCGTTCATTTACAGCCGACGGTGACCCGACCTTCATCATTGATGGTATGCCGGGCGATTATGCAACTTTGAACCCGAATGATATCGAATCTATCGAGGTATTGAAGGATGCATCCTCTACCGCTATCTACGGTTCTGCCGGTGCCAACGGTGTGGTAATCATCACCACCAAGAGCGGTAAACAAGGTAAAATCAATGTTGACTTCAACGCTTACCTCGGTGTAAACGGTTGGTCAAAGACTCCGAACATGCGTAGCGGTGATTCTTACATCAACACCATCCTCGAAGCACAGAAAGCAGCCGGCAACACCGGTGACGATGCTACTTTGATTAACAATGCCTTGGGTGAAGGCGCTTATGCGATGCACCAACAGGGCAAGTACATCGACTGGGCTGACGAGTTGTTGAAGACAGGCATCACTCAAAACTATAGTGTCGCTGTTTCCGGCGGTACCGACAAAACCAAGGCTTACTTCTCATTGAACTTCACGGATGAGAACGGACAGTATCAGGACGATGAATACAAGGTATATTCATCCAACATGCGTATTGACCACAAAGTAAGAGAGTGGATGAGCGTCGGTGTAAATGCACAGATGTCTTACGTTCACCAGAACAAAGCTTATGCGAAATTGGACAACGCTTTGACCAGCAGCCCGTTGGGTGAGCTTTATGATGAGGATGGCAACCTGAACGTCAATCCGTCACCGTATGACACACAGGTCAACCTGCTGTTGAACAACAAGAGCAACTATCGTTCACAGAACGAGAACTACAAACTCTACTTCAACCCCTACTTGGAGTTGAGACCGTTGAAAGGCTTGACCTTCCAGTCACGCATCGGTGCCACTTTGGCCTACACACGTGCCAACAGCTTCGTCGGTATGGGTTCTTACCAATACTACAACGCAGGCGATACCAACGGAACAAGTACCAACGTGTATGCACAAATCAACCAGACGCGCAATTACAACTACAAATGGGAAAACATCTTGACCTATAACTTCAAGGTAGCCAACGACCACGACTTCACTGTGACCGCCGTTACTTCTTGGAACCACAACCGTCAGGAATATACCTCTCAGAAAGAGACCAACATCTCTGATAACGCCTTCTTGTGGCATAACATGGGTGTAAACAACGACAACTTCACCGGTTCTTCTTCTTACACCATGTCAAAAGGCTTAGGTTTGATTGGACGTGTCAACTACTCTTATAAAGGTAAGTATCTGGCATCTGCTTCTATCCGTCGTGATGGTTCTTCTCGCTTGGCTAAAGACAACCGTTGGGATAACTTCCCCGCAGTTTCTTTGGGATGGAGAATCTCCGACGAGAAATTCATGGAGAAGACTAGCAACTGGTTGAACAACTTGAAACTTCGTTTGGGTTGGGGTGTCACCGGTACCGCTTCTATCGATCCGTATTCAACAGTTTCTAACTTGGAAGCTTCTACATTGGACTTCAGTGGTTCTGTACAGAATATCTATCGTTACTCTAAGAACTACACCAATAAGACTTTGGGTTGGGAGAAATCATACAACACCAACATCGGTATCGACGCAGCCTTCTTGAACAACCGCATCGACTTGACTGCAGATTACTACGTAACCAACACCAAAGGTGTCATCTGGTCACGTCAGATTCCGGTAGTCAACGGTGGTTACAACTCTTCTACGCTCTACACGATGAACATGAACATCTGTAAGACGGAAAACCGTGGTTTTGAGCTTGCTTTGAATACACGTAACATCGAAGGACGTGATTTCAAATGGGGATCCAGCATCACCTTCAACTATAATAAGGAGAAAATCGTTTCTTTGACCGACGGCGTTTCTAACAACATCGCCAATGGTGACTATGCCCTCTCTATCGGTGAGGCAGTCAACTCTTACTACCACTACAAAATCGACGGTGTATGGCAGAAGGGCGAAGAGGCTGATGCAGCTGTCTTCGGTAAAGAGCCGGGTGACTTGAAGATCAACGTACCGGGCTTAATCAAAGAGTCTGACGGTGTCTTCTACAAACTGGACGACGAAGGTGAGAAAGTATATTACACCTCTGAAAGCCAATATGCTTACAGTGACAAAGATTACCAGATTTTGGGTCACAACTCTCCCGACTGGACTTTAGGTTTCCAGAACACCTTTACTTATAAGGACTTTGATTTGACTGTATTCACTTACTTCCGTTGGGGACAGATGATTAAATACGGTATGTTAGGTTCTTATGACCCGACCGGTAAGAGCAACTTCCCGACTTACTTCAACTACTGGACCGAGGATAATCCTTCAAACGACTTCCCGGCTATCAATGCCAACCGTAGTCTGGATTCATACACCGGTTACTACGCATTGCAGTATGTGGATGGTTCTTTCTTCAAGATCAAGAACATCACACTGGGTTACACCTTGCCGAAGAATCTGTTGCAGAAAGCCGGCATCAGCAAATGCCGTTTCTATGGCACAATCACCAATCCGTTTATCTTCGCCAAGAGCAGTTTGTTGAAGGACTACGATCCTGAGATGAACGGTAGCTTGAACTACCCGTTGACAAAACAATTGGTATTCGGTGTTAACTTGTCATTCTAAGTCGAGAACTAACTTTTAATAGAGATTACGAATATGAAAAGAAATATATTAAGAAAGGCCGCACTTCTCTGTGGTGCTACCTTGATGCTGAATGCTTGCGGTTTGGATGAGTACAATCCGAAAGCCGGAACAGGAGGCGACCAAATGAAACAATTCACTTACTGGTCGGGCATGGAGACTTACTGCTACGAGCCGCTCTACGGACAGTTGTTCTCTGCTTTCGACTACTTTGCAGTGGCTGAGGGTGGCACTGACCTTTGGCAGACTCGTAACAACATTACCTGGGCTTCTGAGGTGTTCCACTATGAAGGTTTGACCACCAATACGAACTACACCAATAAGCTCTTTAAACAGGCTTATTCACAGATTAACTCTTGTAATGCCATCATCGCATCAGCCGACGAAGTGGAAGATGGAAACGCCAACGATGTGAAGGTGCTGAAAGGCGAGGCTCTCTGCTTGCGTGCTTACTACTACAGTTTGTTGGTAACCAACTATGGTAATATCACCTTAAAGACCACTCCTGCAGACGAGGGTGCCGACATGACTCCGCAACGCAGCACTTACGAGGAACTGTACGGACAGATGGTAGCCGACTTGAAAGAGGCTGCGGAGCTGTTGAACAAAGATCCTTATAACGGTGAGTATGCACGTGTAACCAAGAAGACCGCTCTCGGTTTGTTGGCTCGTGTTTATGCACAAGGTGCCGCTGAAGGTTTGAGTGAGGATGGTGTCAGCTACTGGCAACGTGCTAAAGAGGTAGCCGAGGATTTGATTACCAACGCTTCCACTTACGGTGCAGCACTCTATGACGATGTATCTGATGTTTGGGCTTCTGCCAACAATAAGAGCAACAAAGAGGCGCTCTTCATCGCTGCCGGTCCGGTGGATAAAACTGCCGCCAACTATGCACAGAGCAACATCTTTACTTATATGTTCCCGAACCCCTACAAGTTGAATGATATCTATAAAACAGCAGATAAATCCAACTACTTCTTGGGACGTGTCAACAACAATATCCTGGCTCCGTCTAAGTACTTAATCGACTTGTTTGACGCTGACAACGATAAACGTTGGGAGAACACCTTTATGTGTGCATTTGGTCACGAATCAGGCGTTCAGCCGGGTTGGCAGGCATATACTCACAAGAACTCTATTTTGGACCTCACAGCGGCTTTGTGTACCAAATACGGCATCGACCAGAAACACGTAGGTACACGTATCTATCCGTATGCAGACTATGCTTACGTGGCCAGTACATACAATCAATATCCTGCTTCTGTTTGGCCTAAGAACAGTGACCACACGGGTAACGTTGCTGATTTGATTACTCCGAAGAATGTGTACGTGATTGATTACCCGGTTACTCCGGATGATGATCGTTTCGTGATTTACCTTTCTAAAAAGGATTTGACGGCTGCCGAGAAAGCTGAGTACGCTTGTGTAACCGTAAATATCAACGACCTCTTCGATAGCGAAGGTAAGTATAAAGAGGCTTCATTCGATGGCACCAACACTTATCAACTCTACCCGGGCTTGGTAAAGAGCAACTGGAACTACGATGGTATATTTACCAGCAACTTGCAGAAGAAGACCGGCGACGTATTTATCATGCGTATGGCTGAGGTTTACTTGATTGCTGCCGAGGCTAATGCAATGTTGGGTAACAACACGAAAGCAGCCGAGTACTTGAACCCGTTGCGTAAACGTGCTTGCCGCGATGCTTCTAAGTTCGACTCTACCATGAAACTTACGACTGCTGATGAGCAGACAGTCCTGGACGAGTTCGCTCGTGAGTTGGCCGGTGAGTTCAATCGTTGGGCAGTGTTGAAACGTCACGGCTTCAGCAAGTTCAAAGCTCAGTTGGAAAAGGGTAACCCGCGTGCTGCGAAGTCATTCTCAGAGAAGAACATGCTTCGTCCTATCTCTTACGACTTCTTGAACCAGATTGACAATGCGGAAGAGTATGGAAACAACGGATATTAATCCGATGATTCCTCTTCATAGAATCAATAATTAAAGGATAAGGGCGTCTCCGCGAGGAGATGCCCTTTTTTAGTACATCACTGTACAGTTGCACTGTACCCTACTACACTTACTGAAAAAGGGCGCTTCCTTGCGGAAACGCCCTTTCTATATAAGAGTATATTTAAAGTCTAAATTACTCAGCTCTCAAAGTGAAACGTTTGAAGTCAACTACAGTCAACTCTTTGTTTACAGATTTCAAGTAGTCAGATACAGACATCTTAGCATCTTGGATGAACTCCTGTTTCAGCAAGCAAACCTCTTTGTAGAGTTTCGCCATACGACCGTTTGCGATGTTCTGAATCATCTGCTCGGGCAAGTTAGCAGCTTTCTCCTCAGCCACTTTCGCTTTCAGCTGACGAATCTCCTCAGCCTGAGCTTCCGTGATGCTACCTTTCATGATACCCTCGTTCAAGTGCTCCTCGTTCTCAGCGATGTAGAGGTTGAAACCGGCTTTCTTCAAAGCAGCTTCTACCGCTTTCTTCACCTGCTCCTCTTTCGTTTTCTCGATAGCAATCTTCAACTCGTTGTCTTTGTACTCCTGAGACAAGCTAGTCTCATCCAAAGCAACCGGGTTCATAGCAGCTACCTGCATAGCCACCTCGTGAGCCTGCTCAGCAGCGGGCAAGTTGGTCTGAACCATGGTGCAGAGTGCGTGACGGTTCATGTGATCGTATACAGCGATGTTCTCGCCAACGATGTAGTTGTAACCATCCAACTCCATTTTCTCACCGGTGATACCGCTACGGTCAGTTACAGCCTGAGCCACAGTGCTGTCACCCATCGGCAACGCATTTACCTGCTCCAGAGAAGTACATTTGTTAGCAACGGCAGCATCCAAGATAGATTGAGCCAATTTAATGAAATCCTCGTTCTTAGCAACGAAGTCAGTCTCGCATTTCAAAGCGATGATAGCGCCGAAGCCATCAGCCACTTTAGCCAATACGCAACCTTCAGAAGCATCACGGTCAGAACGTTTAGCAGCTACTGCCTGTCCCTTCTCACGGATAATCTTCATTGCTTTATCGAAATCGCCCTCAGCATCTGTCAAGGCGTTTTTGCAATCCATCATACCAGCACCGGTCATTTTACGGAGCTTGGTAATATCAGCCATACTTACAGCCATAATCGTATTTAATTTAAATGGTTAGAATTCTAATAAAAAAAGAGAGTTGAGAGTTGGAAAGGGCGGCCCTCGATTCATACAAACCGCGCCACACCATTTTCAATGCTCAACTCTCTAAAGGCTTATATTAAGCTTCTTCGTCCTCTTTCAAGAAAGCAGCAGCTTTAGATGCATTGATTGCATCCTCAGAAGATTTGTCCAATCTTGCTTTCGCAGCACCTTTGGCACGTTTAGCACCTTTGGCGGGAGCAGCCTCACCGGCAGCCTCCATGTCAATCTTCTCAGCTTTTCTCTCCTCCAGACCCTCAGCGATAGCACCGCAGCAAGCGTCCAAGATTACCTCGATAGATTTTGTAGCATCGTCGTTAGCCGGAACTACGAAATCAACGTTTGAAGGATCAGAGTTCGTATCAACGATAGCGAATACAGGGATACCCAAACGGTTAGCCTCACGGACAGCGATGTTCTCTTTCAACACGTCAACTACGAAAAGAGCAGACGGCAGACGAGTCAAGTCAGCGATAGAACCGAGGTTCTTGTCCAATTTAGCACGTTGACGAGAGATCTGAAGAATTTCTCTCTTAGAGAGATTTGAGTAAGTACCATCGTTAGTCAATTTATCGATAGTAGCCATTTTCTTCACAGCCTTACGGATAGTCGGGAAGTTAGTCAACATACCACCCGGCCAGCGTTCGATTACATAAGGCATATTTACAGAAGCAGCTTTGTCAGCTACCACTTGTTTTGCTTGTTTTTTAGTAGCAACGAACAGGATTTTCTTTCCTGATTTAGCGATCTGTTTCAAAGCTTCAGCAGCCTCGTCCACTTTCGCTACGGTTTTATGAAGGTCAATGATATGAATACCATTGCGTTCCATAAAGATATAAGGAGCCATTGCCGGATTCCATTTTCTTTTGAGGTGTCCAAAGTGGCAACCAGCTTCCAATAAAGTATCAAATGATGTTCTTGACATTTTTTTATTCTTTAAATCGTTTACATTCTTTTTTGTTTTCACCAACTCTCGGGTAGTCATGCGCAGTGCATGAATCTCGACAGTTTAGATACTAAACGCTCTATCAGTAGAATCCAACTCTTAACGTTTACTGAACTGGAATCTTCTACGTGCTTTCGGACGTCCCGGTTTCTTACGCTCAACAGAACGAGCATCACGAGTCATGAATCCTTCAGAACGAAGAGCGGCTTTGTCTTCCGGATTGATTTTCACCAACGCACGGGCAATGGCCAAACGCAATGCCTGAGACTGACCGGTGAAACCACCACCGTAAAGATTAACCTTGATATCGTATTTCTCGGCAGCTTCCAACTTAGCCAAAGGCTGCTTTACTACATACTGAAGAATAGTGGATGGAAAGTACTGTGCAAGGTCTCTCTTGTTAATAGTAATCTTTCCTGTACCTTCGCTTACGAATACGCGAGCCACTGCGCGTTTACGTCTGCCTAATGCATTTACTACTTCCATTCTTTATTATTTAAGTAAGTTAATATCGATAGTTTTGGGACTTTGAGCTTCGTGTTTGTGCTCGCTGCCAGCGTAAACATAGAGGTTACCCAGCTGCTTAGCGCCCAAACGGTTTTTGGGAAGCATACCCTTTACAACTCTCTTCAGCAATTTCTCTTCGCCGTTGGGTTTAGCCATCAAACGGGCGGGAGTAATTTCTCTTTGACCGCCGGGATATCCGGTGAAGTTCAAATAGATTCTGTCGTTCCATTTGTTTCCGGTCAATTTCACTTTGTCGGCATTGATAATGATCACATTATCGCCACAATCAACGTGAGGGGTAAAGTTAGGTTTATACTTTCCTCTCAACAGTTTCGCAACTTTTGCACCGAGACGGCCTAATACCTGGTCGGTAGCATCCACAACGACCCATTCTTTAGTCGCTGTTACTTTGTTTGCAGAAATGGTCTTGTAACTTAAAGTATCCACTCTTAAATCTTTTTAAATTGTTACTACTAAAAAAACTTTGCTTTAGCGATCCTAACCATCTAGAACACATAGACTATTAACACGCTATTTTCTAACTCTTATCAATACTTGATAATAATCGGCTTGCAAAGGTACGGGTTTTCTTTTAAATAGCAAATTATTTTCCGTAATTTTTTAGTAAAGAAACGGTTAGTTAGGGCAAAATAAAAAAAAGGCTGCGCCACCGTGACCAATTAACCCATCATCAGCCGATACGAACAACCTTAAAACCAAAAAACACTTAGGAGTTTGATGATAGGACCGGGCGCAACCTTTTATCTTTAATCTATTTGTCAGATTATCTAACTAAATCTTCCGGGAACTCGGCAGGCATCTCCACTCGTTTCCAAGTTTCGTAATACCATGTATCCAAAACGTTTCCGTACTTATCTTTGTTTACATGAAATTTCAAGACAATCAACGTTCCGTTGTCTTTCAGCTCATACTCCATGGTGTATTCCGTGCCATTCAGCTCGGGCATGTGTATGTTGCGTATCATGTATTCCGTATATTGGTGATCGGAAAGTTGTTTATACGTTCCGAAACCGGTGATAATTGCTCCCTTGTTGGGGACCACAGTGAAGTTGGTGACGTAACCGTCTTCACTCAAGATTTTGAAAGTATTACCTGCTCTCAAAGAACCCGGGATATCTGCCGAGCCGGATACATAAAAATGCATCTGCCAGATTCCCTTCAAATTACTGGTCGCCGGAGTGATAAAGTCCTGACTCTGTGCAAAAGCGAAGCTTGCGCTCAGGAACATCACAGCCAACAAAAAGAGTTTTTTCACATTCTTCATAACGGTATTTCTTTAAGTCAATGCAAAGATGGTACTTTTTTATTTGATAACCATCATTTTTAGTCCTTTTTCTTAAATATTTTACAGAAAAAGTTGATGCCCGTTTTTCAGCCTCCCTGAAGAGACCGGAAAGCGGGCATCTTATGCATTGATTCCGAAGATGTTAGAACTCAGCCTTGCCCGGTGTACGCGGGAAGGGGATCACATCACGGATGTTGGTCATACCGGTAACGAAGAGCAGCAGACGCTCGAAGCCCAAGCCGAAACCTGAGTGCGGGCAGCTTCCGTATTTACGGGTATCGAGGTACCACCACATATCCTTCATCGGGATGTGGAGCTCGTCGATACGCTGTTTCAGTTTGTCGTAATCAGCTTCACGCTCGGAACCACCGATAATCTCGCCAATCTTCGGGAAGAGGACGTCCATGGCGCGCACGGTCTTGCCATCCTCGTTCAGTTTCATATAGAAGGCTTTGATCTCCTTCGGATAGTCGGTCAGAATGACCGGACGTTTGAAGTGGTTCTCCACCAAGAAGCGCTCATGCTCGGAAGCCAAGTCGACACCCCAGTAAACCGGGAACTCAAACTTGTGACCTTTGGCAACGGCCTCTTCCAGGATACGGATACCCTCGGTGTAAGGCAAGCGAACGAAATCCTCTTTCAAGACGCCCTGCAGACGCTCAATCAGTTCTTTATCGAACATATCGTTCAAGAACTTCACATCGTCGTAGCAGTGGTCCAATGCCCATTGGATACAGAACTTGATAAATTCCTCTGCCAAGTCCATATTGTCCACGATATCATTGAAAGCAACTTCCGGCTCTACCATCCAGAACTCGGCCAAGTGGCGCGGCGTGTTGGAGTTCTCGGCACGGAAAGTCGGTCCGAAGGTGTAGATACCACCCAAAGCAGTGGCAGCCAACTCACCCTCCAACTGACCGGATACTGTCAAGCTGGTCTGTTTGCCGAAGAAGTCGTTGTCATAGTTGATAGAACCATCCTCGTTCTTCTTCAAGTCGTACAGGTTCATCGTGGTCACCTGGAACATCTGTCCCGCACCTTCACAGTCGGAAGCGGTGATCAACGGGGTATGGAAATAGAAGAGTCCCTTCTGATGGAAGAAAGTGTGGATGGCAATCGCCATGTTGTGGCGAATGCGGAACACGGCACCGAAGGTGTTCGTACGCGGGCGCAAGTGAGCGATGTCACGCAAGAACTCCATGGTGTGACCCTTCTTCTGCAAGGGATAGGTGTTATCACAAGCACCCAGCACCTCAATTTCACGGGCTTGAATCTCGGCCTTCTGACCGGAACCTACCGACTCCGTCAACACACCGTTCACGCTCAAGCAAGCACCGGTGGTGATCAGTTTCAGCAATTCCTCATCAAAGTTGGCGATATCCAATACCACCTGTACATTATTTATAGTAGAACCATCGTTTAAAGCGACAAAATTCACTTGTTTACTTCCACGGCGGGTACGCACCCATCCTTTCACATTGACCATTGCCCCGAAATCGGTACGCTTCAACAGGTCTACGATTTTTGTTCTACGAATTGTTTCCATAAAAAAATTAGCTATTGTTTATTCAAAAGCGCCCATGCGAAGCATGTTCACCTCTTTCTCCGTTAAATATCTCCACTGGCCGCGGCGCAGGTTCTTCTTGGTCAATCCGGCAAAGAAGACACGATCCAACTTCACCACGCGATAGCCCAAAGACTCGAAAATACGACGAACGATACGGTTCTTTCCTGAGTGGATTTCGATACCTACCTGTGATTTATCTTCAGATACGTAGCTAATCTCATCTGCGTGGATTTCACCGTCGTCAAGCATAATGCCGGCAGCAATCTGATCCATATCATGTTTCGTCACGTTCTTATCGCAATGTACGTGATAGATTTTCTTCTTCAGATATTTGGGGTGCGTCAGTTTGGAAGCCAAATCACCATCGTTGGTGAGCAGCAACACACCGGTGGTGTTACGGTCGAGACGACCTACCGGATAGATACGCTCCTTGCAAGCATCTTTCACGAAGTCCATCACGGTCTTACGCTCCTGCGGATCGTCGGCAGTTGTTACACAATCTTTCGGCTTGTTGAGCAGGACATACACCTTACGCTCGATGTTCACCGGTTCGTTGTGGAAAGTGATGGTATCGCTACGTTTCACTTTGGTACCCAACTCGGTTACCACCTCGCCGTTGACTGATACCACACCGGCTGTGATAAACTCATCCGCCTCACGACGTGAGCAAACACCGGCATTGGCTAAGAATTTGTTCAAACGAATCGGTGCATCCGGATCCGTCAGAATCTCTTTATACTCAATCTGTTTCTTGCGACTGTATTTAGCGTTCGGGTCGTAACCTTCGGTGCGACGCGGACGGAAGCCACCCTGCGGGCGACGGTTGTCGCGGTTGTTATTGAAACGCGGACGGAAGCCTCCCTCCTGATTCTCGTCGCGGCCGTAGCCATTGTTGTTGCGACGGAAACGCGGGCGCTCCTCACCATTGTTATCATACGAATTATAGCCACCGCGCTGTGCATAGTCGCCGTTGTTGCGACGATAGTTGTTGCGATCTCCGCCCTCGCGATTATCGCGGTTGTAAGGACGAGAGGAGCGGTAGTCACCCCCTTCACGGTTGTAAGAAGAACGATACGGACGCTGTTCCTCATCCCCCTCACGGCGGAATGAAGGACGACCCTCACGACGATAGCCTACGCGCTCACCCTCCGTAGAAGGACGGTTGAAGCGAGGACGATGCGGACGATCCTGACCGTCACGGTTATAACTGCGCTCACCGTTGTTGCGGTTGAATGTACGGCGCGGACGCTCTTCTCCTTGATTTCTGTAATCGTTGTTGTACGAACGGTTCGTCTCTCTGTTGGAACTTTGATTCTCATCAAAAGAACCCTGCCAATTTTCATGGTCTGTAATCATAACTTTAATTTGATTTAGCTTGCCCCTCTCGGGCTGTTATTTTTAATATTTTCGAAAATTTCAAATACCCGTGTAAGTGTGCGGCGTAATGGCACGCAACTCTTTCTTGATTTCCTCACTTACGTTGAGCTCCTCGATGAAGTTCTTGATGGCAGCCTCATCGATGGCCTGATTGGTACGAGTCAATGCCTTCAAGGCCTCGTAGGGATGCGGATAAGCCTCACGGCGGAGGATGGTCTGAATGGCCTCAGCCACCACGCTCCAGCAGTTGTCCAAGTCGCGGTAGATAGCCGGTTCGTTCAACAACAGTTTACGCAAGCCCTTCAGTGAACTCTGGATGGCGATGATGATATGACCGAAAGGCACGCCTACATTACGCAGTACGGTAGAGTCGGTCAGGTCGCGCTGCAAACGAGACACCGGCAACTTCTCTGCCAAGTGACCGAGCAATGCGTTCGCTACGCCCAGGTTACCTTCGGCATTCTCAAAGTCGATGGGGTTCACCTTGTGCGGCATGGCACTGGAACCTACCTCGCCCGCTTTAATCTTCTGTTTGAAATACTCCATAGAGATATATTGCCAGAAGTCGCGGTTCATATCAATCATAATGGTGTTGATGCGTTTCATGGCATCAAAAATTGCGCCCAAGTTATCGTAATTAGAGATCTGCGTAGTGTACTCCTCGCGTTCCAGACCCAGTTTTTCTGCTACAAAGCGGTTGCCGAAAGCTTTCCAGTCGTAAGCGGGATAAGCCACGTGATGCGCGTTGTAGTTACCCGTAGCGCCACCGAATTTGGCAGTCACCGGCAATGCCTTCAAGGTAGCCAACTGACGCTCCAGACGATAAACGAACACCATAATCTCCTTGCCCAAGCGAGTGGGAGAAGCGGGCTGTCCGTGGGTCTTCGCCAGCATCGGAATCTCTTTCCAAGTCTCGGCATACTCACGCAACTGTGCAATCAACTCCTCGATGGCGGGATAGTACACCTGCTGCAATGCCTCTTTGATAGAGAGAGGGATGGAGGTATTGTTGATATCCTGCGAAGTCAGTCCGAAATGGATAAACTCCTTGTAAGCCTCCAAGCCGCCCAGGCGGTCGAACTGCTCCTTGATGAAGTATTCTACGGCCTTCACATCGTGATTGGTCACACTTTCTATTTCCTTCACACGTGCGGCATCTTCTTCCGAAAAGTTACGGTAGATGGCACGTAAAGACTCGAACAACTCTTTATTGAACCCGGCCAGCTGCGGCAACGGGAGTTCACAGAGAGTAATAAAATATTCGATTTCCACCTGCACTCTGTACTTAATCAGTGCGAATTCTGAAAAATAAGAAGCCAAAGCTTCTGTTTTTCCTCTATAGCGACCATCAATCGGCGATATAGCTGTGAGTAAATCAAGCCCCATATTTGTAATGATATAATATTTGCTGCAAAAATAATTGTTTTTCACGGAAATAAACAGCATTCTACCCCAAAAGTTTATGAAAAGAGCGCACTTTGAGGGATAAAAAAGAAAAAAGTTCCTTATTTATTCCAAACGGAGATAAAAAAGGAACTTTTTGTGGGCGTTGACGGATTCGAACCGCCGACCCTCTGCTTGTAAGGCAGATGCTCTGAACCAGCTGAGCTAAACGCCCGTACACTTCCGTTTCAAAAGCGATGCAAAGGTAGGGCATTTTTTTCATCCATGCAAGTTTTACTGCAATTATTTTTCAAACATTTTTCCGCAAAATGGCTAACAGCGCTGATATTCAAAGATATTTCAAACAATCTTTCGGCTCATCAAAGATTCATATGCGGCGTTATGATCATGATCCGTTGCAGAGATCCCATACCATGCGATATTTCATCCCGTGGTACAACAGATTTTTTTTATACCACGCGACAGCTCATCGCATGGTACGCCACAAAAATTTTGAACCATGGAATAATATAAACAAATGGAATCCCGAATGGTTCAATTCCAAAACTTAAATCAAAAAACAGCTATTTTATTCGGCTGGAGCACATTA
>CAYSOW010000057.1:0-14432 GCA_964432715.1 uncultured Bacteroides sp.
TCAGGTACTGGAGATCGACAAGGACAACCGCCGCTTGAGCCTCGGCCACAAGCAGTTGGAGGAGAATCCTTGGGATGTATTCGAGACTGTATTCACTGTTGATTCTATCCACGAGGGTACTATCATCGAGCTCTTGGACAAAGGTGCTGTCATCGCATTGCCTTACGGTGTAGAGGGTTTCGCAACTCCGAAACACTTGGTAAAAGAGGACGGTTCACAGGCTCAGTTGGACGAGAAATTGCAGTTCAAAGTAATCGAGTTCAACAAAGACGCTAAGAGAATCATCTTGTCTCACAGCCGTATCTTCGAAGATGCTGCTAAAGCAGAGGCTAAGGCTGAGAAGAAAGCTGCCAACGTAGCTAAGAAGAACAACAAGAAAGAGGAGTCTGTTTCTATCCAGAACCAAGCTGCTTCTACTACTTTGGGTGACATCGATGCTTTGGTTGCATTGAAAGAGCAAATGGAAAACGCTAAGAAATAATTTTTCCATCCAAGATAATCATGGAGGTCGTGCCTGCAAAGGTGCGACCTCTTTTGTTTTCTACCGGCTTCCTTACCGCTTCCTCATTGCATCCTTGCGGTGTCCTTCCTGTATTCTTCCTGCATCTTTCCTGTATTCTTCCAGCATCTTTCCTGCTTCCTTTCCACCTCCATCCTGCCCGATAGCGTTTATTGACAAAATTTCACCCTTCACATAACGTAGGAATGCGCATAAAAAAGTACCTTTGCACCGTATGGAGAAGTTTGAAGTAAACATATTAGGTTGTGGTTCCGCCCTACCGACGACGCGCCACTTTGCCAGTTCGCAGGTCATCAACATACGCGAGAAGCTGTATATGATTGACTGTGGAGAGGCGACTCAACTGCAGTTGCGCAAGTCGCGTCTGAAGTTCAGTCGCTTGAACCATATCTTCATCTCTCACCTCCACGGCGACCATTGCTTCGGGTTGATGGGACTGATTTCCACCTTTGGTATGCTGGGACGCACCGCCGACTTGCATATCTTTGCCCCGAAAGAGTTGGAGCCGCTGTTGCAGGCACAGATGGATTTCTTCTGCGGTGGTATGACCTACAAGGTTTGCTTCCACGCAGTGGATACCACGAAACGCGCTTGCATCTTCGAGGACCGTTCCATGCGGGTGGAGACCATCCCTTTGAACCATCGCGTTCCCTGCTGTGGATTTCTCTTCAGCGAGAAGCCCACGCCCAACCATCTGCGTCGCGATATGCTCAATTTCTATGAGGTGCCGCTCTTTGAGTACCACCGCATCAAGAATGGAGCCGACTATGTGCAACCCGACGGAAGCGTCGTGCCCAACAGTCGCCTGACTACCCCTTCGGAGGAGCCGCGCAGCTATGCCTACTGTTCCGACACGCTTTATCATCCGAAAGTGATTGATCAGATTCGCGGGGTGACACTGCTCTTCCACGAAGCCACCTTTGCCGAGAGTGAGCTGAAGCGGGCGAAGGAGACTTTCCACACCACCGCCTCACAAGCAGCGACCATTGCCAAGGAGGCCGGAGTGGGACAATTGATCATCGGTCACTTCTCGGCACGCTATGACGAGGAGGAGCCGCTGCTGCAAGAAGCACAAGCCATCTTCCCCCACACCATGCTGGCCAAAGAGAACCTGTGCATTCCGGTGCAACGCAGTTAAACAGTGAAGCAGTAAGGGAACCCCGGAGAAGTAAACATTCAAACAAATCAAGCAAACGAAGCAACACCCATGAGATATTCCGACGAAAAGCAACTGATAGAAGCCCTGCAGGACCCGCAGCAACAGCGTGCGGCGTTCGAGGAGGTGGTACGCAGCTACCGCGAACGCCTCTATTGGCAGATTCGCCGGATGGTGCTCTCGCACGAAGATGCGAACGATTTGCTGCAGAACACCTTTATCAAGGCGTGGACCAACCTCGACTACTTCCGCGGAGAGGCCAAACTTTCCACCTGGCTCTATCGCATCGCCCTCAATGAGTGTCTCAACTTCTTGAGCCGACAGCAGAATCTGAACTCGCTGCAGCTGGACGACCCCGAGGGGAACCTCGCCAACCAAGTGGAGGGCGACCCCTACTTCGACGGCGACCGTGCCGAGAAGATGTTGCAAGCCGCCATCCTCTCCCTGCCCGAGAAACAGCGGGCAGTCTTCAACATGAAATACTTTCAGGAGATGAAATACGAAGAGATCTCCGAAGTGTTCGGCACCAGTGTAGGCGCCCTGAAAGCCTCCTATCACTATGCCGTGAAGAAAATTGAAGAATTTTTAGAGACCCACCTTTAAACCATTTCACCCATCAAACGTCTAAGGATAAAAGAAATAGATATAGCAATGAAAGAGGAAGATAAAATCAAGAAATTATGTGGAGCGAAGACGCCGTTCAAAGTGCCCGAGGGTTACTTTGAGGACTTCACGCAGCAGTTGATGAACCAACTGCCGGAAGTGAAGGAGACTGCCCACCCCTCCGAAGTGCGCATCACTCTTTGGCAACGCGTTCGCCCCTGGTTCTATATGGCGGCGATGTTCTGCGGAATCCTGCTGGGCGGACAGTACCTGATGTATCACACTCAGAAGAGCGCCTCCCCCGTTACCCTTGCCGACCAGACAGAGGTAACGCCCAACGACGAGTATCTGCAATCGATCATGGACAATGCGCTCATGGACGATTACACCATCTATTGTTACTTAACCGACAACGAGTATGAATAAGGTCATCAAGCACATCGGAATACTGTTCTTCTTCGGATGGATGCTGTGTGGAGTTCTTCCTGCAGCAGCCCAGGAGAACCGTCCGCGCTTCTCTCCGGAGGAGTTCAAAGCGCTGCAGCAAGATTACTACACGCGCAAGGCGGGGCTCACTGAGGAGGAGGCTGCGAAGTTCTTCCCCATCTACTTCGAGTTGCAGGAGAAGAAGTTCAAAATCAACCGCAAGATCAATCAGGTGGTACAGGAGAGCAAGAAACAGAGCAGTGATGCCACCGACTATCAGAGTCTGGTGGACAAGATTATCAATCTGCGCATGGAGTGCGACAAGATTGAGCGCGCTGCGGTGGTACGCTATCGCGAGTTCCTTTCCGACAAGAAGATATTCAAAGTGCTCACGGCCGAGATGGGATTCCATCGCGACATGCTGAAGAGGGCACAACGGAAAGACGACAACAACAAGTAGACTCTTTTCTAGAAGAGAGAGGTTTTCAATAGGGTAAACAATAGAGGCGGAGATAAAGACTGAAAAGGTTCAGTTTTTATCTCCGCCTCATTCGTATATGCACGGATTACAATCTACAATCCCAGTTTCTTCGCTTCGTTCCAGATCTGATCCATCTCCTCAAGCGACATATCCTTCAGGTTGCGTCCCTGTTTGAGGGTATGCTCCTCCAGATAGTTGAAACGACGGATAAACTTTTGGTTCGTACGCTCCAGCGCATTGTCCGGATTGATATGATAGAGGCGTGCCGTATTGATCAAGCTAAAGAAGAGATCACCAAACTCCGCCTCCGCTTTATCGGCATCCATGCGGTCGATCTCCGCCTGAAACTCACCAATCTCCTCCTGCACCTTCTGCCAAACCTGCTCACGCTGCTCCCAGTCGAACCCCACGTTACGCGCCTTGTCCTGAACACGGTAAGCCTTAATCATCGAAGGAAGCGCCGAAGGTACACCGCTCAACACCGACTTGTTACCATCCTTCTCCTTCAGTTTCAGCTGTTCCCAGTTCTGCGTCACCTTCTCGGCCGTATCCGCCTGCACCTCGCCAAACACATGCGGGTGGCGGAAAATCAACTTGTCCGTCAGCTGGTCGCACACATCCTTGATATCAAAATCGCCCGTTTCCGAGCCAATCTTCGCATAGAAAGCCACGTGCAACAGCACATCGCCCAATTCCTTACAGATATTCTTCTTATCCGATTTCATCAAAGCATCACACAGTTCGTACACCTCTTCAATCGTGTTCGGGCGCAGACTCTCGTTCGTCTGTTTCTTGTCCCACGGGCACTTCACCCGCAACTCATCCAGCACATCCAGGAAGCGACCAAACGCCTCCAACTTTTCTTCTCTAGTATGCATCGTTATTATTTTTTATACTTTCTACCTGCAAAAGTACAAAGAACTTCGGCAAAAAAGGAGCCGATTACTCAAAAAACAATAAAATAGAAGCAAATACATACAAAAATTCCCCGATTTTATGTTACTTTGCAACCTCACAAACCCAAACAAAGTGAATATAGTTATCGACATAGGAAATACAATCGCCAAGCTGGCCCTCTTCCGGGGAACAGAGCTGCTGGAGATGGTGCACGACTCGAACGAGACGCTGGCACAGCTCCCCGAGCTTTGCCGAAGATACGCCATTCGGCGCGGCATCCTTTCCACCGTGAAAGAGCTGACGCCGGAGGTGGAGCAACGGCTGTCGGAGCTACCTTTCCCACTGCTTCGGCTGAGCGGAAGCACGCCCCTGCCCATACGCATCGGCTACCGCACGCCGCAGACGCTGGGCACCGACCGCATCGCCGCCGTCGTGGGAGCGCAAGCGATTCATCCGCAGCGAAATGTCCTGGTGATTGACGCAGGCACCTGCATCACCTACGAGTTTCTGGATGCGCAGGGCACCTATCAGGGAGGCAACATCTCCCCCGGCATGCAGATGCGACTGAAGGCACTCCATCAGTTCACCTCCCGACTACCCGAAGTGAGTAGCGAAGGCGAGGTTCCCGAGATGGGTTATGACACCGACACCGCCATCCGCGCGGGGGTCATTCAGGGCATCAGGGCGGAAATGAGTGGGTACATCTCCCGCTTTTTAAAGAAATATCCCGACCTTTTTGTTTTTTTAACGGGAGGAGATAATTTTTCTTTTGATACAAACTTAAAAAATATAATCTTTGCAGACAGATTTTTAGTGCTGAAAGGCTTAAATAGAATTTTAGATTACAATGATAAATCGTAAACAAGTAATTTGCACGCTGTTATCACTCTTGATGACAGGAATGGTGGCAGCTCAAAATGGTGTGAATTCTCCTTATTCAAGATATGGTTTCGGTATTCTGGCCGACCAGAGCACCGGAGCAAACAAAGGTATGGGAGGTGTAGCCTACGGCCTTAGAAACAAGTATCAAATCAATGTGGGTAACCCGGCCTCTTATTCGGCCATCGACTCACTGAATTTCCTCTTCGACGGAGGAGTCACTTTGCAGAACACCAACTTCACGAGCACCAGTGAGACCACCGGTAATAAGGTGAAGATGAATGCAAAGAACTCCAGTCTGGACTATCTGGCGTTCCAGTTCCGCTTGTGCAAGCATGTGGGTATGACTGCCGGATTGCTTCCTTACTCGAAGATTAATTATAGCTTCTCCACTAGCAACGAGATTCGCAACGACGAGGAGGGCTCTGTTCACTCTTACGAAACCTTCAGCGGTGACGGCGGTTTATCACAAGCTTTTATCGGTGCAGGTGGAGAAATTTTCAAAGGATTTTCTATTGGTGCAAATTTTTCGTATCTTTGGGGAGATTTAAACCATACCATTACGAATAGCTATAGTGACACGGGCATTAACTCAAACATTCGTAGTTACTCCACGGAAATCAACAGCTACAAGGCTGATTTCGGTGTGCAGTACACGTATCAGTTGAGCAAGAAACGAAGTCTGACGCTCGGTGCCACCTACTCGTACGGCCACAAGATCAACGCGAACGCGGTATGTACCGGCTACACGTACGACAATAGTACAAGTACGACCATCAACGCGACCCGCGACACCATCCGCAATGCCTACGAGCTGCCGACCACCTTCGGTGTAGGTTTGGCTTATGTCTACGACCGCCGTTTGACGGTGGGCTTGGACTACACGCTGGAGAAGTGGGCGAGCGTGAAGTTTCCTCAGTTTGGAGACGAGAGCTACAAGCAATGGTCGTTTAACAACGCTTACAAGATTGCCCTCGGTGCGGAGTACATCCCCAACCCGATTTCAAAGAGCATCTTCAAGCGCATGAGATATCGTCTGGGTGGCTACTATGCCGATCCTTATGTCAAGGTGAAGGATGCCGACACCCGCGAGTATGGTGTGAGTGGCGCCATTGTCACTCCGTTGCTCAGTCAACGTAGCGGTAAGACCTCCATGCTGACCATCTCGGCAGAGTATGTCAAAGTGGACCCGAAACGCAACAACCTGATTAAGGAGAACTACCTGCGCGTGGGAGTGGGCCTCACCTTCAGTGAGACTTGGTTCTACAAGTGGAAAGTTCAGTAATCGGGCGGTGAATGAGAAAACAAAAGTATTTACGTGTAACATAAACAGATAATTTAATCACAACTAAAATTCTATACAATGAAAATGAAGATGATCACAGCAGCTATGCTGGCGTTTGCATTGGGTGCAGGCAATGCGTTTGCACAGAAAGGAGTAGAAGACGGATCGAGATTCGGTCACGGTGAGGACAGTTTGAAATGTCTTCAGAACTTGAGTATTTACGCAGAGTACGTGAAGACAGGCAACTACAAAGACGCTTACCTTCCTTGGAAGGCAGCTTACGACGAGTGCCCGAAGGCGCAGGTATCTACCTACATCAACGGTGCCAAGATTCTTCACTGGTTTATCGACCAGGAGCAGGACGCTGCGAAACGTGAGGCGTATGTCAACGAGTTGATGGCGATGTACGATCAGCGCTTGCAGTACCTTGACGATTTGAACGCCTTGGTACGTACCCCGGCCTCTCGTGAAAAGGTGTTGGGTACCAAAGTACACGACTACGTGGCTTACACCTCTAATTTGGATGTTGACAAAGCTTATGCCATGCTGACCGAGGTGGTGGATGCCGAGCAGGGAAACACCGACTACTACATCTTGCAGGACTTCATCAACATTTCAGACAAGAAATACAAGGCTGACGCCAACCACAGAGAGCAGTTCATCAACGACTATCAGAAGGCTGCTGAATATGCCAAAGCAGTGTACGAGCGTACACAGGAGAATCCGAAGGCTTCAGACGCTTTGAAAGAGGCTACGAAGATTGCGAAGGATTATGTAGATGGTATCTTCATCAACAGTGGTGCTGCCAGCTGCGAGAACTTGCAGGCAATGTACGCTCCGAAGATTGAGGAGAACAAAGACAACTTGGAGTACCTGAAAACCGTTGTTGGTTTGATGAAACTCTTCAAATGTACCGACCAGGAGGCTTACTTCCAGGCTTCTGAGTATGCACATGCCGTATCTCCTACTGCAGAGACCGCTGTAGGTTGCGCTTACATGTACTATAAGAAAGGTGATATGGAGAAAGCCCTCCAGTTCTTTGATCAGGCCATCTCTTTGGAAGACGATGCAGAGAAGAAGAGCGAGGACGCTTACAACGCTGCTGTGGTTTGCTTCTCTAAGAAACAACTCTCCAGAGCGAAAGGTTACGTACAGAAATCATTGGCTCACAACGACAAGAACGGTAAAGCTTACATCCTCTTGGCTAACATGTATGCATCCAGCCCCAACTGGAGCGACGAGTCTGCTTTGAACAGATGTACTTATTACCTGGCTATCGATAAATTGCAACGTGCTAAAT
Source organism: uncultured Bacteroides sp. (assembly GCA_964432715.1). GTDB lineage: Bacteria > Bacteroidota > Bacteroidia > Bacteroidales > Bacteroidaceae > Phocaeicola_A. Next base: position 7,548 of record CAYSOW010000057.1, read on the forward strand.
CAGTAGATCCGAGTGTAACGGAAGAGGCCAACAAGTTGATTGGTACCTACGCTGCACACACGCCGAAGGCTGAGGACTTGTTCTTCTTGAACTTGAAGAAGGGCGACTCAATCACCATCGGTGGATGGATTGGCGAAAGCACTGTCATCAGATAATAGGATGCGACAGAATCGAAAAAGAATACATATTTCATTAAGCATAACAGTGGCTCTCTGGGCTACTGTTATGCTTGTTTTATTCCCTGCGTGCAGCGGGAAGAAGAAACAGTTGGCCGACGCGATTGTCGACGGTGACTCGCTTCCCACCATGCGCACCGTGGGGGTATCGTCGCTCATCTCCGACTCGGGTGTCATCCGTTACAAGATTGTGGCGGAAGAGTGGCTGGTCTATGACAAGACCAATCCGCCCCGTTGGGCCTTCGAGAAGGGCATCTTCCTGGAGAAGTTCGACGAGCAGATGGTGGTGGACGCCAAGATTAAGGCGGACACGGCCTATTACTACGACAAGCAGAAACTGTGGGACTTGCGCGGCAACGTGATGATTCGCAACCTGAAGGGGGAGAAGTTCGACACCGAGCAACTCTTCTGGAACCAGTCGACGGAGAAGGTCTATTCCGACCGCTTCATCCGCATCGAACAGGAGGACAAGATTATCACCGGCTACGGATTCAACTCCAATCAGCAGTTCACCGACTACACCATCCTCAACACGGCAGGTATCTTCCCGGTGGAGGAACTCAAGTCGGACTCTGTGCGGCGTGACACATTAAACTAATCATCATGGAAACCACCTATCTAATCCTTTACATACTCATCACCATGGCGTTTTCGGCCTTCTTCTCGGGGGTCGAAATAGCTTTTGTATCCTCCAACAAGTTACGGTTTGAGATGGACCGCAGCGACCGCACCCTGCCGTCGCGCATCCTCTCCATCTTCTATCGCAACCCCAACAACTTCATCTCGACGTTGCTGGTGGGCAACAACATCGCACTGGTCATCTACGGTATCTTGATGGCCGAGGTGATTGAAAAGTACTTGCTGGCGGATATCATCAGCAACGAACTGGCGTTGGTATTGATAGAGACGTTGGTTTCCACCCTGATTATCCTGGTGACGGGCGAGTTCTTGCCCAAGACGCTGTTCAAGATTAACCCGAACTCCACGTTGCGGGTCTGCGCCCTCCCCACCTTCCTCTGCTACATCATTCTCTATCCCATCTCGAAGTTCACCTCCGCCCTGGCGGAATGTCTGCTTCGTCTGGTGGGGGTACGCATCAGCAAAGAGGCAGCCAACAAAGCCTTCACGAAAGTCGACCTCGACTACTTTATCCAGTCGAGCATCTCGGAGAACGAGGAGGAGGTGGAGCCGGAGGTGAAAATCTTCCAGAACGCCCTCGACTTCTCGAGCATCCGCATCCGCGACTGCATCGTGCCGCGCACCGAGATAGAGGCTGTGGCCTACGGAGCCGACCTCGACACGCTGAAGTCGCGCTTCATCGAGTCGGGCAACTCCAAGCTGATTGTCTATAAGGAGCACATCGACGACATCGTGGGCTACATCCACTCGTCGGAGCTTTTCCGCCATGCCGACGACTGGCGGAAATATATCCGTCAGATACCCATCGTGCCGGAGACCATGAGCGCCCGGAAGCTGATGAAGATCTTCATGCAGCAGAAGAAGTCGCTCGCGGTGGTTGTCGACGAGTTTGGAGGTACCGCCGGCATCGTCTCCATGGAGGACCTGGTAGAAGAGATTTTCGGTGAGATAGAGGACGAGCACGACACCACCACCTACATCGCCAAGAAGATTGGAGAGAACGAATACATCCTCTCCGCCCGCCTGGAGATAGAGCGTGTCAACGAGCTGCTCGGCCTGGAATTGCCCGAATCGGATGATTATTTAACCGTCGGCGGACTGATTCTGCACAGCTACCAAAGCTTCCCGAAACTGCACGAAATCATCAACATCGGCAAGTTTCAGTTCAAAATTATCAAGGTAGCCACCACCAAAATCGAGCTTGTGCGACTGAAAGTGACCTCCTGACGCATTTTTTAATCATCTTTTTAGAGCAATCTAATCATTTTTTGTATCTTCGTGCACTAATTGTAGTGCTAAGAATTACGATAGAAAAACAAATAATCAAAATAATTTATCAAGAGAAATGGCAACATTACAGAAAATTAGAAACAAAGGACCCCTTTTGGTCATTGTCATCGGTCTTGCACTGTTCGCATTCATCGCAGGCGACTTGTGGAAAGTTTTCCAACCGCACCAAGGCAGACAGGATATCGGTGAGATCAATGGCAAGAGTGTATCGGCCCAGGATTACCAATCGATGGTGGACGAGTACACCAAAGTTCAGGAGAAGATTTACGGTCGCAATGCCAGTGACGATGAACTGACACAAGCCAAAGATTACATCTGGAACACCTATGTTCAATATACGTTGATTGAGAACGAGGCCGACAAGATGGGATTGAAAGTGACCGATGCCGAAATCAAAGACATGATTAAGAAAGGCACTGACCCGTTGTTGAGCCAGACTCCGTTCGTCAACCCGCAAACACGTATGTTCGATAAGAACATCATGGATGCTTTCGTGAAGAACGCGCCGAAAGAGGATGTCTCTTTGATTATGGGTTACACCGAGAAACAGTTGAAGAGAGCGTTGCTGATCAACAAATACCAGAACCTGGTACTCAAATCAGTCATCTCTAACCCGGTAGAGGCTGAATATAGCTTCAACGCACGCAGCAACCAGTCGGACTTGCTCCTCGCAGCACTTCCCTACTCTGCCATCGCTGATTCTACCGTTCAGGTATCTGCTTCAGAAATCAAGAGCCTCTACAGCCAGAAGAAAGAGCAGTTCAGAAACTTGGCCGAGACTCGTGACATCAAATACATCGACGTATTTGTCACTCCGAGCGACGCCGACCGTCAGGACTTGCTCAACGAGGTAACAGAATACAGCGTAGAGCTGGGCAAACCTGAGACTGAGGTAGCTTCCTTCATCGGTTCTACCGGCACACAGGTTCCTTACGTTGACATGCCTGTAAGCAAGAGCTCCTTGCCGACAGACATCGCCGGTCGTTTGGATTCAGTAGCCATCGGCGAAGTTTACGGTCCGTTCTACAGCGCTACAGACGACTCTTACAATGCGTTCAAAGTATTGTCTAAAGTATCTGCTCCCGACTCTGTACAGTTCCGTCAGATTCAGGTAGTGGCTGAGACTGCAGAGGCAACCAAGAGTTTGACCGACAGCATCATGAACGCCATCAAAGGCGGTGCTGATTTCGAGGCCATCGCTCAGAAATATGGTCAGGTAGGCACCAGCAACTGGATCTCTTCCAGAGATTATGAAGGCGGTCAGCTTGACGCCTCTTATGTGAAAGTGTTCCAGTCGTTGAACAACCTCGCTCCGAAAGAGTTGACCAGCATCGAGTTCCCGCAAGGAAACGTGATTCTGCAGGTGGTTGATCGCAAGAACATGATCAATAAATATAAAGTAGCCGTTGTAAAACGTCCGGTAGAGTTCAGCAAAGAGACTTATGCCAAAGCATACAACGACTTCAGCCAGTTTGTTGCTTCCAACAACACGTTGGAGAAGATGAGCCAGAACGCAGAAGAGGCCGGCTACCGTTTGTTGGAGCGTGCCAACTTCTCTAGCAGCGAGCACAATGTATGTGGTATCCACAGCACTCGTGAGGCTTTGAGATGGATCTTCGAGGCGAAGAAAGGCGATGTTTCTCCGTTGTACGACTGCGGCGACAATGATCACCTCTTGGTGGTTGCTGTTGAGGGCATCAACAAAGCCGGTTACCTCCCTGTTGAGAAGGTATCAGGCGACTTGAAAGCTGAGTTGATCCGCGATAAGAAAGCAGAACTCTTGAGCGAGCAGTTGAAGAAGGCTAGCAGCTTCGAGGCTGTGAAGAGCATCTCTAACGTAGAGATTGACTCCGTTAAACACGTTAGCTTTGCATCTCCCGCTTACGTAGCTGTCACTCACACCAGCGAGCCTGCTTTGAGTGGTAACGTAGCGAAAGCGAAAGCCAACCAGTTGAGCGCTCCGGTGAAGGGTAACGGTGGTGTCTTTGTCTTCCAGATCTACAACCAGGAGAAGACCAACGACAAGTTCAATGCCAAAGATGAAGAGGCTACAGCCGCTAACATGAACATGCGTTATGCAAGTCAGTTCTTGGGCGATCTCTTCTTGAAAGCGAACGTCAAAGATTCTAGATACTTGTATTTCTAATACAAGGACGTATCCTACGAAAAGAGGTCGTGACTACTGCGGTAGTCGCGACCTCTTTCTTTTATGCTTACTTTCTATAAAGCTTATCTATCAAATCCGCTCGTCCCATCCTTCGGAGCGCCGCCATAATCTTCTTGCGTTCCTCCGGCTTATACCAGAAGAAGAACTGCCGTTGCGCCAGCTTCTCCTGCTGCGTCTTTGCCGAGAAGACCGGCTCCAGCGTGTAAGGATGAAAGCCCGTGTACCAAGCCTCCGTACTAATCGTCATCGGCGTCGGCGTAAAGTCCTGCACCTGCTCCAAGTGGAAATCCATCTGCTTCGTCAGCACCGCCAGTTCCGCCATATCCTCCTCCGTACAACCCGGGTGACTGGAGATAAAGTAAGGAATCAACTGCTGATTCAGATGCTGCTCCTTGTTGATGCGGTCAAAAATCCGTTTGAACTCCTGAAACTGACTGAAAGGCGGTTTCCGCATCAAGTAGAGCACCCGGTCGCTCGTATGCTCCGGCGCCACCTTCAGTCGCCCGCTCACGTGATTCACAATCAGTTCCCGCGTATAAGCCCGCGCAGCCCGGTTCACCTCCTCATCCTTCGACTCATGCAGCAGCAAGTCATAACGCACCCCACTACCGATGAAACTCTTCTTGATCTTCGGCAACGCATCCACCGCCTTGTAAAGGTCGAGCAGCGGACGATGATCCGTCACCAGGTTCGGGCACACCTTCGGGTGAATGCACGACGGACGCTTACACTTCCGGCAAATCGCCTTGTCGCGGCCCCCCATGCGATACATATTCGCCGACGGTCCCCCCAAGTCCGAGAGATACCCCTTGAAGTCAGGCAACTCCGTAATCGCCTTCACCTCCCGCAAGATACTCTCCTTACTGCGGCTCGCAATGAACTTGCCCTGATGCGCCGAGATGGTGCAAAACGCACAACCACCGAAACAGCCCCGGTGAATATTCACCGAGAACTTAATCATATCATACGCCGGAATACGCTTCCCCTTATACTTCGGGTGCGGCAAACGCGTGTAAGGCAAGTCGAACGAATGATCCAGCTCCGCCTCCGTCATGGGCGGATAAGGCGGATTCACCACCACCGTCCACTCCCCGGCATCCTGCAACATACGCTGCGCCTCATACTTGTTCGACTCCTCCTCCAGATGGCGCACATTCATCGCCTGCTTCTTCTTATCCTTCAGACACTCCTCGTGCGAGAAGAGACGCAAATCCTCCGCCGTCTCCAGCTCCTTGCCCGCCTTCCGACTGCAAGCATAGACCGTCTGCGGAATATCCGTCGGCAGCCCCTTCGCCTCCGGATGCGCCAACATCCGCCGACAAAGCTCCACCACCGGCTTCTCGCCCATGCCATAAATCAGCAAGTCAGCCCCCGCGTCGAGCAACACACTGCGACGCAAAGCATCCTGCCAATAGTCGTAGTGCGACAATCGGCGCATCGAAGCCTCGATACCGCCCAGCACCACCGGCACATCGGGATAAAGTTTCTTCAGAATCTGCGTATAAACAATCGTAGGATACTCCGGGCGCAAGTCGTGGCGACCGTCCGGCGTATAAGCATCCTCCGAGCGGAGACGCTTGTTGGCCGTGTACTTATTCACCATCGAGTCCATACATCCGGGAGAGATACCAAAGAAGAGGCGTGGGCGCCCCAGTTTTTTAAAGTCGCGCAAATCGTCGCGCCAGTTGGGTTGCGGCACAATTGCCACCCGCAGTCCCTCCGCCTCCAGGATACGACCAATCACAGCCGCACCAAACGAAGGATGATCCACATACGCATCGCCACTGAAGAGAATCACGTCGAGTTCATCCCAATGGCGCAGTTCCACCTCCTTTTTCGTAGTAGGTAGCCAGTCAGTTAGTTGATATGTAGGCACAGTCTTTTCCATCATGAGCTTGCTAAATCAAAAAAATTAAGCTGACAAGCACGTTCATGTCACTTCACCGGAGCGTCGCCACGCAGGCACCCTCCGGAATGTTTATAAAGCCACGTCAGAGAGAAAGGCTCAGGCTTCCGCCACCGTTTCCTCCTCATCAGCCACCTGCTCCTTCTTCCAGCGAAGGTAGAGCAACACCAGCTGATAAAGTCCGAACGCCTTCATATTGTTATGGTAAATCACATCAATACAGAGGTCGAGGAGTCCCTTACAATCTTCCTGCGAAGCGATAATCGAACGCACATTCAGTTTCAGTTTGTCGAGTACCGACTCGTCCACGATGCCATTGCTGTCAATCAACTGTTGAAACAACGCGTATTGGTCAATCGTTTTCAAGTTTTCCTCAGAAATCTCCAGGCTTCTTGTGCCTGATGTGTTCGCTTGTATAGTATACATGATTCAATGTTTTTTGGGTTTAACTGAAGGCAAAGTTAATGAAAAGATTGAGAGTGGACGCATAATAGACAAAAAAAAAGCCCTGCAAAGAGACTCCGCAGAACTTTTTCTTGGCATAACTAAAAATTTTTCGTGATCCGCTTGGGGCTCGAACCCAAGACCCCAACATTAAAAGTGTTGTGCTCTACCAGCTGAGCTAGCGAATCAATCCATTGCATCCGAACTCTCGAGTGATCCGCTTGGGGCTCGAACCCAAGACCCCAACATTAAAAGTGTTGTGC
>CAYSOW010000058.1:0-13629 GCA_964432715.1 uncultured Bacteroides sp.
CCCCTTCATAAAATAATAGAGGCTATGCCGAATCATCGACATAGCCTCTATGAATCCCCCTGCCCCGAAGGGCGGGATGCACCTGTTTATATCGTCTGTTCCACGTTCCAGACAAAGGCACGCAGACCGAGTTGCTCTCGCTCTACGTCCATGGCATGAAGGGCTTCCAGGAGCGGCTTCACCTTCTCGTCCTCCACCACCGTGAGGATGGCGGAACACATGGAAGGCCAGGCGTGACTGCCGTAGTGGGGCTCGCCCGTCTTGCTGCCGCGACCCTGCACCTGCTCCAGGTAGGAGAAACCGCGACAGTTGAGGCGGTCGAGGGTGGTGCGGATGCCTTCATAGAAAGCCTGGTCGAAGGTAATCATCACTGATTTCATACGCTTATTCTATTGAGGTTATTTATCCAATTTGTTCTTAATCATCTTCTCCTTGTGCTGCTGGAAGTAGTCGTTCAGCTCCTTGTCGCGACGCATCTTCTTACGGTTGCGTTTCACACCCACTCCGGCAAACGAGCAGTAGAGGGTGGGCACCAGAATCAACGTCAGGATGGTGGAGACGGTCAGACCGCCGATGACGGCGATACCCAACGGACGCCAAGTCTCCGAACCCTCGCCCTGACTGATGGCCATCGGCACCATACCGAGGATGGTGGTCAGGGTGGTCATCAATACCGGACGCAGACGGCTACGACCTGCCACAACGACGCTGCGCAAGATGCTCTGTCCGCGCTCACGACACAACGTGATGTAGTCGATGAGCACGATACCGTTCTTCACCACGATACCAATCAACATGATACCTCCCAACATACTCATGACGTTCAGCGTGGTGCCGGTGAGCCAGAGGGCCAGCAAGACACCGCTGAAGGCGAACGGGATGGAGAACATGATGATGAACGGGTAGGTGAGTGACTCGAACTGTGCCGCCATCACGATGAAGACGAGCAACACAATCATGATACCCAGCGTACCCAGGTCGCGGAACGAATCCTGCTGATCCTCGTAAGAACCGGACACCTGGATGGAGACACCGTTCGGAATATCCATCTTGTCGATGATGGCGTTACCGGCTGTTACCACGTCGCCCAACGGCGCACCGGAGATAACGGCAGAGACGGTGACCATACGTTCACGGTCCTTACGCTCGATGGTAGGAGGCGCCGAACGCTCCACCACCTTGCCCACCTCGCGGAGGCGTACGGGACTGCCCGCATTGTTATAGATCAAGATATTCTCCAGGTCCTCCAGACTGGTACGGAACTCGGGCGCATATCTCACTTTGATATCATACTCGTCACCATCCTCGCGATAGTAGGAGGTGGTGCTACCGTTCACACGGTTACGCAGATAAGTGGCGGCGGTGGTCAGGTTGAGGCCATGCAGCGCCAGCTTCTCGCGGTCGAAGTCCACCTGATACTCCGGCTGATAGTCCTGGCGACTGATGTTCACCTCAGAGACACCCTTCACCTTCAGCAACTGCTTTTTCAGCGTTGCGGCGGTCTGGTCGGTGGCCGTGAAGTCATAGCCATACACCTCAAAGTCGGCCGTGGTCTGTCCACCCATAGAGGCGGTGTTACCACCCAAGATTACCTGCGCCTTGTTGAGCTCCGGATACTTCGCCAGGTCGGCACGCATCTCGTCGCACACCTGTGCCAGCGTGATGTCACGCTCGCCCGGGTCGGCCAAACGAATGTTGAAAGAGATGATGTGCGAACCGTTGTCCTGCATAGAAGCCCACGTGTTGTCTGAATCCGCCTGACCGACGGTGTAGTTGCAGGCACGCATCTTCTTGCCGTAACGGTTCATCCACTTCAGCGTCAGCTCCTGCGCCAAGGACTGTGCCCGCTCCACGCGTGCACCGATGGGCAACTGCAGTTTCACCGAGATACGACTGTTATCTTGCGAGGGGAAGAACTCGGTACCGATGCCGGTGGCGCAGAGCAAGCTGACCACAAACAAGACGGCACAACCCGCCACAATCGTCTTCCGGTGGACCACCGCCCAGTTCAGTCGGTTGGCATACCAGCTATCCAACGCATTCAGTGCCCGCTCAATCGGCTTGTAGAACGTCAGGAACGCCTTGCTCTGCTTCTTCTGCAGACGCAACATCTGCGAGCAAAGCATCGGGGTGAAGCTCAAAGCCGAAGTGGTAGAGATGGTCATGATGACACACATCATCCAGCCCAACTGACGGAAGAGCACACCGGTCATACCGCTCACCATGGTCAGCGGGAAGAACACGGCAATCATGGTCAGGGTGGAGGCGATGACGGAGATAGCCACCTCATTGGTGCCATGCACCGCCGCCTGCTTCGGATCAGAACCACGCTCGATGTGCGTCGTCACGTTCTCCAGCACCACAATGGCATCATCCACCACGTTACCGATGGCGATGGAGAGACAGGAGAGCGAGACGATATTGATAGAACCGCCGTCGGAGATGGCCAGATAGATGAATGAGGCCACCAGAGAGAGCGGGATGGTGATACAGATAATCACCGTGGCACGCCAACGACCCAGGAAGACGAAGACCACAATGACCACGAACAACATGGCGTAGAGAATGGTCTCCTTCAAACTGTCGATGGTGTTCAAGATGTTGTCTGAAGTGTTGACAATGATACCCAGCTTCACATCGCTCGGCAGCGACTTCTGCAAGCGGGGCAGCTCCTTCATCACCTTGCGCGAGATGCTCACCGAGTTACCACCCGACTGCTTCTGCACGATGACCATGGCACCCTGCACACCGTTGTTGTAAGTCTTCTGCGCACGCTCCTGCACCGAGTCGACCACGCGGGCCACATCACGCAGGTAGACGGCAGAACCGTCGTGGTAGCCCACCACGATGTTCTCCATCAGCTTCGGGTCCTTGAACTCACCCTCCACACGGAGCGAGTAGGTGTTGTTACCCACATCAAACGTACCGCCCGGCACATTCTTGTTCTCGGCACCGATGGTACTGCTGATAGACTCCACCGAGAGCCCGTAGGCCTCCAGTCGGTTCGGGTCGCAGTAGACATTAATCTCACGCTCCGGGGCACCGGCGATGGAGACGGTACCCACACCGGGGATACGCGCCAAGGGGTTCACCACGTTATCATCCAAAATCTTATAGAGCGCCGCCTGACTCTCCTCGGCCTGCACCGAAAGCAGGAGGATAGGAATCATGTCGGTACTGAACTTAAAGATAATCGGCGTGTTGGCATCGTCGGGCAACTGGCTCGACACCATGTCCAACTTATCACGCACGTCATTGGTCAGCACATCAATGTCATAACCATACTCAAACTCCAGCGTGATGACAGAGATATTCTCCGACGAACGCGAAGTGATATGCTTCAGGTTGCTGACAGAGTTCAGCGTGTTCTCCAACGGACGCGTCACATTGTTCTCAATATCGGTGGCACTCGCACCGGAGTAGGAGGTCATCACCATGATGGTGTTGGTCTCAATGTCCGGGTAGAGGTCGATAGGCAGTCTCGATAGCGAGTAGATACCGAAGACCGCCACCGCCAGGAAGCAGAGTGCCGTCATAATCGGTCGTTTGACCGCACCTTCGTATAGACTCATAAGTTCTTCAGTTTAAGGTTATTCTTTTCCGTTATCTACGGTCACTTCCATGCCGTTCGCCAGTTTGCTCTGTCCGGCAATGACCACCTGTGCACCATCTTCCACACCGGAGATCAACTCGAACTCCGTGTCGAAGCGGCGACCAATCTCTACCTTGTTGTAAGAGACCTTCCCATCCTTGTAGACATAGACGTAACGGTCGCCCGCACCCGCCTGTTTCACAATGGCCATATCAGGCACCACCACGTGGTGTTCGGTACCGAAGTTCAGCGTGACACGACCGAACATACCCGGACGAACGCGCTGCTGTGCGTTGGCAAAGGTAATCTCCACCGGGAAAGTGTGCGTGCCGGAGTCGATGGTGGGGTAGATGAGGCTCACACGACCCTCGAACACCTCGTCGCCATAGACATCCAACTGGATGGGCGCCTTCGCTCCCACCTTCAGCTGCGGAAAGTAGCTCTCAGAAACGTTGATCACCAGTTTCACGGGGGTGATGCGCTCCACAACGAGCACCGGGGAACCACCGCTATACATATCGCCGTTGTCATAGTTGCGGGCAGTGACCACGCCGCTCACCGGACTCAGCAACTGCGTGTTCTCCAACAAGTTGTTGTAAGAAGTGCGACGGATATCCAGGTTCATCTTCGCAGCGTCCCACTCCGATTTAGAGGCACCGCCCACCTTGTAGAGCTCGTCGATACGTTTGAACTCCACCTCCTGGTTGTCGAGCTGCAGCTTCAACTGCTTCAGGTTGGATGCATCCATCTGCACCAACTTCTGACCCTTGCTGACGCGGTCGCCCACCTCCACAAAGATCTTCTCGATACGCACCGCCGTAGAGGGAGCGATGTTATTCTTCACATCCGCCTCCACCGTAGCCGTATACTCCACCAACTGCTCCACGTCGCGGGCCTCCACCTGCGCCAGTTTCACCAACGGTTTCTCGTCTGCCTCTTGTGCCGTGTCGCCACTCTTCTGACTGCTGCAACCGGTTACTCCCAAGCCCAAGGCAAGCAGGGCGAGGGAAAGAAATCTTTTTCTCATATCTTGTTTCCTTTTATATTTCATCGTTTAGGTCATTCTTTCGTCGTGACGGGGTACTGTTTGCCCAACACCTTGTCGAGGTCGGCCTGAGCAGAGAGGTAGTCGAAGATCGACTGGTTGTAAGTGAGCTCCGCCTGCGTCAGCGCCACCTCCGAGTTGTTCAGCTCCAGGATGGTACCTTTACCCACCTCATAACGCTTCTCGGCAATCAGACGCCCCTTCTCCGCTTGTGCCACCGCTTCGCGGTTACTAACCACCTGCTCCGTGCTGGCCGTCATATTGTCCAGATACGTTGTTGCCTGCATCTGCAATTGCAACTCCGTGTTGCGACGATTCTCCTTCAGCTCCTCCAGCTGAATCTTCGCCTGCTTCACCTTCGAGAAGTTGCTCCCCTTGAAGAGCGGCATCGAGAAACTCAGTGCCACGGTGGAGTAGGGGTTCCACTTGTAGTCACTAAACTTAAAGTCGTTGGTCAGTGTGGTGTAGAGATACTGGAACGACAGCGCCAGCGTAGGCAAGAAGTTGCTCTTCTGAATCTTCAGGTTGCGTTGCAACATCGCCTCGTTCAGGTCCAACTGCTTCAACGTACTGTTCTCCGCCAATGAAAGCGACGTATCATTCAGCTGCCGAGCAAAGAGCTCCGTCTCATGATCCTTCAGGTTGCCCTGCGCCTCAATCTCGTTCTCCGCCGTCATGCCCATCAGCACCTTCAGCTGCAGCTTCGCCAGGTTCACCCCGTTGCGGGCAGAAACCACGCTCGGCTTGATGCTGCGCATCTGCACCTCCGCGCTAATCTTGTCATACTCGCTCACCGTACCCTGCTGATACTTCGCACTCACCACGCGGTAGTTCTCCTCGCTCTGCGCATAGCTCTTCTGCAACACCTCGTAGCTATCCTGCGCCAGCAGCAACTGGTAGAACGCCTTCGTCACCTGGTTCACCATGTCCAGGCGACTCTCGCGCGACTTCTCCACCGCCAGTTTCACATCCTCCTTCGTCAAGCGGATGCTCTGATAGAGCGTCGGTGCAAACACCGGCAAAGAGATAGCCACACCCCCGTTGTAGTTGTTCTTGGTACCCACCTTCACCTGCTGGTCGCCCATGGCGAAAGTCTGCTTTTCAATGGTTCTCGTGTAACTGCCGGTCAGGTCGGCCTCCGGGAAGAGCCCCCAGATAGCCTCCTTGCGCGCAGCCTCCTTCAAGGAAATCTCCTTGTCGGCCACCCGGATGGTAGGATTCTCGCTCAGGGCAATCTCAATCGCCTTCTCCAGCGACAGCGAGATAGTCTCCTGCGCGAAAGTCCTTCCGCAGAGACAGGTGAGCACCAGCGCCACCCATCCGCATTTTCTACTTAAAATATTCATACACTGCATTTATCTATTATTTTCCTGATCTTTGATATGCTGTTCCCGATTGATCGTATATTTCTTATGATGTTTGATCTTCTTGACAATGATTTCCGCATCCGTGGGCCGGTTCACATCCACCACCGGTTGCTTGCGTCTCTTTTTCTGCTGATTCTTCTCCATCAACTCCTCAAAGAGCAAGCGCCCCTTCTCGGTGGTCGCTCCCCGCACGTATATATATAATAAGGTATAAGCCACCCGTTCCGGCGTGAACTCCTTCATCCACCCCTCGCGGAAAGCCGTTTCGTTTGTGGCGTAGATACTGCGAATCAGCAAGTCGAGATTGATATCCTCCTTAATCAACCCCTCCTTCACGCCCTGTTTAAAGAAGAGCATAGCCTTCTTCCGGTGCTCATCGCGCACCGTCTGCAAGTACTTCACCACCTTCGGATACTTCTCCAGCTCCTCAAAGAAGCTATAGTTAATCTCCTTCAGCTCCTCCACCTTCTTAAAGTGGAAAGTGACCAGCACCTCCATGATATTGGTGGACCCGGCGTAAATCTCGGCCACCTCCTGCATGCGTTCGCTTTGCTTTTTCTTCAGACACTCCATCAGCAGTGCCTCTTTGTTGGGGAAAATTTTGTAGAGAGTACGTTTGCTCATGCCATACTGCGACGCCAAGTCGTCCATCCTCACCGCCTTGATGCCATAGGCATGGAAAGCGTGGGTGGCCGTGCGCAGCAACTCGTTTTGTACGGCCAGTCTCTTCTCCATCTTAATGTGTGTATCGTTTATCTCTTTTTCCATGGGCTAACATCCATATAATGAGGGTACAAATATAAGATGAAAACTTTTTATGAAAAAAAAGTTTCCGTTTTGTGGCTGAATTATTAGAAATCTTTCACATTTAAGAAAACAAACTTAAAGTGTATTAATTGCATAAATATTACCAAAATATTAATTTAAATCAAGAAAACGCTTCAAAATGATATTTTTGTATGAAAAAAACTTCAAAAAGTTTTGGAGGATAAATTTTTTCTATAATTTTGTCGCATCGAAATTGAAAGCGAATAGAAACAACTGATAAAAAGAAATCTATTATGAATGCAGCAAAAGTTTTAGAAGATCTTAAGAGAAGATTCCCCAACGAACCTGAGTACCATCAGGCAGTGGAAGAAGTGCTTGGCACTATCGAAGAAGAGTACAACAAACACCCCGAGTTTGACAAGGTTAATTTGATCGAGCGTCTTTGCATCCCCGATCGTGTTTACCAGTTCCGTGTCACTTGGGTGGATGATAAAGGCAATGTGCAGACCAACATGGGTTACCGTGTACAGCACAACAACGCCATTGGCCCCTACAAAGGTGGTGTACGTTTCCACGCTTCCGTCAACCTGGGTATCTTGAAATTCCTTGCTTTTGAGCAAACGTTCAAAAACTCCTTGACAACCCTCCCGATGGGTGGTGGTAAAGGTGGTTCCGACTTCTCTCCGAGAGGTAAGAGCAACGCAGAGGTGATGCGTTTCTGCCAAGCCTTCATGTTGGAACTTTGGCGTCATATCGGTCCTGAAACCGACGTACCGGCAGGTGATATCGGTGTAGGTGGCCGTGAGGTAGGTTACATGTTCGGTATGTACAAGAAACTCACTCGCGAGTTTACAGGTACTTTCACCGGTAAAGGTCTGGAGTTTGGCGGTTCATTGATTCGCCCCGAAGCAACCGGTTACGGTAACATCTATTTCTTGAGCGAGATGCTGAAGACCAAAGGCACCGACTTGAAAGGCAAAGTTTGCTTGATTTCAGGTTCAGGTAACGTGGCTCAGTACACTGCCGAGAAAGTCATCCAGTTGGGTGGTAAGGTAGTCACCATGTCCGATTCAGATGGTTACATCTATGATCCGGACGGTATCGACCGCGAGAAGTTGGATTACATCATGGAGCTGAAGAACCTCTACAGAGGTCGTATCCGTGAGTACGCCGAGAAATATGGTTGCAAATATGTGGCAGGTGCCAAACCTTGGGGTGAGAAAGGTGATATCGCATTGCCTTCTGCTACTCAGAACGAGATCAACGGCGACCACGCTCGCCAGTTGGTAGCCAACGGTGTGATTGCCGTATCAGAGGGTGCCAACATGCCTTCTACTCCGGAAGCTATCCGTGTATTCCAGGAGGCTAAGATTCTCTACGCTCCGGGTAAAGCAGCCAATGCCGGCGGTGTATCAGTATCCGGTTTGGAGATGACGCAGAACTCTATCAAGTTGAGCTGGACATCCGAAGAGGTGGACGCCAAACTGAAGAGCATCATGCAGAGCATTCACGAGGCTTGCGTGAAGTATGGTACCGAGCCTGATGGTTATGTGAACTATGTGAAGGGTGCAAACGTTGCCGGATTCATGAAAGTGGCTAAGGCAATGATGGCACAAGGCATTATGTAATATAGAATAAAGGTTTTGTAGACGTAAGCGGGGCATTCTCTTCGGAGGGTGCCCCGCTTGGTGTATATGGGAGTGATGTCTCTTTATTTTGAAAAAGTCCAGAATCTTAAAAAGTTGCTTTGTGTTTGTGTAATTAACATTTTTTAATTGGGGGGGGTAAATTTGAAATATTTAACTTGTTAGGTGGCTGTAAATTGTTGATATATAGATGAATGTGCGTGTGTCTGTGTATATTCTTTATTGGTACCTTTGTCCTGATTATTTGTATACCCACCCATACACCCCTTTTAACTATTTGGAATTCTAGAATTTAGGTATATATTTGCCCTTGGTACTTCGGTGGGCCTAGATCCTTGTTTATCAGGGGAAAACCCAAACGAAGATCCCTTTTGTATCTTACATCTAATTTTATTAGTGTGTTAGAAAATTCCATGAAAACAAGTAGCGGAGCGGCGGTGCAAAGGGTCACCGACGGCGCCGTAGGCGTGCCAACCCGTCGTTGGTTCATCGCCATCGTCAATCACAACAGCGAGAAGAAATGCGGCGAGCAGTTGCAGCGTTTGGGGTATGAAACCTATGTCCCCACGCAAACCGAGAAACGCATTACTCCCCAAGGACGGCGCAGAACCGTAGAGCGCGTAGTCCTCTCCTCCCTGGTCTTCCTTCGTGCCACCGAACCCGAGCGGAAAGAGGTGGTGAAACTCCCTTATATCCTTCGTTTTATGACCAATCGTGCCGGTAAGGTCGACGCGTTTACCCGTCACCCCCTGGCCACCGTCCCCGCCGACCAGATAGAGCGCTTGAAGTTCATGCTCTATAACACCGACGACCCCGTCAGCATCGAGTCGATGCCCATCCACTTGGGCGACAAGGTGCGCGTCATCCGTGGCGGCTTGCAGGGCCTGGAGGGCTATGTTATCCGCTGCGAGGAGGGTCAGTCCTACATCGGCGTGCAACTGGATGTCATCGGTTGCGCCAAGGTGAAGATCAATCTGTTGGATACGGAAAGGATGTAGAAACCAAACAAATAGCCATGAAATACACCTATCTTTACACCACCTTACTCCTGTTGCTGGTGGCTCTCTCGTCCTGTGGACCGGCCACCAAGGTGGTCTATATGCAGGATCTGCAAGAGAATGTCCCTTTGGCCGTGCAGGAAATCCAGTCGTTCAAGTTGCAGCCCGGCGATAAAATCACCGTTTCCGTCTTCAGTCGCGACGAAGAGTTGGCCAAGATGTTCAACCTCACCGCCACCACCGTGAACGGTCAGCGAGGATGTGCCTACACCGTCTCCGCCGAAGGCTTGATTGATATGCCGGTGCTCGGACCGATAACCGCCGAGGGACTGTCGCGCCTGGAACTGGCCAACCTCATCAAGTATAAACTCTTGGCCGCCAAGATGCTGCGCGACCCCGTAGTCACCGTAGAGTACGCCAACCTCAGCTTCTACACGTTGGGCGAGTTGGGACACTCCGGACGCATCGAGATAGAGCGCGACCACATCACCCTCCTGGAGGCTATTGCCGAGGCAGGCGACCTTACGCTTACCGGTCGCCGCGACAATGTGTTGGTGTTGCGTACTGAGAACGGTATCCAGACTCCCTATCGAGTCGACCTTACCCGGGCGCAGGACCTTTATCGCTCGCCGGTCTATTACATTCATCAGAATGATATTATCTATGTATCCCCTACGCAAGAGCGGGCCAACCAATCGAAGTTGAATGCCAACAATGTGCGCACTCCCAGTTTCTGGATTTCCATGGTCTCTTTGCTCAGTTCTGTGGTACTCTTTTTAACCAAATAACCGTATGATTGTCGATCATTCTTCCCCTCGTCAACGTGTGGAACATCCCACGACCGCTGCCACTCCCGCTACCGGGGGCCTCGGTGCTGTGAATGTCAAGAATATCTTCTACCTGGCCATCGACCATTGGTATTGGTTTGTCATCTCCCTCCTGGTAGCGATGGGAATTGCATACTATTACCTGCTGACTACGCCTAAAATCTATACGCGTACTGCTTCTATTTTGATTAAAGGCGAAGAACGAGAGAATGGGTCTGAGGACGTTTTGCGTGAGTTGGGCGTGCGTCCTACCTCTATTAATGTTTCCAACGAAATTTCTTCTCTCACCACCAACACCATCTCTCTGGAGGTGGTGAAGCGGTTGCATTTGGATGTTCGCTATCTGCATGTCACTCCCTTTCAGCGACTGGTGGTCTATGGTGTGGAGTGCCCGGTGACGGTCACCTTCGATGACTTAAACGATAATGAGACAGCCCAGCTGGAACTCCAGTTGCAGAAAGACGGACAGGTGAAACTCTCCAAGTTGGTTTGTAATGGAAAAAAACATGATGAGGGTGCCACTCTTCGTTTGGGTGGAACCGTGAAGACCTCCATCGGTCACATCACGGTGAAGCCCTCTCCTTACTATAAAAGTGGTGTTTCCGACCGATTGTTGGTGGATCGTTTTTCCTTGACCCATGAGGCCAATACGGTGCATAATCGACTCTCTGTCCGTTTGCGCGATAAGAACTCTACCATCCTCACTCTTAGCTACAATGATAGATCAATTGCTCGTGCCGAGGATATCTTGAATACCTTGGTGGCCATTCACAATGAGAATGGTGTGCGTGACCGCAACCAGCGGATGGTGAGCGCCAATGCTTTTATCAAGGATCGTCTGGAGGTGATTGAACAAGAATTGGGACAGGTAGAGAATGTAATTTCTGATTACAAATCCGAGAATCTGATGACGGATGTCGGTCAGGCTGGCAGTATGGCGGTGAGTCAGGTAAGTACGGCCGACCAGCAGCTGCGTCAGTTGGATGACCAGATTTATATGATACACTACATTCGCAACTACCTGACCGACGGGCAGCACAAAAATCAGTTGCTCCCTACCAATTCCGGGTTGAGCGGCTTCAATCTTGCTCAACAAATTACGGAATATAACGAGGTGATGTTGCGTCGCAATAATCACCTGGCCAACTCTTCTGCCCAAAACCCGCTGGTCATTGACTTGAACCAGCATCTGAACAACTTGCGGCAATCCATTATCCAATCGCTCGATAGTGAACATGCCATTTTGAAAACCCAACGAGCCTCTATTCAAAGCAACCGTAGTCAGGGTGTTTCTAAAATTGCCTCCAACCCGGAGCAGGCCAAGTTCCTCCTCTCAGTGGAGCGTCAGCAGAAGGTGAAGGAATCGCTCTACCTCTTCCTGTTGCAGAAGCGTGAGGAGAACGAACTTTCGCAGGCGTTTACTACCAACAGTTCCAAGTTGATTGAACTTCCCCACGGAAGTCCGGAACCTACGGAGCCACGGCCGCACTTGGTCTATTTCCTGGCACTCATCTTCGGCTTGGCTGTCCCTGCCGCTGTATTGTTTGTGATGGAGTTGCTGAACACTACGGTGCGTGGGCGTAGTGACCTGCAATCGCTGCAACTCCCCTTTGCCGGAGAAATTCCGCAA
Organism: uncultured Bacteroides sp.; assembly: GCA_964432715.1. Taxonomy (GTDB): domain Bacteria; phylum Bacteroidota; class Bacteroidia; order Bacteroidales; family Bacteroidaceae; genus Phocaeicola_A. Next base: position 11,874 of record CAYSOW010000058.1, read on the forward strand.
GTGGGTGACCGTCTGCCGAAACTGAAGAAGAAATCGAAAAAACGTCGATCACCGTCGCACCCGGAATTATTGGTAAAGGAGGGCAGTCTTAATATGATAAACGAGGCCTTTCGTATGCTCCGTACCAATGTGGAGTTCATTCTTGGCTTTGACCAGCGCTGCAAGGTGATTATGATGACCTCTTCTAATCCGGGAGCGGGAAAGACCTTTATCGCAGCGAACTTGGCGGCTGCACTGAGTCTGAAGGAGAAACGGGTGATTGTCTTGGATCTGGACCTTCGGCGAGCGCGTCTTTCTACCTATGTCGACCGTCCGAAGGTGGGCGTCACCAATTATCTCTGCGGGCAGGAAACGGATTACCATACATTGATCGTGCATTTGGACCAATTGGATGTGCTGCCTTGCGGTACCTTCCCTCCCAACCCTACAGAATTGCTTTATTCGCATCGTTTCGAACAGCTTATCACATCGTTGCGCAGCGAGTATGATTATATTCTCATCGACTGTTCACCTGTTGAGGTGGTGGCAGATACCAAGATTATCAACCGTTGGGTGGATATGACCCTCTTCGTCATTCGCTCTCGTCTCTTCGAACGTGCCATGCTCCCGGAACTGGAACAATGGTATGAGGAGAAAGCTTACCGCAATCTGGCGATGGTGCTTAATGGAACCTTGCTGACCAAGAGCTCGTATGGCTACCACCGTTATGGTTATTATGGACATTATGGCTACGGAGAAAAGAAAAAATAGCACAGAATGGACGCTGGAGATTCGTCCGCAGAAGCGCTTGCTCGATATCGATTTTCGCGAGATGTGGCGTTACCGCGACCTCTACGCGATGTACGTGAAGCGCAACATCATTGTGGTCTATAAGCAGACCGTCCTCGGACCACTTTGGTTCGTGGTGCAGCCGCTCTTCACCACCATTATGTATATGTTTGTGTTCGGCGGCTTGGCGGGTATCTCCACCGATGGCGTTCCGCAATCGCTTTTCTACATGTCGGGCGTGATGCTGTGGAACTATTTCAACGCTTGCTTCTCCATGTCATCTAATGTCTTTGTAGGAAACCAAAACGTGTTCGGTAAGGTCTATTTTCCGCGCTTGGTCGTACCTTTGGCAGGTGTCACCTCCAACCTGATCCAATTGCTCATCCAGTTTGTGCTGTTTGTGGCCTTCTATCTCTATTGGGTGGTGCAGGATGCCCCCATCCATCTCCAGCCTTCGGCCCTGCTCTTTCCCTATTTGATACTCTTGTTGGCGATGCATGCCATGTCGTGGGGACTGATTATCTCCTCCATGACCACCAAATATCGCGACTTGACCAAGTTAGTTGCTTTCGGTATGCAGCTCTTTATGTATGCCACTCCGATTATCTATCCGATGAGCGTGGCTCCCGAGAAGTATCGGACGATTCTCTTCCTGAATCCACTCACTTCCATCTTTGAAAGCTTCCGCTATTCCGTGCTGGGTTGCGGCAGTTTCGACGGCTGGGGCTTGATTTATAGTTCTGTTTGTATGTTGGTTACGTTGTTCATTTCTATCGTGGTGTTCTGCCGGGTGGAGCGTAACTTTATGGATACGGTGTAAAGATGAGTCAGACTGTTGTACAATTCGATCATGTAGGAAAACTCTATACGCTGGGAGTTGTTGGAACACAATCCCTCACACACGATGTTAATCGATGGTGGATTACCAAGGTATTGCGAAAGGAAGATCCCTATTTAAAGATAGGCGAAGTGAACGACCGAAGTAAGC
>CAYSOW010000059.1:0-13552 GCA_964432715.1 uncultured Bacteroides sp.
ATCTCACTACTTCCACCCCACCCTCAATTCCAGCTCCAGCAACACCGGGAGGTGGTCGCTGTAACCACCCAGATACCTTGGTCCCAGATAGGTGCGGAAGGGTTGGAAGCCACCGTATTTCTTATCCTCCACCAACAGGAAGGGGAACTTCAGGATTTGAGCCTGTTCGTAAGTGGTGTGCAAGGAAGAATCCGGCTGCAGCAGATGACCGTTCACGATGAGCTGGTCCAGAATGCCCCACTCACCCTGATAGCGGTAAGTGCCCTCCCCTTTCCGACCATCCATCAAATTGTAGAGCTTGGTCTCCTGCGGTACGCCCTGCGGACGAGCAGCACCCAAGTCGCGCTGCAAGGAGGCACACTGCGGATAGTCGTTGAAATCACCGGTGAGGAGAATGTTGGGCGTCTGCCGCTGCGCCATCACAGAATCCACCTGCTGCTTCAAGATGGAGGCTGCCAGACGACGGTAAGGCTCACTGACCTTCTTTCCTCCGGCACGCGAAGGCATGTGACAAGCGAAGAGATCGAGTGTATCGCCGGAGAAGAGCAAACCCGTTACATGCAGAATATCCCGCGTAGGGCGACCGCCCTTCATGGAACGCGGCAGACGAATGCTACGTTGCGAAAGTGGCTTGAATGTGTCACGCTGGTAAAGCAATGCCACATCAATGCCACGCACGTCCTGCGAGTGAGTGATGAAGAAACGATAGTGCGCATTGCGAAGCGGCGAGTGCTGTGTCAAGTCTTCAATGACCCGATCGTTCTCTACCTCACACAGCACCACCAAATCGGGCCACTGCGTAGGAGAAGTTGCTGCTATCACTTTGCCTATCTTGTTCAGTTTATCGTAATAACGATGCTGGTTCCAATGGTGCGACCCTTCAGGCAGGAATTCATTGTCCTGCGTCAACGAATCGTCCTCACAGTCAAAGAGATTCTCTACATTGTACTCCATTAGCCGGAACTTTACCTGTCCCGCCAAAGAACCCGCCAGCAGCATTCCAAGCACGAACGCCATTCCAAACACAAGAAAGAAGCCCCTCATCCGCGACGCTCCTTCTCCTTAAGTTCCAAAATAGAGAGCAACGGGATACGTGCCCCCTCCTCCAACACCAAACACTGCTCATACTCATCCAGTCGCTTCAGAATGCCCTCCGTCGTGACGTAACGCCCACCCGACTTCCGTTCATCCGGTTGGAAGAAAGTAATCTCCAGGAGCGGACGATCCTCCAAATGTGCCAGCAACCACTGCAACTGCCGGTCGAGCGTCTGCCCCAAATGCTCGTCCATCTCCAGCGGCTCCTCCGTATATCGAGCCTGCTCCAGGATGGCCGCCTCATGCCCGGAGAGCGCCGAGAACGGAGCAAACTGCGCCGCACGGTTCATCATCGACATCGGCGTATGACGCTTCGACACCGGATGCGGTAAATGGATAATATCTTCGTAAGAATCACTCATGCCTTATGTCCTCCAATCTGTTGATTACGATCCTTGGCCGTCGCCCCCTCCGCATAGTTCAGACCCTTCAGCACCGAGTTTTTGCCAAATTTCTTCTTGATATGCAGCAGCGTCTCCTGCATCCGTCGTTCGCGAGCCAGCTCCTTCGCCTCCTGCTCCCGCTCCTTTGCCAACGCCTCATAATCCGTAAATAGATCCAGCTGCAACGCCTGCTGCGGAGCCGTTACACACTCCTCCCTCACCACATGATTCGTCGTGATGGTCAGTCGCCGTATCAGCAAGTGCGGATTCACAACCCGGTCGTACACCGAAAGAATCGCCTCGCTCATCCTGCGCATCGAAGAAGTCGGTTGCGGCAGATTCGCCGTACCATGTGCATGCTTGGGCACCAGGCGCCCGTAATGATCACGCACCACCTCCCCCTGATAACCGTCGCGAATGGCAGGGCTCGTCAGCGATTCCACATCATACCCCACCGTCAGCACCAGCTGATCCGTCACCAAACGCTTGTCCACCAGCTCCAGCGAGATAGCGTCCGCCATCTCCTGCACCACCACCCGCGCCTTGGCAAAGTTGTAGGGACACTGCAGCACCTGCCCGTTCGAGAGCGAGTTCGTCTCCGGACGATACGCCTTCACCATCTCCATCGTGCAAGGCTCATAGCCCCACGCATGATCAATCAGCAGCTCCGCATTCACCCCGAAGAGCTTATAGAGAAACTCCTCGTGCGACAGCGAGAAACGAGCCAGCTGCCCCATGGTGAAGATGCCGTAGAGCTCCAGCTTCCGTGCGATGCCATGCCCCACCCGCCAAAAGGCCGTCAGCGGTCGATGGTCCCACAACTGCTCCCGATAGCTCTGCTCGTCCAGCTCCGCAATGCGCACCCCGTCGGCATCCGCAGGCATCTTCTTCGCCACGATATCCATGGCTATCTTACAGAGATAGAGATTGCTGCCGATACCCGCCGTAGCCGTGATGCCCGTCTCAGCCAACACCTCCCGAATCATGCGGATGGTCAGCTCGTGTGCCGTCATCTTGTAGGTTGACAGATAAGCCGTGACGTCTATAAAGACCTCGTCGATGGAGTAAACGTGAATATCCTCGGGAGCGATGTAGCGCAGGTAGACTTGATAGATACGGGTACTGTATTCGATGTATTTCGCCATGCGAGGCGGAGCGATGAGATAGTCCACCGCATACTCCGGATGCGCCTTCAGCTCGGGGTCGGAAGAAGAACTCCCGGTCAGTCGTCCGCCGGGCACCTGCAAGCGTCGTGCCTGATTCACCTCCTTCACCCGCTGCACCACCTCAAAGAGACGGGCGCGCCCCGCGATGCCATAGCTCTTCAGCGAAGGCGATACCGCCAGACAGATGGTCTTCTCCGTGCGCGAAGCATCCGCCACAACAAGGTTAGTGGACAAAGGGTCCAATCCTCTGTCCACACACTCCACCGACGCGAAGAAAGACTTCAGGTCGATGGCTACGTAGGTGCGATGTGTCTCATCCGTCATGCTGAATCCATACTAGCTGATGGATGCAAAGATATAAAAAACATCTCGCAGCCTACATCTTGTAACCCGGTTTTTTAGCCAAATGTTCCATCTGCGGAAGAATCTCCCGGCTCCACACCTCCTCCTTCCAACGCTCGGCCGGAATCTCGGTGTAGCGGATAGAGACATCCCCCTCCCCGGCGTGCAAGTGCTTCTCGGCAAGCTGGGTCAACTCATGAATGAAAGTCTCAAACTCTTTCGGAGTTAAGTGTTTCGGATAACATTTGATGTCGATGTGTGGCATAAGCAATCGTTTTTAAAAGGTTCTGATACACCCCTTTAACACCGGTGCCTACACTTTGGTTCATTGCACAAACTGCCACTCCTTGAAGTAGCTCTCGCCCGGACCGAAAGAGAAGCAGAGGTTGCTCAGGGCCGTCAACGGTTTCTTGAGCTCCATCGTGCAGTCACTCCACTCCGCAGCCTCGAAGGCCACCTTCCCCAGCAGCTTGCCGTCCGGGTCGTCCTGACGAAGGTAGAGGATGCCCTTGCCCTTCACCTTCAGCCGCAAGGAGGAGGCTCCTACGCCATTCACACCGTTCACCCGAAATGCCTGACCGGCGCCGGTGGCATGCACCACCATCTCTCCCGCGCCCTCTCCTGCTTCATAGCTGATGCCATAGGTGGCCGATGCCTGAGAAGCGGGTTGCGTCTGAAATCCATCCACCGGTGTCAACTGGTTCACGCCCTGGTGAGTCATCTTTCCGCAAGAGATAGCCCCTGTAGCCTCGTTCACAGTAATCGGGTCAATGCAGACAGAGCGATAACCGCCCGACACATCAATCGACTTCTGATAGTGGGTGGTGTGATAGAGCATGTAGTACGTCCCTTTGTACTTGTGGAGGTGCGTATGGTTGTTGCCATACTCCATTCCCTCCTTACCGGGGTTGCGCAGCGCCACACCCTTGTACGCCCAGCTGTCAGACTGCAGGGGCGTCTCGCTGCTCATGTAGCTCATGCAGCAGGAACTCGGTGCCTCGATGCCTGCCAGGTTCCACTCCGTACGACTCTTCCAGGAGGTGTTATAGAGATAAATCCATCGTCCACCAATGTAGTAAAGCTCACTCGCTTCGAAGAAATAGGGCGCAGGGATAGAGGCAATCTCTCCCTCCACACTCAGCAGGTCGGACGATAAGCGACAGATGCGTGTAGAGCCCGGCTGAAAGTCGGTTCCGTTGGAAGCCACGCCTCCGCCAAACGCCAGCCAAGCCGTCCCGTTGTCATCAATCACCGCTCCCGGATCGAAAGGATTGGGACAGTCGCCGATGGCCGGGTTACGATAGTCGATGAAGTCGTTACCCCCCAGCGGAGCGCTCCAAGGGCCCAATGGGTGAGTCGCCGTCAGCAGTCCCACACCTGCCCCGCTCGACGAGTAGAACATATAAAAATGCGTCTGCCCGTCCGCCTCCTTCCGGCTGACGATAGAGGGCGCCCAAGCCACTCCTCGTCCCGTAGGAGCAATCGCCTTCACGTCGATGGTGCCGTGGTAAGTCCAGTTCACCAAGTCCTCCGTAGAGACCACCTGAAACGAGTGAATCTTCTCAAAAGTGTTCTCCGCCCCCGATGCACTCTCCGCCAGCTGTTGCGAGTCGTTGGTGCCATACACATAGAGGCGTCCCTCATACTCAATGGCCGTCGGGTCGGCAAAGAACATATAGTCGGAGATGGGATTGTGGTAGCCCAGCGACATCTTCTCCGAGTAATTATAGTGTGTAGATGCCTGATCCTCCATCGGGTCCTCCAGCTCCGTCACGTTCTCCTCATCAGCAACGATTGGATTCTCCCCTCCGCCTCCGCAAGCAGCGTTCGCCATCAAGGTCAGCAGCGAACCGGCATATAATAAGGTCCATTTCTTCATATTCATCTTCTTTCTATTTACCTATTCAATAGTTGTAACATTTCACGGAAGTGATGCTCTGCGGTGGCAGTGTCAGCAGCACTTCGCCCTCCTCCGCCTTGACCGTCAGCGCTTGCATATTCGCGCTCTCGGTGGTGGTCACCGCCTCCGCACAAGTGGCCGAGGTACCCGTCACCTTCACCGGCAACGACTCCGTGCCGTAGTTTGTCAGCACCACTGTGGTCAGCACAGAGCTCTGCTCATAGGCCGTCACCGTCAGCTCCTCCGTCGGACTCTCGGCACCGATACGCACACTCCCGGCTGCATAACCGGCATAATGTCCCAGGATGTATCCGTTCTTCGTAATCTCCCCGTTACCCACCGGCGACAGGTCGTCGTTGTCGCCCAGCAAGCCGTAGTAACGCTTCAGATACCAATAGACATAAGCCCCGGCATAGCTCGTCATACAGTCGTGAATCTCCCTGGCCAGATGCGTCAGGTTGTAGCTCCACTGCTGAAAGAGCATCTCGCTGGGATAGGAAGCATTGCTGCCATCGTTGAAGAGGTGCTCCGTCATCCACCACCCCTTGCCTGCCGGTTGCAGTTGCGTCAGGTAGAGGTTGGCCAGGAAGTTCCGCTTCGCCGACCCGTTGTCCGCTTCGTCAATAAAGCCCGTATAGGTGTGCGTTGCCACCAGGTCGATTTGCGCCATGGCCTCCGCATCGTTCGTAATCGTTGAGATATAGTTGATATTGACGCCCTCCGGCTCCGGAGACATCAGCTTCACCCCTTTCGCCCGAATCTGCGCCCCGTACGTCTTGATGAAGGTAGCCAGCTCCGAGGCCGTCCAGTAGACAAAACTACCGTCGGGCTCGTTCTGCACCGTGATGCCGTAAATCGTCACGCCACGCCCCTTCATATAGGTAATAAAGTCACACAGATGGTTGGCATAGTCAGCATAGTGTGCCGGCAGCAGATGCTTGCGACGCGAGTTGCCCACCGTCACCGAATCCGCCCACGCATCCTTGCAGTCCCACGGACAAGCAAAGACGATGGCACCCTTCTTCTGCGCCCGTTGTGCCCCGCTCACATCCTTGCTCCAGGCACTCTTGTCACTGTAAATCATCAGTCGCATGATGTTGTAACCCAGTCCCGTCTCGCCGTAGAGCTTATCAATCTCCGAGTTGCTCACCAGGTTGCTCGGCGTCCAGATGTAGGGGTTGTACATACCGCCGAATCCCTCCACCTGCTGATAGCGCGTAGCCGGATCCACCGCCACCGTCTGCCATTGCGAGAAACGACGCTGCGTCAGCACAAACCTGCGCACCCGTCCCAGTCCGTCGCGTGCCAGCAAATCCTGCGCCCTGCGCTCCTCTCCCTGATTAGGGTTCAGCGTCAAGGTCAGCGTCGTCGTGCCTGAAGAGGCGTTACTGCCTCCCTGAAGCGGAGCGACCGACTGCACAATCTCTCCCTCCTCCACTTCGATGTTCCAGGAAGTGTTGCTCCATTGCAAGTCGATGGTGGCCGTCGTAGCATCATCGCTCACCTCCAGGAAAGCGGGAACAAACGTCAGTGCCTCCGAGAGTGCATCCCCGTTGTTCCCGTCTCCGTCGGAACAGCTCTGGAGGGCTCCCCACAGCATGAAGCTCAGGATTAACCATTGGAATTTAAATCTTTTCATGCTGCACCTCCTTATTGATTATTGAAACTATAGTTGTCGGAATAGACTGACTCGTAAAAGGTTCGTCCGGCGCGGTTGGAGACGTACTCCGTCTTCTTCATCACAATCTCCGCCCGTCCGTAGGTGAAGGTCACCTTCGGCGGAATGATGACCGTCACCGAGGTGGCTGTGGCCGGAGTACGCGGATCGAGCTCACACTCCACCCTTCCGTCGAACACCGTAGGCAGCCACACCTCCACCGCACCGTCCAGGTTCTTGCCTGTCAGTGTCAGTGACTCCGCTTCCGCCAGCGTGGTGGTAGAGACTTTCGTGATGGAGGGCTTCTGACTCTTCGCCTTGATGATGAAAGGCGAGTAGACCGTCTCCCCGTCGCCCGTCACCAATCGAATGTCACACAGGTCGTAATCCTCGCTCACATGCACGTCCGTGGGGACGGTAAAGGTATAACTGACATCGGTGGCATAGATGTAAGAGCCGTCGATGTTGACTTTCGAATCATTGACATAGAGGGCCGAGACGCCGGTCAGATGATTACCGCGCAGGCAGAGCACCTGACCGGGGTAAGCGCAGACCACCTCCACGGCGGGAGCGGTACTGACATTGAGCCACACCCCGTCAATCTGCGGAGCATCGCCGTCGCTGCAGGCCGTCAGGCTGAGCAAGCCCAGCAGCCATCCGCCCAAACTCGTTCTGTAGTTAATCATGATATTCCTCCTTATGGTTAAGAATTTCCGTAAAATCATACGCCACCGGTTGCTCCAGCAGTGCCGGTGCCTGCAGGGTCTCTGAGGGCGGATAGATGGTACTCCAGATGTTATCCTCCACTCCGTCGGCACTACTGTGACACCAGCTGCCCTCCGTCACGTTGTGCACCACCTCGCGCGAGGAGCGACTGTAAGTATATTCGCCCATCGAGTTGGTAGAGAGCGCCACCTTACCCAGCTTCGTCACATCCTTCGAGTTGCCGGTGTAACGATATGAGTAGAGGCGATAGCAACCCATCACCGGATCTGTCTCCGCCAAGCGGTTGTTGGCATAGTCCAGCATATGCTGCATCTCCTCTTCTCCCATGAAAGAGCGACGCACCACATCCTGCCAGATCAGTCCCTCGCAGAAGAACTCCATCCGTCGCTCTATCAGCATCGAGTCGAGCGTAAAGGGGCCCGTCTTGCCGTAATCGCCACGGTAGCGTCCCTGCTCTATCTCGGTGCGATAAGCCCTGCGACGCACCACATTCACCCCTTCCAGCGTCTCCGCATCCGTGGTAGCCGTCACGCCCTGCAAGCCCATCTTCGCCTCCGTCAGGTTCAGATAGACCTCCGCCATACGGAGCATCGGCGTACAGAAACCGGAGTTTCCCTTCACACCGATATTGCCCGTACCCATCGGACCGCCCACCACCTGCTTCTTGATGGGCAGCGTCGACATGTTGCTGCAGGTCCACGTATCACCCTTCTTGGCACAAGTGTCCAGTTCGTGATAGAGATAAGTGTAGGTCATATAGCTCGGCATGATGTTACCGCGTGTACGCGAAACACCCCCGCGATGAATAGCGTCCAGAATGAAGTCATACGAAGCCCGCAGATAGCCGATGCCCCAGTTGTTGTCCAGACAACGGTCGTAACAGTAAGTCTCCTGCTGATCGTTGCAAATGCCGTAAGTGGTAGAGCCACTCACAAACTGCAGAGCGAAGAGCACCTCCCGGCAGTTGTTGCTCTGCACGCGGAAAAGCTCCTCATAGTCGTCCATCATCCCGTAGCCCGAAGTCGGTCCCTCAGCGATACACTCAGTGGCCACATCAACCGCCTTCTGATAGAAGAACTGCTGCAGCGAGCTCGCCTTCAGCCACACCATATCGTCGGCATAGTAAGGCTTCAGCACCTGCGTCGTCACCTCCTCCTCAAAGTGTCCGCCCTGCGCATAGTTGGCAGCCGTGAGGTAGAGTCGCGACAGCAGTCCCATGGCCGAGAGCTTCGACACCCGTCCCGTCTCCGTCTGCCGCTTCGGCAACCACTTCTCGGCATACTCCGCGTTCATGATGGCATACACCAGCACGTCGCTGAATCGGTTGGCGCGTGCATTGTTGTCCGCCTCCACCGGATTGTCCACGATGGGCACATCGTGCCAGAACATCGCCAGTTGCCAATAGGCCATGGCACGCATAAAGGCGCATTCCGCCAGACAAGCCTTCAGTTCCGATTCGGTACCGATGCCCTGTTCCCGGCAGTAAGGCACGTAGTCATTCACGATGTAAGCACTCTGTGCCAGCACATTGTAGAGGCTGCCCCAGGCGTGACTAATCACCGTGTTGTCGTTCGCCTCGCTGAAGGTGCCCATCAAAGCAAAGGCACTGGAGGTAGAACCCGTATAGATATTGTTTGCGCGACAGTCGCTCAACTGCACAAAGCGCTGTTTGTGGAAGTAGTACCACGGCGCTGCGTAGAGATAGGCCGTCGTGCTCTGCAGGTCGCTGATGCTCTGCAGCGCCTCGTGAGCCGGGTAGACACTCTCGTTCGTCGTGTCCAGATAGTCCTCGCAACTCGTCAGCCACGGAGTCAGTGCCAGGCTCCACAAACTTATTTGGATGATCAATTTTCTCATAACAGAAAGATTTTTCTCATAACAGAACATATATTAGTGCGTATCGTCAGAAGGTGGTATCCAGCGTAAAGGTGGCCATACGCGGGGTCGGGATACGTCCCGTGTCCACGCCGTAGAGCAACATGCCCGAGCTGCTGAATGAGTACTGACCGTTGTTGCTGCCCACCTCCGGGTCATAGCCGCTGTAGCCGGTAAACGTGTAGAGGTTCTGCAGGCTCAGCGTCAGGTTGAGCGACTGCATATTCCATTTCTTAATCTTGCGTTTCGGCACGGAGTAGGTCAACGAGAGCGTCTTGATGCGCAGATAGTCGCCATTCTCCACGTAGCGGTCGCTGACGCGCGAGTTATAGTTACCGTTGTTATAGTCGATGCGCGACTCCAGCGGGTCGGCTCCCTCCTCCACGTAGACGTTCCACACATCCTTGTTGTTGGCGTTGCCGTCCAGATAGCCCAGGTGCGCATAGTTGATTACGCGGGTCGACTTGTTGTTATAGGAGCCGTTGATGGCCGAAGGCTCATCCGTGCGTCGACGGGCAAAGTTGAACACCTTGCCGCCCACCGATGCGTAGCAGAAGAGGGTCACCTTCCAGTTGCCCATAGTGAATGCATTGTTCCATCCCAGGGTGAAGGTAGGCAGTGCCGTACCGAGGAAGGTCATATCGTTGCTGTCGATGATACCGTCGCCGTTGAGGTCCTTGAAGAGGAAGTCGCCCACGGAGGTATAGAGAGCCGTGGCATCGGCATTGCTCACCACCGTGCCCACCCGATAGTTCGGAGTGGCCACCGTCACCGTACTCGTTCCGTCGCCGTTGTTACGCAGAAAGTCGGCAGCACTGTTGATACGTCCGTTCAGCTTGTAGCCGTAGAACTGGCTCACCGAGTGTCCCACTGCCGTACGTGTCACCGTCTCATTACCTGCCCACGACGAGTCGAGACGCTTGTCGATGTAACCGTTCTCGTTGTTCAGCGCCGTCACCTCATTGTCCACCATGGTGTATGAGAGGGTTGATTTCCACTTCAGTCGTTTCGTATTGATGAAGTTGGCTATCCAGGTAATCTCCAGACCACGGTTGCGCATGGAACCGATATTGGCCCATTGCGAGGTGGTACCACCCGTAATGTTGCTGTTGCTACCGGTGTAGTAAGGTTGTGCCGTCTGCAGCAGCAAGTCGCGCGTATTCTTCTGATAGAGATCGAAGATAAACTCATACTTGTTGCCCGCCAGACTCAGGTCGAGACCCACGTTCCAAGAGTCGGTCTTCTCCCACGTCAGTCCGTCGTAGTTCGGCATGTTTGCCGTAGCGTAACTGCTGCCGAAGTTGGATTGCACCACCGAGAAGGTAGGCTGATAGGTGTTGTCGGCAATGTTGGCATTACCCACCACGCCATAGCCCAGACGCAGTTTCAGGTTAGAGATTTGCTCCGTGAGCGGCAAGAAGAAGTTCTCCTTGTCGATGCGCCAGCCCAGCGCTACGGAGGGGAAAGTGCCCCACCGCTGTCCGCGGGCGAAGTGAGAACTACCGTCGCGTCGCAGCGTAGCCGTCACCAGGTAGCGGTCGGCCCAGGAGTAAGAGGCACGTCCGAAGTAGGAACTGAAGTTCACTCTCGTCGTGTAGCCCACGTTGCTGTCCAGGGAAGGGTCGCCCGAAGAGAGCGACGTGTCCACATCGCTTCCCCCCTGACGAGTACCCCAAATATAGTTCTTGTAGCGTGAGTTCTGTTCGTAACCCAACATGGCGGTCAGGCTGTGGCGTTTCTTCTTATAGGTGGCCGTAGCAAAGCTCTTCAGCGCCGTGTATTGGTTGTAAGTCTTATAGGCCGTATGCGTAGCTTCCGCATTCACCGTACCACCGAAGTCGTAGGCGGGAAGATGATAGCGATAGTTGTCGATATTGGCGTCGAAGGTGTACTCACTGCGCCAGGTGAGCCATTTCACGGGCTTCAGCTCCACGTAGAAGTTGGCGCGTGTGGTCATCGCCTTGTTGAGTCGCGTGGTCACAGAGGCCACGGCAATAGGGTTGGCGCTGTAGGAGGCCGTCTCGTCGTTGTAAGAGGACTTTCCCCACGAGCCGTCGGGCAGCTTCACGGGGATGTTGGGCGACTGTCCCAACACGTTGGCGATGGTGCTCCAGGAGGCCATACCGGTGTTTCGTTTGTTGGTGCCCACATTGAAGGTGGCGCCGAAGTTGAGCCATTTGTAGGCCTTGATATCCATGGCACCGCGGGCGGTGAGTCGTTCAAAGTCGTTATTGATGACGATACCTTCCTCGTCGAAGTAGTTGGCCGAGAGACTGTAGGTCATCGACTTGTTGCCGCCTCGTGCCGAGAGGTTGTACTCCTGTCGGAAGGCGTCGCGGAAGAGCGCCTCTTGCCAGTCGGTACCGCCGCCCAGCATGGCAGCGTTACTGAAGTAGTCGGAGGCAGTGTAGCCTGAAGCCAGACGCACATCGGTGTTCCATTGGGCATACTCGCTCAGGTTCATCATGGCTATCTTGGTGGGTCGGCTCTCCACGCCCCAGGTTCCTTTGAAGTTGATGCGTGTGTCGCCCTCCTTACCTTTCTTCATGGTGACGATGACCACACCATTGGCGGCTTGCGAACCGTAGATAGCGGTGGCGGAGGCATCCTTCAGGATCTCGATGTTCTCTATGTCGTTGGGGTTGATATCAGCCAGGGGATTGGAGTAGACATCGTCACCGGCGGAGGCTTGGATAATGGTTCCGTCGATGACGTAGATGGGTTCGTTGGTACCGTTCAGCGAGTTGATACCACGCACCTGCACACTGGCACCACCCCCGGCGGCACCACTGTTGGTATTGATTTGTATACCGGCTGCCTTACCTTGCAGCATCTGGTCCACGGAGGTGGCCTGGCTCTGGGTCAGGTCGTCGCCGCTGACGGAGGTGACGGAGCCTGTCACGTCACTGCGTTTCATCATACCGTAACCCACGGCCACCACCTCGTTCAGCATCACGGTCGACTCTTCCAGCACCACTTTCATGGTGGCGGTCGGCTTCAGTTGCTTGGTTTGGTAACCCATGTAGGAGAAGTCGAGCAATGCCTTCTCGGGCACGGTCAGCGTAAAGGCTCCGGAAAGGTCGGTAATGGTGGCCAGCGCAGTGCCTTTCACCATCACCGTACAACCTATGAGGGGCTCTCCGGAGGAGTCGGACACGGTTCCTTTCACCGTGATGTACTTGTCGTCTGCACGAGCCATCAGTACGAACAGCAGCATCAGGGTGAAGAGGAGTGTCCTTACGAATATATTCTGTTTACATTTCATAGCCTCGAATTGTTTCATAGCGTCAGTCTTGAGTGGGGTCATCTACATAGATATCGGTGGTGCCCTGTGCGTTCCAGTCGCGCACGGTGGTGGAGAGCAGTTCCACTTCGTCTCCGTTGAGCACCAGTGCGTAGTTGTACTCGGCACCTTGCGTCAAGGTGATGGTTTCGGGGATGCCGAAGGTATATTTCTTAGCGCTGATATAGATTTCTATAAAAGGGGTTCCTGCGGTAATGGTTTGTGCAGGAAGGATGGCCGACTTGGTTTCGCGTCGGTTGCTGCGCGTCAGGTCGGTGCCCAGCGTGCGATAGGTCAGGATGCTGCCGGTCTGTCCCTCTATGGTGGAGACTTCTCCGGTGTAGGGGTTTACAAAGACAGCGGTCAATACGTTGATGATGCGGATGGCGGCTTCTGAGATGCCCACTTGTTCGGTGGGGTCGGTCAGCTCCACATTGATGCGTGCCATCACGTGTTCAAAGTTCAGTTGTACGTTGGTGCTGCGTACGGGGTTACCGCCTACAGGCGTTCCGATGAGCAGGTCGCTGGCGTGATAGTTCTCGTAAGTGCTTTGGTCGGCATAGACCTCCACGCGTCGATAGTTGACATTGGTGCTCCATTCGCTGCGATAGGGTATATAAGCGAAGAGGTTGACTGAAGTGGCGTCTGAGGGGATTGTTACGCTTTCTGTGCCCACCAGCTCACCGTTCTCGCCCACTGCCAATTGTTGATTGAGGCAGAGCGTTTCTCCGTTCGATCCGTCCCAGAGGGTGATACCCACCTGATCTCCTTGTCGAATGGTGCTCACACCGGTTGCGTCCGTGGCTGCGGTCACGGTGTTCAGCGAGAGGGAACTTCCTGCCAGCGGGGAAGTGGAAGAATCGTCGCTACTGCCACAGGCGAGCGTCAATGCACAGAGGGATAATGTCAGTAATGGTCTGTGGAATCTCATGGTGTTGTTTATAAAAAGTAAGTTGAATCAAAAAGAGCAGTTAAAAGGAAGAGCGGGAATGGGTCGTTATGGGGCTCCCCACTCCCCTCTTCCTTCAAACTACTTAAAAACTAAAGCTAATACCTCGTTCACACAAATTCCTATGGTGATTGATTCTGTTATGCTTTAATTGGTTTAATGTGATATGTTTTGTT
>CAYSOW010000060.1:0-5636 GCA_964432715.1 uncultured Bacteroides sp.
CTTTCGATTCGCTTTCCGAACGTGCTTCCGATTCACCATTCGCACACGCTTTTGCTTCAGCTTCCGCCCGTTCTTTCGTTTCCCGTTCCGCCCGTTCTTTCGCTTCCCGTTCTGCGCGTTCTTCTGCATCCTCCGGATTCTCTTCCACGGGATTCATGGAGCATTTCTCGAAAGCGAACTGACGAAGGCGTGCTTCGAAGAGATCGGCGGCTCCTGCCAAGAGGGTTTGTCCGATGTGGACTTGCTTCAACAGGAACTGCAGCTGGAAGTGGGAAACCATATCTGCGGTGTAGAGTCCGTGGGCGGACATGGCTACTTCCGGATCCCAGGGCTGCAGGGAGGGGAAACGCTCGGTGAGCGTGGAGGTGGTGGCGGGGAACTCCGGATCTACGGCGAAGTCGGTCTCATGGAGCGGACGTCCGTTGAGGGTGTACTGCCCATGCGCTATGATGCGACCTTTGGAGGGGTTGGCGGGCAGATAGAGGGCGGACTCGTAGGGCAGCACCTCCAGCATGGCCTGCAACTCGGCTTCTACATGGCCGCGCAACGCTGAATCTACTTTCTTGAAGAAATAGCGCACACCGGCTTCCACCAGACGGGAGGTGACTTGCCGCGTGATGCGGACTGCCTCCTGCTCCGTCTGAGAACGGGTATCCGTGGCACACACCAGTAACTCACAGTCGGGCAAGGTGAGCGTCTCCTCTTGTCCCGTCATCGTCATCAGGCTGGTCTTGAAGCCATGGCGAAAACCGATGCCGGCCATCTCGGCGGCACCGGTGATATCATCGGCAATGACTGCTACTATCATGCGTTTGCCTTTCTTTTAAGTCGATTGTGCGCCATGCGGGTGGCGTAATCGATGGACAACATCATGGCATCTTCACTCGCTACGCCCTTGCCGGCTACGTCGAAGGCGGTTCCGTGGTCCACAGAAACGCGGATGATGGGGAGGCCGAGGGTGATGTTGACACCCTTCACGCTGTCCATCTTGCCGGTCTCTTTGTTCCAGTTGAATCCTACCACCTTGAAGGGGATGTGACCTTGGTCGTGATACATGGCTACACAGCCGTCAAACTGGCCGCACTTGGCTTTGGCAAAGAGGGTGTCGGGGGGTACGGGACCGACGACGTTGAAGCCGCGCTTGGTGAGCTCTTGCACGGCGGGGATGATCTCTTTCTCCTCTTCCCAACCGAAGAGTCCGTTGTCACTGGAGTGCGGATTCAGTCCGGCGATACCGATGCGCGGATGCTCGATGCCAAACTGGATGCAGGCGTCGTTGATGAGCTCGGTCACCTCGATGATGCGGGCCTTCTTCACACGGTCGCATGCTTCGCGCAGGGAGACGTGGGTGGATACGTGGATGACACGCAGGAACTCGTCGGCCAGCAACATGGCGTATTTCTTGGTGTTCGTGAAGGTGGCGTAAATCTCGGTGTGGCCGTCGAAATGGTGGCCGGAGAGGTTCAACGCTTCCTTATTCAAGGGGGCGGTCACCGTGGCGTCCACCTCATCGGCCATGGCCAAGTCGATGGCTTTCTTAATAGAAACGAAGGCGGCATTGCCACACTGCGCAGCCACTTGTCCGTAGGCAAAGGTGCTGAGATCCACACAGTGGAGGTCGAACACGTCGATGGTGCCATACTCAAATTTGGCTTCTGAAACGCTGCTGATGGCGTGGACGGTGAGGGGGAGTTGGAGCAACTCTACAGCCTTCTGCATGATGGCTGCGTCACCGGTCACCAGCGGTCGGCATTGCTCGTAGGTGGATTGGTGGCTCAGGGCACGAGCTACAATCTCCGGACCGATGCCGGCGGGATCACCCATGGTGATTGCTATCTTGGGTAAATTTTGATTCATAGGGATAAAATTTACAGGGTTCTACATACAATATTCTGTAAATCGCGTTTACTCGTAGAGGCTCTCGTAGATGGCTTTGGCATCGGCCTCTGTGACGGGACGCGGGTTGTTCTTCAGCAGGCGCTGCACCTCCATGGCGGCTTTGGCCATGCGGTCTACGGCGTCGCGGGGAACACCTACCTGGGTCAGGTTGGTGGGGATGCCGCAATCTTTAGAGAGCTTGGTGACAAACGCTACACCATTCTCGGCGGTCTCTTCGTCGGTGGCGCCTTTCGGGGCTCCGCAAGCCAGTGCCACCTGAGCGTATTTCGCTACGTTGGCGCTGCGATTGAACTTCATGACAGAAGGCAGCAGGATGGCGTTGGAGAGTCCGTGAGAGAGGTGGAACTCGCCTCCCAAGGGGTATGAAAGGGCGTGTACGGCAGCGGTGTTGACCGGTCCGAGGCAGAGACCTCCGTAGAGGGCGCCCAGCAACAGGGCTTCACGGGCTTCCATGTCCTGACCGTTCTTGACGGCACGGAGCAGGTTGGCCGAGATGAGCTGTATGCCCATGAGGGCGTACATATCTACGCAGGGGTGTGCAAACTTGTTGGTGTAGGCCTCGATGCAGTGGGTCAGTGCGTCCATGCCGGTCTCCGCGGTGACTTTGGCGGGCACGGTGGCAGTGAGCTGCGGATCAACGTAAGCAACGTCGGCAATGAGGTACGGACTGACGATGCCTTTCTTGAGCTTGTCGCGCTCGTCCAGCAGGATGGCGTTCGGAGAGACTTCGCTACCGGTGCCGGCGGTGGTGGGCATGCAAGCGAACCAGACGCCGCGACCTTTGACAAAGCCTGTGCCGAAGAGGTCCTCCACTTGCTGATCGCTGTTGACCAGCGTGGCAATCAGTTTGGAGAGGTCCATGACGCTACCGCCGCCCACTCCAATCACGCTGTCGGCACCGAACTTGCGGGCAACGGCGAGGATGGTTTTGAAATCAGTGACCGAAGGTTCCTGGGTGATATGATCGTAAATCTCAATGGCTACACCGGCAGCGGTGAGTCGGTCGAGGGTCTCTTTCAAGAGGGGGACAATGGGGGGAGCCGTCAGGATGAAGAGACGTTTCCAACCCATTTTCAGATAATCATCACAAAATTGTGTGGTGCAACCGGTTCCAAACACGATTTTTTGAGGTTGCAGTAATGTAATAGGTTTCATATTTCGTTATGTTTTACCAATCTATGATATGTTTTGGGGGCGGCGTTATTTACCGCCCTCTTTAGCCAAAGCACGTTTCTTTTTCCGCTCCTCCAGGAAGCCGTAGATGGTCAGCTCCTTGTCGGCCAAAGGCTCCTTGAAGAGATAGCTGGCAAAGTAGCCCACCACGAAGAGGATGAGGTGACTATAGACACCCAGCATATACTTGTGGTGCGTAAAGTTCCAATCGCCCAGATCGAGCAGCAGCTGCTTGCCGTTGCCCAGGTCGAACTTCGTGGAGGTGAGCATGGCGTAGGCCGTAAAGAGCACGGCGGCTGCAATGCCCACGTAGAGGCCCTTGCGGTTGGCTCTCCGGCTGAGCAAGCCCAGCAGGAACAGGCCCACGATGCCTGCCGAGAAGATGGCGTAGAGGCCGAACACGGCACCCAGCACGCCTTCCCCACCCCAAGCCACATAGAGCAGGGCAACACCCACGGCGGCAAGGCCGGAGAAGATGACTGCCCGACGACCGACACGCATGCGCTGCTTGTCGGTGCTATGGGGACGGAAACGTACGTAATAGTCCTGCACCACGATGGCAGAAAGGCAGTTCAAGTCGGCATCCAGACTGGAGATGGCTGCGGCAGCCAGCGCCGAGATGACCAAGCCCGTGATGCCCACCGGGAGCTGGGTAGAGATGAAGTACGGGAAGACGCCGTCCGCCTTGATTCCCTCGGGCAGGATGTTTCCGTCGAGGTGATAGAAGACGAAGAGTCCGGTACCGATGAACATGAAGAGCGCCCATACCGGCACACTCATGAAGACGCCGATGTAGGCAGCCTTCTTCGCGCTGCGGTCGTCCTTCGCCGTGAGGTAACGCTGCACGATGGTCTGGTCAGTGCCATACTTCTGGATGGCATAGAAGATACCATTGAGCACCATCACGATGAAGGTGAGGCTCGTGAGGTCCATGTCGTACGGACCAAAGCTGATCTTGTTGTACTCCCCTGCTACGCGCATCACTGTGGAGGGACCGCCTTCCGGAAGGAAGAGCAGCAAACCGGCACAGATGAGTCCGCCGCCAATGAGCAGGAAGCCCTGAATCACGTCCATCCAAATGATGGCCTCCATTCCTCCGAGGAGGGTGAGCAGGATGATGACTACGCCCAGCGTGAGCAACACGACGTAGATGTCGCACATCAGGAACTCGGAGAGCGCCAGGCTCACCAGGTAGAAGACGGTGCCCATCTTGGAGAAGTGGCCCAGGGAGAATGCCAGCGAGCCGTAGAAGCGGGCAAAGAAGCCGAATCTGCGCTCGAAGTATTCGTAGGTACTCAGTTTAATGACGCGGCGGAAGAGCGGTACAATGACGCCGATGAGCGCCACCAGCACGATGGGCACCATCAGTCCCTGCACCAGCAAGATCCAGTTGCCTTCATAGGCAGCACCCGGATAGGCCAGGAAGGTGACGCTACTGATGAGGGTAGCGAAGATAGACATTCCGATAGCCCAAGAGGGGATCTTTCCGCTAGCGGCGTAATAGGCAGAGGTATCTTTCTGTCGATGAGCAAAGTAGAACCCCATTCCTACGGCCAAAGCCACGGAGAGGAGCACAATCACATAGTCAATCCAATGGATGTATGATTCCTTCATACGTTGTAAAGTGTGTTTTTAAGGTGTTATAAATAAGGTATGTGCTTTATCGTTTCACTTGTGCGGCACGTGCTGCGATGGCCTCTTCTTCTTCCTTGGGAAGACGGGTGAGCGGAAGCAGCATGTAGGGGTCGCAAAGGCCGTCTACCTGCATCATCACTTTCAGTGCGGTGAGCGACTGGCCGAGGGTGCGTCCCTCCTGATAGATCTTGGCGATGGCATTGGTCTCCTCCTGCAGGCGGTTGGCTGTGGCGGTATCGCCCTTCAACGCTGCGTCATAGAGCTCGCGGAACATGGCGGGCACAAAGTTGCCTGTGCTCGGAACGATGCCGTCGCCTCCCAACGAGAGACTGTAGGCCGACTGGGCAGCCCATCCGCAGAAGTAGGAGAAACGGGGGTTGTTCTTGGAGATTTCTATGCAGGCTGCCATGCGCTCCAGGTCGCGCTCAGAGTCCTTCAGACCGACGATGTTGGGGTGTTCGCTCAGACGGCGAACGACATCAACGGGGATGGACATGTGGGTGGTGGCTTTGATGTTATAGAGCATCAGCGGGCGCTTGATGGCGTTGGCCAAGCTTTCGTAGTAGTTGTACATCTGCTCATCGGTGAGGGCGTAGTAGCTGGGCAGGGTGGCCACAATGACGTCGGCACCTGCCTGGTCGTATTTGTCCGCTGCCACCAGTTGCTCACTGTAGCAAGTGCCGGTGAGTCCGGCGTAGATGGTGATGCGATGTTGGGCGGTTTCTACGGCCGCACGAACCATCTTCACTCCATCCTCCGCAGAAACGGAGTTGCCTTCGCCGGTGGTGCCCATCAAAAGCGGAGAGACACCAGCCTGTGCGAAGCTTTCTACAATCTTGCGTACGGCGCCTTCATCGAGTGCGCCGGAAGCGGTGACCGGAGTGACCATAGGCACTACGACACCGCTATATTTTTTCTCTGTCATGGTT
>CAYSOW010000060.1:5736-8825 GCA_964432715.1 uncultured Bacteroides sp.
TTATTAAAGATGTTTTATTAGAGATTTGCTTTGATGGCGTCAATCAGTTCCTGATATTCGGCATCAGAAAGATAAACCTTACCCGGGTTCATCTGGAAAGTACCACCGTAGTCCGGTCCGTCAACATATTTCGGAGCGAGGTGGAAGTGCAAGTGTGAGAGTTTGTCACTGTAGGCACCGTAGTTGATTTTCTCCGGATGGAACGCTTTGTCCATGGCTCTGGTGACACGTGTTACATCTGCCATGAAAGCGTTGCGCTCTTCGTCAGAAAGTTCGAACAGGTCGTTCACATGGTCTTTGTAAGCTACGAGGCAACGACCGCGGTAAGTTTGCTCTTTGAAGAGGAAAACTCGTGATACGCTCAGCTGAGCGATTTCAATCATCAAATTGTGCAAAGTCTCATTGTTGGTGCAATAGAGACATTCTTTAGGATCACTTTTCATGCTTTTACTTTTAAAATATTATCTATTAAAATATTATCTTTCAAAATATTATCTATAAACTATCCCCATGGATACGGGCGCTTTCCCTTATCGTTTTTGGAATCTTCATGGAAAGACCCGTGCTGAAATTTTCTTTCAGCGGTAAAATTAGGGATTATTTCCGATTTATCACTCCTCTTCCCTACTTTTTCTGTCGGTAGACTCCACTTTTTCATCCAAAAGGGCATGGACGGCTTCGTTTTCGCCCACCACCCAGACGATGTCACCGGCTTTCAGGCGATGGTCGATGTTGGGCGAGAAGAGGGTTCCATCGTTCTCTTCCACGCCCACTACCAGGCATTTGTAGCGATTGCGGATGCCGCTCTCGCGAATGCTCTTGCCCAGGAAGGGAGAACCCTGGTCCACCACAAACTGTCGCAGACTCATCTCGCGTTTCTCCACGTCCATATTCTCCAGCACGGAGGAGATCTCCTCTCCCGCCTTGGCGAAGGTGGCCAGCTGCTCATCGGTGCCAATCACCTGAATCCGGTCGTTCGGGAAGAGTCGTTCCCTACCCCCGGGGATGTTGATGCGTTGCTTGCCACGCAAGATGGAAGCCACGTGTACGCCATATTTCTTACCAAAGTCGAGCTCTTGCAGCGTCTTGCCTCCCCAGAGCGAATTGGTGGGGATGTCATAGTCCGACAGGTGAAGGTCTTTCGAGAGCAGATGGCCGGCATATCCGGGCTTCTTCTCGCCTGAGAACTCGGCCTTCAAATCGCGCACGCGCAGGTTCTGGATGAAGGTGCGCTCCATCACAATCGACTGGTGCTTCAGGCGGCGCGAGAAGACCATCAGCAGGACCAGCAGCAGGGCGATGCCTACGAGGAGGGCCCAGGAGAGCTGGAAGGAGCTGGAGATGACGTAGATGATGAAGCAGACCACAATGACCAGGCGCAGGATGATGGTGGAGACCAGTGACGCGCGGTTGAAGCGGTTGTTCTGCCACAGTTTCTGAAACTCGATGGAGTGGTTCTTCTTCATCAGCATGGCACGCAGGAAGGGCGACATGCAGAGCAGGGTGAAGATGGTGCCTATCCAACGGCTCCAGACAGGCGACAGGAGTTCGCCTATCAGGGGGTAGATGAAGTTATAGCAGATGGCTATCACGGCGATGGTGAGGATGGAATAGATGCCCACCAGACGACCGACGGCCAGGAGGAACTTGTGCCAGGTGTTCTCTTGATCCACCGTGGTTTGCGAGCGCGAGGCGTAGCGGTTGAGGGCGTGCATCCAGCGCGAGGGCATCTTCCGCTCCAGCAGGTCATAGGCGGGCGCAGAAAGGCGAATCATGTAGGGGGTGGTGAAGGTGGTAATCACGGAGACGGCCACCACAATGGGATATAGGAAGGAGCTGGTCACCTGCAGGCTCTCGCCCAGGGAGGCGATGATGAAGGCGAACTCTCCGATTTGTGTCAAACTGAATCCGCAGCGCATGGCCACCTTCAACGGTTGTCCGGCAAGGACGAATCCGCCGGTGCCGAAGATGCTCTGTCCCAGCAGGATGGCGAGGACGATGGCGATGATGGGGTAACGATACTCCACAATCATGGCGGGGTCTACCATCATGCCGACGGAGACGAAGAAGATGGCTCCGAAGAGGTCTTTGACGGGCGCTACGAGCTTATCAATGTGTTCTGCTTCGATGGTCTCGGCCAGGATGGAGCCCATGATAAAGGCACCGAAAGCGGCGGAGAAGCCGGTTTGTGCGGCCAGTACGACCATGCCGAAGCACATGCCGAGGGCGACGATGAGCAGGGTTTCGTTGCTCATGTATTTATGCATTCGCTTCAGGAAGAGCGGAATGAGGTAGATGCCGACGACGAACCATAGGACGAGGAAGAAGACGAGCTTGGCGATGCTGGCTACCATCTCTGTGCCTTGGAAGTTCTTGCTGACGGCCAACGTGGAGAGCAGCACCATCAGGACGATGGCGAGGATGTCTTCCAGGATGAGCACGCTCAGCACCAGTCCGGCGAAGCGTTGATGGCGTAACCCCATGTCGTCGAAGGCTTTATAGATGATGGTGGTGGATGACATGGCGAGCATTCCACCGAGGTAGATGCTGTCCATCTGTTGCCAGCCGAAGGAGGTGCCTACGAAGATGCCGATGCCTATCATGCAGAGGATGATGGTGCAGGCGGCGATGATGGCGGTGCTCCCGGCTTTGACGAGTTTCTTGAAACTGAATTCGAGCCCCAGGGCAAAGAGGAGGAAGATGACACCGATATCGGCCCAGACCTTCACGTCGTTCATGTCCTCAACGGAGGGGGTATAGGGCATGTGCGGACTGGCCAGGAAGCCTGCCACGATGTAGCCCAACACGAGGGGTTGCTTGAGCCATTTGAAGATTAATGTCATGATTCCGGCACTGATCAGGATGAGTGCCAAGTCTCTGATGAGGGGATCTAATTCTGACATAGTCTTAAGATTAACGGAGATAAGAATTATGGGGAATGATGGAAATTATGAGAAATTCCCGGGAAATTACGGGAAATTCCCGGAGATCCCTTCCTGCCGGCTTGCAGCTTGCAGGAAGGAATCCAGAGAATTAATATTTCTTTGTGAGACAGCCATTTCCGTTGGAATGCGGATTGCTTCCGTTGG
>CAYSOW010000060.1:8925-10277 GCA_964432715.1 uncultured Bacteroides sp.
GGATGCTGATGCTTCCGTTGGGATGCCTATCGCTTCCGTGGAAAAGCTGATATTATGCAGCTGATTATTTTGCAGCCACTAATTCGGCAATCTTAGCCACTACCTCACAGGCTTTCTCCAACGAAGGAATGGGCAGGAACTCGTAACGTCCGTGGAAGTTGATTCCTCCGGCGAAGATGTTCGGGCAAGGGAGTCCTTCGAACGAGAGACGGGCGCCGTCTGTACCACCGCGGATGGGTTTCACTTCGGGTTTCACGCCTACTTGCTCCATGGCCTGGAAGGCGATGTCTACCACGTGCATCACGGGCTCTATCTTCTCGCGCATATTATAGTACTGGTCGCGCACCTCCAGACGGGCGGTGCCTTCGCCATAGCGAGCGTTGATGAAGTCGGTGAGCTGTGCCATCACCTGCTTGCGCTCCTCGAAGCGTGCACGGTCGTGGTCGCGAATGATGTATGAGAGGCTGGCTTGCTCGATGTCGCCCTGCATGCCTACCAGGTGGTAGAATCCTTCGTAACCCTCGGTGTGCTCGGGGGTCTCGTGCTGCGGCAGGAGGCTCTCGAAGGCGTGTGCCACCAGCATGGCGTTCACCATCTTGTTCTTGGCGTAGCCCGGGTGTACGTTGCGGCCTTTGAAGATGACTTTAGCGCCGGCTGCGTTGAAGTTCTCGAACTCCAGCTCGCCTATCTCGCCACCGTCCATCGTGTAGCCCCAATCGCAACCGAAGGCTTTCACGTCGAACTTGTCGGCACCACGACCGATCTCTTCGTCGGGGGTGAAGCCGAGGCGAATCTTGCCGTGCTTGATTTCGGGATGCTCCATCAGGTAGACCATGGCGGAGACAATCTCGGCAATGCCGGCTTTGTCATCGGCACCGAGGAGGGTGTGACCGTCGGTGACAATCAGATCTTCGCCCTGATGTGCCAGCAACTCGGGGAATTGGGAGGGTGAGAGGATGATCTGATCTTCGGCAGAGAGGACGATGTCCTGACCGTCGTATGCCTTGACGATGCGGGGTTTCACCTGATAACCGCTCATGTCGGGACTGGTGTCCATGTGGGCAATGAAGCCTACGGTGGGCACGGGCTTATCGGTGTTGGCCGGGAGTGTGGCGTAGAGGTAGCCGTGCTCATCGAGCACTACTTCCTGCAGGCCGAGGCCTTCTAACTCTTCTTTCAAATAACGAGCAAACACCAGCTGTTTCGGGGTGCTCGGGGTGGTCTCCGACTCCTCTGATGATTGGGTGTCGAAGGTAACGTACTTTAAGAATCTTTCTAAAAGTGTCATTTTGGTACTGATTTTATTTAACTGTACGCAAAGTTAAACAAATCATGGAAACTGAAAAAGAAAT
>CAYSOW010000060.1:10377-12968 GCA_964432715.1 uncultured Bacteroides sp.
GAGGAGGAAGAACGAGAAGGAAGGGCGAAAGGAAGTGCGAAAAAGCCCCCTGCGAAATTTTATCGCAGGGGGCCGAGGATGAAAAAGCAGGCTGTAGGGTTGTTAATAGCTTGCTTTATTTCTTAGTCGGAATGCGTTTCAAGATCAGCATCAGATGGTTCCAGAACTTCTCTACGGAAGGGATGTGCATGCGCTCATCGGGAGAGTGAACGCCACGCAACGTCGGTCCGAAGGAGATCATATCCATGTGGGGGTACTTCTCCAGGAAGAGACCGCACTCCAGTCCGGCATGGATGGCTTTCACCTTCGGCGCTACTCCGAAGAGCTCCTCGTAGGTCTGCTCGGCCACTTTCAGGATGGCTGATGCCGGGTTGGGCTTCCATCCGGGGTAACCCTCGCCCACTTCCACTTCTGCTCCTGCCAGCTCGAACGCTGCACGAACGGAGTTGGCTACGTTCATGCGGGCAGAGAGGATGGAGCTGCGCTGACTGGTGGTGACGGTGATGGAGAAGTCTTTCTCCATCTTGATGGAAGCCAAGTTGGAGGAGGTTTCCACCAATCCCTCGATGTCCTGACTCATGGCGAAGACACCGTTGCAGACCGCTTGCAGGGCGCTGATGAAACGACGGGCGTCATCATAGGCGATGCAGTGCAGATCGTCTTTATAGAGCTCGCTGGGCTCAGCGCTCTCCAGATAGAGCTCCATGCCCTTCTCGGTGACGCTGAACTCCTCTTCTACCTCAGAAGCGAAGAGGTTGAACGCGATGCGAATCTTCTCCTTGTCGGCCATCGGGACGGAGCAGTAAGCGTGTGCTTCGCGGGGAATGGCGTTGTGCAGGTTGCCTCCCTGGAACTCGTACAGATTGAACTCGCCGAGCATATACTCGTTGTATTGCTCATAGATGAAGCGAGAAAGCAACTTGTTGGCGTTGGCACGATTCTTATTGATATCGTCGCCCGAGTGACCGCCGGTGAGGTTCTTTACACCTATTTTAAAATAGAAGTCGTGCAGCGGAGCGGGTACCCATTTATAGCGGAAGGTGGCAGTGGTGCGGCATCCTCCGGCACAGCCGATGAACATCTCGCCCTCGTCCTCAGAGTCGAGGTTCAAGAGGATATCTCCCGTCATAAAGCCTCTCTTCAGGGCAAAAGCGCCGGTCAGGCCGGTCTCCTCGTCCACGGTGAAGAGGCACTCGATGGGACCATGTTCGATGTCGTCAGCAGCCAATACGGCGAGCTCTGTGGCCACACCGATGCCATTGTCGGCACCCAGCGTGGTACCTTTGGCACGCAGCCATTCACCGTCGATATAGGTTTGAATCGGGTCGGTGTCGAAGTTGTGTTCCACGCCACTATTCTTCTCACAAACCATATCCATATGCGATTGCAGAACGACGGTCTGACGATCTTCGTAGCCGGGAGTGGCAGGCTTACGAATGATTACGTTGCCGGCTTCATCCACTTTCGTCTCTAACTGATGTTTCTCACCAAATGCCTTCAGATAGGCAATCATCCGCTGTTCCTTCTTGGAGGGACGGGGCACCGCACAAATCTCACTGAAGTAGTGAAACACGGCAGCAGGCTTCAATTCCATTGAATTGCTCATAGTCTTTAATTCGATTTGCTTATTTAGCTTTCGTATTGCTAAATTATATTAAATGAAAACGGTTTTGCGAAGCTCATTAGAGCAATCGCTTATCTTTGTAGCGCAAAAGTAATAGAAATGTTGAAAACTATTCTGATATCTGTGTTAATTGTTGCTATTGGAGTGATTCTTTTAGCAGTAAAAATACTTTTCTCGAAAAAAGGACGCTTTCCGCAAACGCATATCAGCGGGAATCGAAGTATGAGGGAACGGGGCATCGGCTGTGTCCAGTCGCAAGACAGGGAGGCGCGTATGACGAAGCCTTGGAAGGTATCGGAACGAAGAAGGCAGGACTAGCTTTTAGAGATTGAGAAAATAATTTAAATTACATACCAAAAAAAGAACTTATGAATAAAAGAAATTGGCTGAACGGACTGATGGCTTTGGGTGCCATCGGATTATTCTCACAATGTAACAGTAACAGTGAAGTAGCAAATAGCAATGCAAATGCGGGCGTTGTGGGTACAGCCACCATGAAAATCGCTTATGTTGACGTGGATACACTGTTGGCAAAATACAACCTTTCTACTGATTTGAATGAGCAGATGATGCGCAAACAGGAGAATGCTACTGCTACGCTGAATGAGAAAGGTAAGGCTTTCGAGGCTGAAGCGAAGGAGTTTCAACGTAAATTGGAGAACAATGCTTTCACGAGAGAGAGAGCTGAGCAGGAACAGGCTCGTTTGCTGAAGAAACAGCAGGATTTGCAGGCTTTGCAGGGTCGTCTGGAGAGCGAAATCCAGCAGGAGGCTCAGAAGAACAGCTTGCAGTTGCGTGACTCTATCAACGCTTTCTTGACGGACTATAACAAGGACCACAAGTATAGCTTGATTATCAGCAACACGGGCTTCGATAACTTGCTCTACGCTGATCCGAGCTATAACATTACGGAGGAGATTGTTGCCGGCTTGAACAAAAGATACAAACCGAGCGATAAATAATTGAG
>CAYSOW010000061.1:0-2003 GCA_964432715.1 uncultured Bacteroides sp.
TGCATGTTCCTACTCCTCCTCATCCTCCTCCGACTTGCCGCCATCGGACTTCTCGAAGATATAGCTCACCTCCTTGAAGGCATACGAACGACGACGCCCCTCGGTGTCCTCGAGCACCAGGATACCATCCGGCTCCACGTGGTGGATGCGCGCGCCGAAGATACCCTCTGCTCCTTGGAAGAGATGATAACCCCTGCGACGCAGCAACGACTGATGGTAAGGCTCCGAGAGCGCAGCCCCCTCTCCCTTCTCAATCAACCGATAGTAACGCTCGAAACGACGCAGGATGCCCTCCAGCACGGCCGTGGGCTCCTTCTGCTGACCGGAGATTTGCAGCAACGACACCGGATTGGGCGCATCGCTCACGAAAGTCGTCTGGTTCAGGTTCAGCCCCACCCCGATGACACACTGCGCAATGTTTCTGCCCGAGAGATCATTCTCAATCAAGATACCCCCCAGCTTCAGATTGCGCCAATAGATATCGTTCGGCCACTTGATGCGAATCTTCTTCGCCGACTCCTCCAGCTCCTCCTTGATGCTCAGCGAAATGGCCTGCGAAAGATAGAACTGACGGTTGGCCTCCAGGAAAGTAGGGCGACAGCCGATGCTGAAGAGCAAGTTCTTCCCCCGCTCCGACTCCCACGAATTGCCGCGCTGACCACGGCCCGTCGACTGGTAATCAGCCTGCACACATACAAACTCTCGCTCCGGAAAAGAGTCGAGCATCTCTCGTACATAGTTGTTTGTGGAATCCACCTCCGGCAGGTGTACACGCTCCCACTTCTTCGTCCATCTCATACGCTTATTCTTTTGGTTACGCTTATTCTTTTGGTTAATAATTCCAGATAGGGGGATAGAAAGCATCGCGGATGTGATCAATCTGCGCCTCCTCGCCACTGCCCACCACCGAGACAATGTCGAAACGGATGGGATTGTCCAGCGCAAACTTACGCACATAAGCATCCGTAGCCCCCACGATGCAACGAATCTTCTTGTCGTCCACCGCCAGCTCCGGAGCCCCGAAGCGAAGATCACTGCGGCACTTCACCTCCACCACCACAAGCACCTTCCCCTCCATCGCCACGATGTCGAGCTCCTTCTTGCCCGCGTGCCAGTTGCGATGACGAATGGTGAATCCGTGCGCCTGCAGATAGTTGGCCGCCTCTTCTTCCCCCGCTTTCCCTATGATATTATGTTTTGCCATATGCTCTTTTTGCAAATTTAGTTCATTTTTATGTGGTTTTTTAAATAAGGAACATTATTTTTGTAGCTATTATGAGCAAAGAAGTGAAAAAAAGAGTGAAAGTGCCCTCGCGAGAGCCGAAGCGCCACCACCGGATGGTCTGTCTGGTGAGCGAGGAGGAGATGCATTGCATCGATCGCTATCTGTCGAAATACAAAATCACCAACAAGGGTCGATGGATGCGTGAGACGATGCTTGCCTTCATTCAGAAGAATATGGAGGAGGACTACCCCACCCTTTTCAATGAGCACGATATGCGAAGATAAACCATTCAAGGAGAAAACCATTCAAGGAGGAACGAATCAAGGAGGAAACCATTTATGGCAGATGCAACCTATTATATGAAGCAGGCCCTGCAAGAGGCGCAGAAGGCGTTTGAGCGGGGAGAGGTTCCGGTGGGCGCGGTAGTGGTCTGTCGCGACCGGATTATTGCGCGGGCGCACAACCTGACGGAGACGCTGAACGACGTGACGGCACACGCGGAGATGCAGGCCATCACAGCCGCCGCCAACACCCTGGGCGGGAAGTATCTGAACGAGTGCACCCTCTATGTCACGGTAGAGCCCTGCGTGATGTGTGCCGGTGCCATTGGCTGGTCACAACTCGGCGCGCTGGTCTTCGGCGCAGAGGACCCGAAACGTGGCTACCAACGCTTTGCCCCCCAAGCGCTCCATCCCAAGACCGTGGTCACGAAAGGCTTGCTGGCCGAAGAGGCGTCCAAACTCATGGTGGACTTCTTTAAAAGAAAAAGATAATCCAA
>CAYSOW010000061.1:2103-12873 GCA_964432715.1 uncultured Bacteroides sp.
AAAAAAAATCGCCGCAACCCGAAGGTGCAGCGATTTTTTTTAATGCTTTCAGCTAGATTACTTACGCAATCCGAGAGCTTTAACGATGGCACGGTATCTTTCGATGTCGCGGTCTTTGAGGTAGTTCAACAAAGAACGACGTTTACCAACCAATGTAGTCAATGCTCTTTCAGTACTATAATCTTTACGGTTCTTTTTCAAGTGCTCCGTCAAGTGGGAAATACGGTATGAAAACAATGCAATCTGTGCTTCAGGAGAGCCAGTATCAGTGTTAGACTTTCCGTATTGTCCAAAGATTTCTTTCTTTTTAGCTTGATCTAAATACATACGTTTTAAATTAAATAAGTGTATTACATTTTACTTAGCGGGTGCAAAGATAGAGATTATTTTTTGATAGACAATGATTTTTGTTCGGAAAAGTGCAAATATTTTTGGCATTTCGGCCGTCATGCACTAACTTTGCAGCCAAATTATAGGTATTATATGCAGAATATTAGAAACATTGCAATCATTGCGCACGTCGACCATGGTAAAACGACGCTTGTCGACAAGATGATGCTGGCCGGACATTTGTTCCGCAACGACCAAACCAACGGTGAATTAGTTTTGGATAACAACGACTTGGAACGCGAACGTGGTATAACCATCCTCTCGAAGAATGTATCTATCAACTACAAGGATACGAAGATCAATATCATCGACACTCCGGGACACGCCGACTTCGGTGGCGAGGTGGAGCGCGTGCTCAATATGGCTGATGGATGTATTCTGCTGGTGGATGCTTTTGAGGGCCCGATGCCTCAGACACGTTTCGTGCTGCAGAAGGCGTTGCAGATCGGACTGAAACCCATCGTGGTAGTGAACAAGGTGGACAAACCTAACTGTCGCCCGGAAGAGGTGCACGAGATGGTGTTCGACTTGATGTTCAGTCTGGACGCTACCGAGGAGCAGTTGGACTTCCCCGTGCTCTACGGTTCTGCCAAGAACAACTGGATGGGCGAGGACTGGAAGACTCCCACCGACAGCATTACTCCGCTGCTCGATGCGATCATTAAATATATCCCCGCTCCGCAGCAGCTGGAGGGTACGCCGCAGATGTTGATCACTTCGCTCGACTTCTCTTCGTACACCGGTCGTATTGCTGTGGGTCGTGTACACCGCGGTACACTCACTGAGGGTGCTAACGTGACTTTGGCTCGCCGCGACGGAACGATGGTGAAAACAAAAATCAAAGAACTTCATACTTTCGAGGGACTGGGACGTAAACGTACCGCTTCGGTCTCTTCAGGTGATATCTGTGCCGTAGTAGGTATCGAGGGCTTCGAAATCGGTGATACGATTTGCGACTTCGAGAATCCGGAACCGCTGCCACCTATCGCTATCGACGAGCCGACCATGAGTATGCTCTTCGCCATCAACGACTCTCCTTTCTTCGGTAAAGAGGGTAAGTTCGTCACTTCTCGCCACATTCAGGAACGTCTGGAGAAGGAGTTGGACAAGAACTTGGCGCTCCGCGTACAGAAGAGCGAAGAGGATGGCCACTGGATTGTATCCGGTCGTGGTGTGCTCCACCTCTCTGTACTCATCGAGACGATGCGTCGCGAGGGCTACGAGTTGCAGGTGGGCCAGCCGCAGGTAATCTACAAAGAGATTGACGGACAGCGCTGCGAGCCGATTGAGGAGCTGACCATCAGCGTTCCCGAGGAGTTCTCCAGCAAGATGATTGATATGGTGACTCGCCGTAAAGGTGAGCTGACCTCTATGGAGAGCCAGGGCGACCGTGTGAACATCGAGTTCAACATCCCTTCACGCGGCATCATCGGTCTGCGTACCAACGTGCTGACTGCTTCTCAGGGTGAAGCCATCATGGCACACCGTTTCAAAGAGTATCAGCCGTACAAGGGCGATATGGACCGCCGTACCAATGGTTCTATCATCGCGATGGAGGGCGGAACGGCCTTTGCTTACGCCATCGATAAGTTGCAGGATCGTGGTAAGTTCTTCATCTATCCGCAGGACGAGGTATATGCCGGTCAGGTGGTAGGTGAGCACGTACACGAGAACGACTTGGTGGTGAACGTAACGAAGTCGAAGAAGCTGACCAACATGCGTGCTTCCGGTTCGGACGACAAGGCTCGTATCATTCCGCCGGTGATCTTCTCTCTGGAAGAGGCGCTGGAGTACATCAAGGAGGATGAGTACGTAGAGGTAACTCCGAAGAGCATGCGTATGCGTAAGATTATCTTGGACGAGACGGAGCGTAAACGCGCCAATAAGAACTAATCAGCAAGCTTACAATAAATACGATTAAACGAGAAAGTCCGCTTAACCCTCCTTTGGGGAAGCGGACTTTTTTATTTCCGGGGGATGCACCCCTATTTGGATTCTGCTTTGGGAGATTCCTCTTTATTTGGATTCTTCCTTATTTGGATTCTTCCTTATTATTCTGATTCGCGGCATTCCGACGATCATACTCCTCCTTGGTACGTTTCCAGCGGTTGTGGCTCCAGAGCCAGAGGTGAGGCGTTTGGCGAATCATCTCCTCCAGACGCGCCGTGTAGAGATCGGTCAGGGCGAAGTCAGGCTGCTGTGCAGGGTGCTCGCAGAGCGGCTTAAAGTGGCAATGGTAATAGCCGCGACGCGGACGAGTGACCTCCGCATAATAAAATAAGGTGTCGAGCTTCTTACCCATCTGCTCCGTGCCGGTGAACACCGCCGTGGGACGATGGAAGAAAGGCGAGAAGTGGTGAATGCTGCTCCACTTCGGCAGCTGGTCGGAGATAAAGCCGATGATGGCCGGGCGACCGCTGCGCTTCATCTCAATCATCCGTCGCAACGTGATCTTCATCGCCACACACTCCCCGCCGAAACGGTTGCGCAAGCGCAGGAAGAGACTATCGAAAGCCTTGTTGCGCAGCGGGTGATAAATCTGTCCGCAGAGCACCTCCTCGGGCACCCAGTAGGGCAACGAAGCAATCCACTCCCAGTTGCCGTAATGACCCAAGTAGACAAACGTCAGCGTCTTGCCACTCTCCTTCATCGCCTGCACCATCTCGTCCGTACCCTCGAACGTCATGCGTCGGCGCATCTGCTCCTTGCTCATCGAAAAGATCTTGATGGTCTCCACCACATAGTCGCAAAAGAAGTGATAAAACCGCTTCTCAATCTCCACAATCTCCCGCTTCGACTTTTCAGGAAAAGAGGAAGTCAGGTTGCTCCGCACGATGCCGCGACGATAGCGCAGCACGTAGTAGACCGGAAAATAAAGCAGGTCGGAAAAAAGGTAAAGCAGACGCAACGGCAGCAGCGAGAGCAAATACCACGAGATAAACACCGGGTAATAAAGTATCTTCATATATCGTTATTCACTTAAAATCAACAAATATACATTCCTCCACACATCGTTCCGCAGGGAACTACAGATGGAAGAACTTCTTGAGCGCACGGCGCAGCTTCAGGCGACGGTCGAACCGGTCGCGCAGCTTCAGCACCTCATCCACCGACTCCTGCACCGACCATCCACGCTGTTCGGCATAATCCGCCACCACCATCCGCAAGATATCCATGTGGTGCGACACACGCATCAAGTTCCGCAACGCCTCCGCCTGCGTAGGCTGTTTAAAGACAGAGCGGTTGGTATCAATCAAAGTAAAGTGGTAACGGTCGGCCCCCAGCGAACGATAAAGCACATTGCTCAAGTTCAAGTCGCCGTGCAACACCCCCTGCTGATGCAACTCCACCAGCAAACCCGCCAGCTGAAACATCATCATCGGGTCGCGCTGCTCCTCCAGATAATCCTCCACCGAAGCATCGGTGCACTCCGTAGAGACAAAGAGCCCCCCTTGATAGAGCCCGTGTCGATACTCCTCCACATACGCCACCTCATGCGGCGTATCGAAGCCCCGGTCGCGCAACATCCCCGCAAAGAGATAAGCGCGCACCGCCTTCGACGGGCGGAAGCAAGCATACGTAATCTGCTGGAAGATGGTGGGACGTTTGTAGCGCTTCACAATCAGCGGCGTCCCATTCACCACAAAGCGCTTCACCTTGTTGCGCCCGTCATGAATCATCTCCCCCTCTTGTTCAAAGCACTCCGGCAAGCGGTGTACCCATTCACTCATCCCGGCATAGTCGGGGTGAACCACCTCTTTTCTCATGATTTTCTATTTTGTGTTACTGCAATACTTCTTCAGCTGCGCCACCACCCTTTCCGGCGTCAGCGCATACATACATTGGTAAGGACGCTCCACCTGCGCGCGGCAGCCCTTGTTGCCAAAGATGGAACAAGGCTGACAAGGCAAATCGGCACAAAGGGCATCCTCTGCCTGCTGATTCCATCCCAGGAAACCCGCATAAGGATGCGTCGCTCCCCACACAGAGACCACCGGTGTGTGAACCAGTGAGGCCAGGTGCATATTGGCAGAGTCCATGGAGAACATCACGTCCAGGTGACTCATCACCACCAACTCCTTATCCATCTTGGCCTTGCCCACCAGTGAAACCACCGTCTGCGGATATTGCTTTGCCCAAGCCTCCGCCTGCAACCGCTGCTCCTCGCCGGCACCGAATACCAGCACCTTCACACCGGGCAGCGCGTCGAGCAAGCGCAACACCTCCTCCAGCAACTCCTTGGGATACTCCTTCCCCGGATGTGCCGCAAAAGGAGCAAAGCCCACCCAGCGGTCGGCCCCCTTCTCGCCGGTCATCGAAACCACCTCCGAGAGGTCGCCCCGACCATCGCCGAAGAGCGAAGCAAAGCGCACCGTACAAGAGAGCCCCAAGTCGTGCAACACCTGCACATAGCGACTCACCGTAGTTTTCAACGGCTGTTTACATTTATGGTTCATCCGCGTCAGCGCCTTCTTCTCCGCACGCCCCTTGTCAATGTGCGCCACCTTAACCCCCGCCAGGCGGAAGCGGAAGCGCAGATACTTGGTGCGCAACACATCGTGAAAATCAGCCACCGCATCAAACTTTCCCTGACGCACCAGCTGATAGAGACGATGCAAGCCCGCCAACCCACCGAACTCCTTCAGGTTGACCCCCTGAAAGTGCACATTGGCAGGCATACGCGTGAAGAGCGGAGCCACCATAGAGCGACTCAGCACCGTAATCTCCAGTTCCGGATGCTCCACCGCACACGAGTAGATGACGGGGATGGTCATCGCCACGTCACCCAGTGCGGAAAACCGAATCACCAGTAATCTCTTCAAAGCGCCTATTTTTTACCGTACAACACCGGGTTCAACGCCGGATCGTTATACATCTTCATCTGTTTATACACCTTCATATATTTGCGGCCCGCCTCAATGTCGGCAATCAGTTGATCGATGGCCGAAGAGAGATCCTTCTGCTGCTCCAGCAAGATGTTCAGCTTCGTCTGACACTGCGCACGGTGCTCCTCCGTGGTGTCCGTACGCTCCACCTCCTGACGCATGTGATAAATCTTCAACGCCAGAATAGAGAGACGGTCGATGGCCCACGCCGGGCTCTCCGTATTAATGGTAGCCTCCGGCAACACCTTCACCGCTTTATATTTATCCAGGAAATAACTGTCAATCAGCTCCACCAAGTCCGTACGGTCCTGGTTGCTCTTGTCGATGCGACGCTTCAGCGTCAACGCCTCCACCGGGTCGATGTTCGGGTCGCGAATGATATCTTCGAAATGCCATTGCACCGTGTCAATCCAGTTTTTAAGATAGAGATAATACTCGATACTCTTCAGCTCGTAAGGGTTCTGAATGGGCGTATCCACATGATCCGTTACATGATAATCATCAATCGATTTCTGGAAAATCGGGTTGCATAGTTCGGTAAATGTCATGACTTTCTAATGTTTATAAGATTAATTAGGTACAAAACTAAGGAAACTTTTCGAATTCAACAATAAGAATTCCACAAAAGTCCATAACTTTGCGAACAATTGAACAGATTTTAAGAACTTATGAAGATTATTGTAGATGATAAAATACCCTATCTGAAGGGAGTGATTGAGCAGTTGGCCGAGGAGGTGGTCTATCTGGAAGGCAAAGCCTTTACCCCGGAAGTGGTGCGCGATGCCGATGCTTTGTTGATACGCACCCGCACCCGCTGCAACCGTGCCCTGCTCGAAGGCAGCCGCGTTCGTTTCATTGCCACCGCCACCATCGGTTTCGACCATATCGACACCGCTTATTGTGCCGAAGCGGGCATCACCTGGACCAATGCGCCGGGTTGTAACGCTGCCTCCGTGGCACAATATCTGCACAGTGTGCTGTTGCTGATGGAGCGCGACCGTCACCTGAAGCTTCAGGGCGCCACGCTGGGCGTGGTGGGAGTCGGTCATGTGGGCACCAAAGTGGCCGAAGTGGGGCGCCGTCTCGGCATGCGTGTACTGCTTTGCGACCCTCCCCGGGCGGAACAAGGCGAGACGGGTTTTCTGCCGTTGGAACAGTTGCAAGAGGAGTGCGACGTACTCACTTTCCACACCCCGTTGATACGCGAAGGAGCATACCCCACGTACCACCTGGTGGACGCCGCTTTTCTGAAAGGATGCCGACGCACCCCCTACCTCATCAACACCTCCCGCGGTGAAGTGGTGGATAACGTGGCCCTGCTCGAGGCCCTGCAAAAAGGACTCCTCCAACAAGCCGTCATCGACGTCTGGGAGAATGAACCCAACATCCTGCCGGAGCTGTTGAAAACTGTGTGGATTGGCACCCCGCACATCGCCGGATACTCTGCCGACGGCAAGGCCAACGCCACCCGTATGTCGCTCGATGCCCTCTGTCGGTTCTTCGGCATTCAAGGAAATTACACCATCCTTCCGCCCGCGCTGCCCGATCCTATGCCCCTCTTTCACAACGAGATGGAACATCAGCTCTGGGCCTACAATCCCTATGGCGACAGCCATCGGTTAAAAGAAAACCCCGCGTTGTTTGAACAACTACGGGGCAACTATCCACTCCGAAGAGAGCTTTAAACAGGTCGGTTAATAACTCCTGTAAAAACACCCTACAACTCCATCATCCGTCCGGCAAATTCCCAGATGATAATGCCGGCGGTGACGGAGACATTCAGCGAATGCTTCGTACCAAACTGAGGAATCTCGATGCAACCGTCGGAAGCATCCACCACCTCCTGTTTCACTCCTTTCACCTCATTACCCAGCACCACCGCATATCCTTTGCCCGGCGTCAGTTCCAAGTCCTGCAACATCGTGCTGCCTTCCACCTGTTCGATGGAAAATACCTGATACCCTTTGGCATGCAAGTCGGCCACCGCCTCCAAAGTATCTTTAAAGTAGTGCCACTCCACCGTGTTCTCTGCACCGAGGGCAGTCTTATGAATCTCCGGTTGAGGAGGCACCGCCGTAATGCCGCACAAGTAGATGGCGGCTACGCGAAAAGCATCCGAGCTGCGGAAGACCGAGCCCACATTGTGCAGACTGCGCACATCATCCAGCACCACCACCAACGGAAGTTTATCCGAGGCTTTAAACTCCTCCACACTCAAACGGTGGAGTTCTGTGATTTTACGTTTTCTCATCGGTTCATACGCTTGTTGATATCTGTTTGCAAAGATAGTGAAAAGTTCCTGTTTTCAGGCACTTTAGGCGGTGAATAGTTTATGCACAGGGTTGTGAATAACCATTTTCTACGCTTTCCTTTTCATCGAAGAATAAAAGTCTTTTCCACCGTTTTCCACAAGGGTTTTGCAAATAAACACGCCATTTGACACCCCTTACCATCACGTTTACACCTCACTTCCCCCCTTCTTTTCCGCCCTTTGTTGATAAAGTTGGGGTAAAAAAAACAGATCCCCTCCACAGCCACCACAAAAACAGCGACTTAACGCCCCCTTTCCCCTATCAACATCCCCTTGTTGATAAGTGTTGAAACTACCCTCAAAGAAAGTGGAAAGAAACTCATAACTTTTCATGGTCATTCCGAAACTTTCTATATACCGGAACAGAAATCAAACCTCCAAAAAAGATAAGCAGAAGTTAATTACACAGTTTCAACATCTTTTTAGTTGCCAAATGGGAGAAATTTATCCGAAAGTTTTTAACTTTGCACGGTATCAACAGGGAGTGAATAAAATAGGAAAGAGTCCTTATTTTCAAGCGATAAACCCTTTCCGAGCATGTTGATAATCGGTCAATAACGAAAAGTTCTGAGCTAATAACTTTTTAAGCAAGAAAACAGCCCGGAAATTTCCAACAGTTTGCACCGCCTTATATCATCATCTTTTATTTCTCTCTCTTTTTAAAGGAAGAAAGAAAAATAGAATAAAATAATAAATATAGAAAAGAACGATATGTGTGAAATGAAGGTGAAGGAGGCTTGGGTGAAGCAGGGGTATGCTGCCGAGCCGATTGACAAAGATACGGATTTGGTGGCTGAAATCAATCGTCTGCGCAAGGAGAAGAAGGCGGTGATTCTGGCGCACTACTACCAGACGGGCGAGATTCAGGACATTGCCGACTACGTGGGCGACAGTTTGGCGCTGGCGCAATGGGCGGCGAAGACGGATGCCGAGGTGATTGTGCTTTGCGGTGTGCACTTTATGGGTGAGACGGCGAAGGTGATTTGTCCCGACAAGAAGGTGTTGGTGCCCGACTTGAACGCCGGTTGTTCGTTGGCCGACAGTTGTCCGGCGGATAAGTTTGCCGAGTTTGTGCATGCCCATCCGGATCACACGGTCATCTCTTATGTCAACACGACGGCTGCCGTGAAGGCGGTGACCGATGTGGTGGTGACTTCCACCAATGCGCGTCAGATTGTGGAGAGCTTCCCGAAGGACGAGAAGATCATCTTCGGTCCCGACAAGAACCTGGGTAACTACATCAACGGCATCACCGGACGACAGATGTTGCTTTGGGATGGTGCTTGCCATGTGCACGAACAGTTCTCGGTGGAGAAGATTCTGGAGCTGAAAGCACAATATCCTGACGCACCGGTGTTGGTTCATCCGGAGTGTAAGGGAGCGGTGGTGAAACTGGCCGACCTGGTGGGTTCTACGGCTGCCATCTTGAAATATGCCGTGAAGAGCGACAAGAAGGACTTTATTGTGGCTACCGAGAGCGGCATCTTGCACGAGATGCGCAAGCAGTGCCCCGAGAAGAACTTCATCCCTGCGCCGCCCGAGGACAGCACTTGTGCTTGCAACGAGTGCAACTTTATGCGCCTCAACACGCTGGAGAAGCTCTACAACTGTCTGAAGTATGAGTACCCTGCCATCGAGGTGGCTCCCGAAGTGGCAAAGGAGGCAGTGAAACCCATCAAGAAGATGCTGGAGATTTCTGCCAAGCTGGGACTTTAATAGGACTTTAACCGGAAGATTTACACCTATTACATAAGGTATATAGAGGAGGATGGCCTGATGGGTCGTTCTCCTTTTCATTTATTACATGAACTATTCTTCCTAAAAATCAAATATTTAGTATCAAATCAAAAATATTTTTAAGGAGAAACCAAGAAAAAGTGTAATAATATATAGGTATAATTAATAATTATTTGTATGTTTGCATGCTAGTTATAAAAAACTGAAAATAAAAATTGCGAATGATGAAATTATCGAAAATGCTTTTGACGGGTCTGATAGCCGCTTCTTTCTGGATGGAAGGAGGTGCCAACACGCTCTTCGCACAGACGAAGAAGGAGGCGCAGCGCTATAAGATAGCGGTGTGCGACTGGATGATTCTGAAGCGTCAAAAGATTGGCTCTTTCGCCTTGTCTCAGAAACTGGGAGCCGATGGCGTGGAAGTCGACCTCGGTAGCTTGGGCAAACGAGAGAATTTCGATAATAAGTTGCGTGACCCCGAGTTTCAAAAGCTCTTCAACGAGAAGTCGGCAGAGACGGGCGTAGAGATTGCTTCGCTGGCCATGTCGGGATTCTACGGTCAACCCTTCACCGCGCGTCAGAACTTTCTGGAGATGGTGGATGAGTGCTTGAACAGCATGGAAGCGGTGGGTGCCAAAGTGGTGTTCCTTCCTTTAGGCGTCGGTTGCAACCTGACGCAGAACCCGGAGGCGAGACCCGAAGTGGTGCGACTGCTGAAGTTGGCGGGCGACAAAGCGGCAAAACGTGGCTTGACCATTGGCATTGAGACTTCGCTCTCTGCTAAAGAGGAGGTGAAGTTGCTGAAGGAGATAGGTTCCAAAGGAATTAAAATCTACTTCAAATTTCAGAACGCCTTGGAGAACGGACGCGATCTCTGTGCAGAGCTGAAGACCTTAGGTAAGAAGCGCATCTGCCAGATACATTGCACCGACACCGACGGCGTGACGCTCCCCAACAACGAGCGCATAGATATGGCGCTGGTGAAACAGACGCTCGACCGCATGGGATGGTCGGGATGGTTGGTTGTGGAACGTTCCAGAGATAAAAATGACGTGCGTAATGTAGAGAAGAACTACGGTACCAACGTGAGTTACCTGAAAGAAGTCTTTCAGTCAAACAACAAATAGTAGCTTGCCATGGAAACCTGTAATCGATACACGAAGCACCTGATATATAATTAATATATTGGTATAACCTAGAGACTTTAAATGTAAGTACATGAAAGGCATGAGTCTACCGCCTCTCCGGCAAAAAGTAGATGAATGAACATAGTGTCTTGGTTTAAAAAGTCCTTAGTCGAATATGTGAATACGAGAATACCAAAACATATATGTTTAATCTTTTAATTATCAACCTATGAGGAAAAATTCTTTTTATGTTTCCCTTCTTGGAAATCTAATGTCCGGAGGGAAAAGAATCGCATTAGGAGCATTGGTGATGGGAGCA
>CAYSOW010000062.1:0-6355 GCA_964432715.1 uncultured Bacteroides sp.
CGCAGCTAGTATTTATTGTAAGAAACCACTTTCTCCAAAGCCTTTCTAGACTTTTCGCGTTTCGGTTTAAGCGAATACCCAATCGTAATATCAAGCAGCAAACGTTTAGACTCCGGAATACCGGTCAAACGTTTGATCTCCTTCTCATCAAACCAGCCCAGCATACAAGAACCGAGACCCTCCGCCTCCGCTGCCAGCGCAATATGCGCCGCCGCGATACCGATATCAATCAAAGGAAAATGCTTCGACTTAATCTTCGAGCCCAGCATCGAAGTAATATTCGCACTCTCCTCCACAATCAAAATATGCACCGGAGCATCCTTCGCAAACTTATTCATACCCAAGCCCGCAGCAGCCTTGCCCACCTTCACCGAAAGTTCCGGATCAGTCACCACCACAAACTTCCACGGTTGCGCGTTGCAAGCCGAAGGAGCCAGACGAGCCGCCTCCAAGATACGCTGCAACTTCTCAGGCTCCACCGGACGCGTCTTATCGTAGGACCGGTCACTCTGACGGGCCGCTACAAGCGACAGGAAATCTTCCATCGTTACACCTTATTATATTACTTATACTGAATCATCTTGCTGATGTACTTACCGATGATATCAAACTCAATATTCACCACACTACCCACCTTCAACGTGTGGAAGTTGGTATGCTCATGCGTATAAGGAATGATAGCCACCTGGAACGTACCATCCGTCGGGTTGCAAACCGTCAGGCTCACCCCGTTCACCGTCACCGAACCCTTGTCCACCGTGACGTAACCACGCTGCGCCATCGCCTTATCAAACGCATACTCAAACGTGTAGTACCAGCTACCCTCAGCATCGTCGATACGGATGCAACGTGCCGTCTGATCCACATGGCCCTGC
Organism: uncultured Bacteroides sp.; assembly: GCA_964432715.1. Classification (GTDB taxonomy): domain Bacteria; phylum Bacteroidota; class Bacteroidia; order Bacteroidales; family Bacteroidaceae; genus Phocaeicola_A. The sequence continues at coordinate 876 of CAYSOW010000062.1, forward strand.
ACGATATGGCCGTCCAAACGACCGTTCATCATCATGCTGCGCTCCACGTTCACCTTATCACCCACCTGCAACAAGCCGATGTTCGAACGCTCAATCGTCTCCTTCATGGCCGTCACCGTGTAAGTGCCGTTCTCAATCTTCACCACCGTGAGGCAAACGCCATTGTGAGAGATACTTTGATCAATCTTCAGCTCATCCACAAAAGAGCACTTCAACGTGAGATGCAGATTCTCCATCTCCTTCACTACCGATACCACCTCGGCATATTCTTCTACTATTCCGGAAAACATATCTTAACTTTTAAAAATTACAATTTTAAAACACTAGGCAAATGTACAATATTTTTTCTTTAATAGACAAAAAGTTAAGGTTTATCGGCACAAAAATAAAAGAAAGCGAATAATATTGCATGCTTCATTTGGTATTACTACCTTTGCATACGTAAATTACATATACTAGATATGAAACAAAAAAGGCTTATTTTACTGAGCACCGCCCTGTTTTTGATGAGCGGCGGATTGCTTCAGGCACAGGAAGTCAAGTCTTGGAGTTTGAAAGACTGCATCGACTACGCCATCGCCAACAACATCCAGTTGCAGAAGAGTCGTGTATCTCTTCAGGAGAGCGAAGTCGACTTGAAGACCGCCAAAGCGGCCCTCTTCCCCAGTCTCTCGTTTAGCAGCAACCAAAACCTGACCAACCGCCCCTACAGCGAGAACAACACGAACATTGTGAATGACGGTACCGGCAACATGACCACCTCATCCAGCAGTAGCAAGACCACCTACAACGGTAGCTACGGACTGAATGCGCAGTGGACCGTGTGGAACGGTGGTAAACGCATCAACAACATCAAGCAGCAGAAACTGAACACACAGATGTCTGAGTTGAGCATTTCGGAGTCTGAGAACAATTTGCAGGAGCAGATTACCCAGCTCTACGTGCAGATTCTCTACACCACAGAGGCCATCGAAGTGAACAAGCAGTCGCTCGCCCTCTCGGAGTTGCAGCGCGACCGTGCACAGGAGATGTTTAAAGTGGGTTCCATCGCCAAGAGTGATGTAGCTCAGCTGGAGGCACAAGTGGCCAACGATAAATATTTGGTAGTGAACGCAGAAACAACACTGCGCGACTACAAGCTGCAGTTGAAGCAGTTGCTGGAGATTGACGGTACAGAGGAGATGACTTTCGCCACTCCGATTGTGAGCGATGAAACAGCCTTGCAGCCCATTCCTTCACAGTTGACTGTTTATGAGAATGCCTTGGCTCTCCGTCCGGAGATTCAGAGCGGACAGTTGAACATCCAGTCGGCCGACCTGGGCGTACGCATTGCACGCGCCGGTTATATGCCTTCCGTTAGCTTGAGCGCCGGTATCGGTAGTAGCAACGGTAACGGTCGCGGCATGGGCTTCGGCGAGCAGTTGAAGCAGAACTGGAACAACAGTTTGGGTTTGACCTTCTCTTTGCCTATCTTCGACAACCGTCAGAACAAGAGTGCTGTGGAGAAAGCGAAGTTGCAGCGCACCACCAGTGCCCTCGACTTGGCCGACAAGAAGAAAACACTCTTCAGTTCTGTAGAGCGTTTGTGGCTGAATGCGCAGAGCGCACAGTTGCAGTTTAGCGCAGCCATGAGCAAGGTGGAGAGTTCACAAATCAGCTACGACCTGGCTGCCGAGCAGTTCCGTTTGGGACTGAAGAACACCGTGGAGCTGGTGACTGAGAAGAACAACCTGCTGAGCGCACAGCAAGACAAGTTGCAATCGAAGTACACAGAGATTCTGAACGCTCAGTTGCTGAACTTCTACCAAGGCGGCGAGATCAATTTGTAACAGAAGTGCTGCAAACAGGAGTTCCCATTTAAAGTGAAATTAAAACAAAAGTATCATCTATGAATAAGAAGAAAAAAATCATCCTTATCATCGTGGCCGTAGTAGTTGTACTGGGCTTGGTATGGATGTTCTCCGGTTCCAAACGTAAGTTCAAAGCAACTTTCGAATCGGAATTGGTACAGAAAAGAGACATCAGTAGTAGTGTCACTGCCACGGGTACCGTGGAGCCGGTGACCGAAGTGGAAGTCGGTACGCAGGTATCAGGTATCGTGAGTCACCTTTACGCCGACTATAACAGCGAGGTAAAGAAGGGTCAGATTATCGCTGAGCTCGATAAGACCAACTTGCTCAACGAGCTTTCATCAGCTCGCAGCAACCTGGCTAGCTCTAAGAGCGAGTACGACTATCAGTTGAAGAACTATACCCGTATGAAGACGTTGCACGAGAAACAGCTTATCAGCGACGACGAGTACGAGAACGCCCTGCTCACTTACGAGAAGGCGAAAAACACTTATGCAGCCAACAAGGTGCAGGTAAACAAAGCAGAGACCAACTTGAGCTATGCAACTATTACTTCTCCGATTGACGGTATCGTGTTGAGCCGTGAGGTAGAGGAAGGACAGACGGTGAATGCCGGTATGAACACCCCGACCCTCTTCAACATTGCACGTGACTTGACAGACATGCGCGTGATTGCCAACGTAGACGAAGCCGATATAGGCGGCGTAGAGGTGGGCCAGCGCGTTACTTTCTCTGTAGACGCTCAGCCGAACGATACGTTCGAGGGACAGGTTACTCAGGTGCGTCTGGAGGCTACTGAGGAGAGCAACGTCATCACTTATGAAGTGGTCATCTCTGCTCCGAACCCTGACTTGAAACTGAAACCGGGTATGACTGCCAACGTAACCATCTACACGCTGGAGCGTAACGATGTAGTGACCGTTCCGGCCAAAGCTTTGCGTTTCACTCCGACCGAGGAACTGATTGGTCCGAAAGATACCATCGAGGATTGCGAAGCATCACACAAAGTATGGGTGCGTGAGGGCAACAAGCTGAAAGCTTATGCCGTAGAGGTTGGCTTGAGCAACGGTTCATTCACGGAGATTTTGAGCGGTGTGAAAGAAGGTACGCGTGTACTGACCGAGATCACTGTAGGCAGCATGCCGGGTCAAGCTGCAGTGGACGAACAGAGCAGCAGCACGGAAGAACGCAGCCCGTTCGCTCCAACCCCTCCGGGATCAAAAAAGAAATAAGTGGTAAGGAGTTGAATTATGACAGATAAAAAGATTATTGAACTCATCAATATCAAACGAAACTTTCAGGTGGGCGATGAGACGGTACACGCTTTGCGCGGCGTCTCATTCGCCATCCATGAGGGCGAGTTTGTGACCATCATGGGTACCTCCGGTTCAGGTAAGTCTACACTGCTGAACCTGCTGGGTTGCCTCGACACCCCGACCTCCGGCGAATATCTGCTGGACGGCGTGGCGGTGAAGACGATGGGAAAGAACGAGCGTGCCCGTCTGCGTAACCGCAAGATTGGTTTCGTCTTTCAGAACTATAACCTGCTGGCCAAGACGACAGCGGTGGAGAACGTGGAGTTGCCGTTGATGTACAACTCCAAGGTGTCTGCTTCCGAGCGTAAGAGCCGTGCCATTGAGGCACTGAAGGCAGTGGGCCTGGGCGACCGACTGATGCACAAGTCGAACCAGATGTCGGGTGGTCAGATGCAGCGTGTAGCGATTGCCCGTGCCTTGGTGAACGACCCGGCAGTGATTCTGGCCGACGAGGCAACAGGTAACTTGGACACACGTACCTCTTTCGAGATTCTGGTGCTCTTCCAACGCCTCTACGCTGAAGGACGCACCATCATCTTCGTGACGCACAACCCCGAGATTGCCCAGTACAGCAGTCGCAACATCGTGCTGCGTGACGGACAGATCAGGGAGGATACAACGAACACGAACATTCTGTCGGCCGCAGAGGCATTGGCTGCCCTGCCTGCACCGGTGGAAGATTAAACGCTTAAGTATTTATGAACGGAACAAATCTATTTAAAATAGCCCTTCGCGCCTTGGCCAACAACAAGATGCGTGCCTTCCTCACCATGTTGGGTATCATCATCGGTGTGGGTTCGGTCATCACCATGCTGGCCATTGGACAAGGTTCTAAGCAGAGCATCCAGTCTCAAATTGCCGAGATGGGCTCGAACATGATTATGATTCACCCGGGCGCCGATATGCGTGGCGGTGTGCGTCAGGACCAGAGTTCGATGCAGACGCTGAAGCTGGACGACTATTACACCATCCGTGACGAGGCGAAATACATCGCAGCCATCAGTCCCTGCGTGAACCGTTCGGGACAGTTGATCTACGGTGCAAACAACACGCCTTCTACCATCTATGGTGTGAACCCCGACTACCTGACCATCCGTCAGCTGTCGGTAGAGGACGGCGATATGTTTACCGAACAGGATATCCAATCTTCGGCCAAGGTATGTGTCATCGGTAAGACGGTGGTGGATAACCTTTTCCCGGACGGCGGTGACCCGGTGGGTAAGGTGATTCGTTTTAACTCTATTCCCTTCCGCGTGGTAGGTGTGCTGAAGTCGAAAGGTTACAACAGTATGGGTATGGACCAGGATGATATCATCTTGGCGCCTTACACCACCATCATGAAACGTATCTTGGCGGTGACTTACCTGCAAGAGATTCTCTGCTCTGCCCTCACTGAGGACATGACGGAGGATGCCATTGACGATATCACCGAGATTCTGCGTACCAACCACAAACTGAAAGAGGATGCGGACGACAACTTCAACATCCGCTCACAGCAGGAATTGAGCAGCATGATGAACTCAACGACCGACTTGATGACAATTCTGTTGGCTTGTATCGCCGGTATCTCTTTGGTAGTCGGTGGTATCGGTATCATGAACATCATGTATGTGTCGGTGACCGAACGTACACGTGAGATTGGTCTTCGTATGTCAGTGGGCGCAAGCGGACTCGACATCCTGAGCCAATTCTTGATTGAGGCCATTCTGATTAGTGTGACCGGCGGTATCATCGGTGTGATTATCGGTATCGGTGCTTCTTACGGTGTCAAACTGTTGGCGCACTGGCCTATCCTGATTCAGCCTTGGAGCGTGGTGCTGAGCTTTGCGGTATGTACCATCACCGGTGTATTCTTCGGTTGGTATCCTGCGAAGAAGGCTGCAGCCCTCGACCCGATTGAGGCGATTCGCTACGAATAAAAACATTCGAGAAGACCTTCGAAAGAACCTTCGAACAAGCGAAAAACAAAGAACGTATGAAACCATTTTCTACGAACATACAGCGTCCACTGGGAGTGTGCATCCACATTCTCGTGTGGGCGCTTATCTTTTTCTTCCCGATTCTAATGTCGGGTGATAAGAGTGTATTGACCATCAACTGGAGCGATTATCTGCGTCACATCAAGATGCCGGCCCTGCTGTTGGTGGTTTTTTATCTGAACTATCTGTGGCTGGTGCCGCGCTACATCTTCTTGCGACGCACCCAACGATTTATCATAGGCAACCTGATTATATTGGTTTGTGCCACGATGCTCACGCAATGGCAACAGCCGAAGCATGAGAATTTGCAAAAACCCAACGTGGAAGTGACCCCC
>CAYSOW010000062.1:6455-12595 GCA_964432715.1 uncultured Bacteroides sp.
ATGGCAACAGCCGAAGCATGAGAATTTGCAAAAACCCAACGTGGAAGTGACCCCCGGAAGCGACAATGGACCCGAAGGCAACAAAATGCCCAAAGACGACAAAAGACCCGGAGCAACAAGGACACCCGAAGCAACGAGTACTCCCGGAGCAGTGGATATTCATCCGGCCCCGAGAGCGGAGTTTCAGCCCCCCTCTCCTTTCCGTCCACACTTTGAAAGAGATTTCCGTCCACCGCGTTGGACCTTCATTCTGCGCGATATTATCATTTTTCTCTGCACCATCGGTCTAAGTGCAGCAATCCGTTCCAGTATTGAGTGGCGCAAAGCGAAGGCTGACTTGCAAGAGGCGGAACTCAAGAATCTGCGTAACCAGATGAACCCGCACTTTCTGCTGAACACGCTGAACAACATCTACGCGCTCATCGCCTTTGATACGGAGAAGGCGCAGCAGGCCGTGCAGGACTTGAGCAAACTGTTGCGACACCTGCTCTACGAGAATCAGAACACCTTTGTGAAACTCTCGAAGGAGATTGACTTCATCCGTAATTATATCGAGTTGATGCGCATCCGTCTCTCGAAGGAAGTGGCACTGGAGATTCAGATGAATGTGCCCGAAGATAGTACCGTGGAGATTGCGCCGCTGATTTTCATCGCGCTCATCGAGAATGCCTTCAAGCACGGCATCAGTCCCACGGAACCCAGTTTTATCCGCATCCACATTGAACAACGTGGCGAGGAGGAGGTGCTCTGCGAAATCAGCAACAGCAACCATCCGAAAAAAGACACGGACAAAAGTGGCAGCGGCATCGGACTGGAGCAGGTGCAGCGCCGACTCGACCTGCTCTACCCCGGACGATACCAGTGGACGAAAGAGGTGACCGACGAAGGAAAAGTGTATACCTCACGCTTACGAATTAAGGTATAAATGGGTAAAAAGCCCCTCTCGGACAAGAGATTTCACATTCCGGAAAATAAAATTGAAGAAATAATAATAATTTTTAGTTTCAAAGGTTGTTCTTTTAATAAATTGAACTATCTTTGGAGCGCATTTTGAAAACAGGACACCATGACAATAACTTGTGCTATCGTGGACGACGAGCCTTTGGCGCTCGACTTGCTGGAAACGTACGTCAGTAAGACGCCGTTCCTTGAGTTTGCCGGAAAGTATTCCAGTGCGGTAACTGCCATGAAGGGATTACGTGAAAGACCGGTAGATTTGCTCTTTCTGGATATTCAGATGCCGGAGCTGAGCGGATTGGAATTTTCGCGTCTGGTGCCGCCGGAAACGCGCATCATCTTCACCACGGCCTTCAGTCAATATGCATTGGACGGCTATCGGGTGAATGCGCTCGACTATCTGCTGAAGCCTATCAGCTATCAGGATTTTCTGACAGCTGCCAACAAGGCTTTGAATTGGTTTGAGCGTGGAGCCGACAAAGCACAGACGCAACAACCGACGGAAGGAAGTGTGGCTGAGGATTGCATCTACGTGAAGAGCGACTATAAGTTGATGCAGGTGAAGTTTAAAGACATCCTCTATGTGGAGGGTTTGAAGGACTACGTGAAGATTTACACGGAAACCGACGCCCGCCCCATTCTCTCACTGATGAGTATGAAGACCATGGAGGAACGCTTGCCCGCTTCGCTCTTTATCCGCGTGCACCGCTCGTACATCGTGCAGAAGAGCAAGATTAAGATTATTGACCGTGGTAGAATTGTCTTCGGCAAGGAGTATATTCCCATCTCCGACAGTTATAAATCGGAGTTGCAGAATTATCTGAATAAGAAGACCATTTGAGAACATGCCTGAAAATACACCGAGTTTGATTAATGACCTAGGGAGAGAATATCGTTTTCACTAGGTATAATTATAAACCATACAAGGGTGACGAAAGCCAATTGAGAGTTGCTCTTGTTGGAGCGTCGGGTGCTGTGAAGTAGTCGGCGTTTTTATATCGCGTTTTCAATTTATTATAAAGTAAACTAATTAAAGAAAAGTAGTAAAAGAATTATGTTTCTACCCCCTGTAACGTCAGAGGAAAGAAACGGAAGCCCTGCAATCTCCGTGAGGAAATGGCAGGGTTTGTTGTTTGTTTCGCATTGAAGTTGTATCTTTGCCCCCAAAGAATGAGATTATCAACCTATTAATATAAACTTAGAAAGTTACATCCATATGAAGAAATGCTTGTTAGTGATGCTGGCTTGCCTTCTCTCCGTAGCGGCTTTTGCCGAACGAGTGGACATGAAGAAGCTGGGGGCGAAGACCGACGGCAAGAACTTGAACACGAAATTGATTAACGAAACCATCACGCGACTGAACAAACAGGGGGGCGGTACGCTCTTCTTCCCTGCCGGTACTTACCTGACGGGCTCTATCGTGATGAAAAGTAACATCACTCTGGAACTGGAAGCGGGCGCGACGCTGCTCTTCTCTGACAACTTCGACGACTATCTGCCGTTTGTGGAGGTGCGCCATGAGGGGGTCATGATGAAGAGTTTCTCACCGCTGATTTATGCGGTGGATGCCGAGAACATCACCATCAAGGGAGAGGGTACCATCAACGGCCAGGGTAAGACCTGGTGGGAGGAGTTCTTCAAGGTGTTGGTGGATTTGCGCGACAACGGCATCCGTGAGGTCAACAAATATCAAAAGATGTGGGAAGAGGCCAATGACGTGGCAGCCATCAAGGCGGAGACCAATGTGGACTGGCACGGCACGGTGGATCGTCGTTTCTTCCGTCCGCCCTTTATCCAGCCGGTGCGCTGCAAGCATGTACGCATTGAGGGTATCACCATTCTGAACTCGCCTTTCTGGACAGTTAATCCGGAGTTTTGTGACGACGTGATTGTGCGCGGTGTAACGATTCACAACGAACCGTCGCCCAATACGGACGGTATCAATCCGGAATCTTGTCGCAATGTACATATCAGTGATTGCCACATCTCGGTGGGCGATGATTGCATCACCATCAAGAGCGGTCGCGACCTGCAAGCACGCAAGTTGAATGCACCGTGCGAGAACATCACGGTGACCAACTGCACCATGCTGAGCGGCCACGGCGGCGTCGTGATTGGCAGTGAGATGAGTGGCAGTGTGCGCAAGGTGACCATCAGCAACTGTGTGTTCGACGGTACCGACCGCGGCATCCGCATCAAGTCGACCCGTGGACGCGGCGGCGTGGTGGAGGACATCCGCGTGAGCAACATCGTGATGAGCAACATCAAGAAAGAGGCAGTGGTGCTGAGTTTGAAGTATAGCAAGATGGAGCCGGAGGAGAAGAGCGAACGCACACCGGTGTTCCGCAACATCCATATCTCGGGCGTGACAGCCAGCGGTACGGAAGTGCCCATCTTGATTTCCGGTTTGGAGGAAGCTCCCATCAGTGACATCATTCTGCGCGACATCCATATCCAAGGAGCCAAACAGGCTTGTCAGTTTGAGGATTGCGAGAACATCGTATTGCGCGACGTGCTCGTAAATGGGAAAGAGGTAACATTGGAGAAATAAAGCAAACATCATTGACATATGTGGTTATTATTCGCATTTTTATCTGCCACCTTATTGGGCTTTTATGATGTATTCAAGAAACAGTCGCTCAAGGAGAACGCTGTGATTCCCGTGCTATTCTTGAACACCCTCTTCTCCAGTATTATCTTCCTTCCCTTCATCTGTTTCTCGTTGGGGGAACAGAGTGCGCTTGAAGGAACGATTTTCTACGTTCCCACCGCAGGATGGGACGTGCACAAATACGTGCTGCTCAAGTCGGTCATTGTGCTTTCTTCATGGACCTTCGGTTACTTTGGCATGAAGCACTTGCCGCTCACCATTGTGGGACCGATTAACGCCACCCGTCCGGTGATGGTGTTAGTGGGTGCCTTGTTGGTGTTCGGCGAACGACTGAACCTCTATCAGTGGGCCGGTGTGACGCTGGCGGTGGTTTCCTTCTTTATGTTGAGCCGTTCGGGCAAGAAGGAGGGCATCGACTTCAAGCACAACAAATACATCTTCTTTGTGGTGATGGCTTCTGTGCTGGGGGCTATCAGCGGACTGTACGACAAGTATCTGATGGCTCCGGTGCATCAGGGCGGCATCGGTCTCGACCGCATGGTGGTACAGTCATGGTATAACATCTACCAGCTCTTTATGATGGGCGGCGTGATGATGCTGTTGTGGTATCCGCACCGTCAATCCACCACCCCGTTCCGTTGGGACAAGTGCATCATTCTGATTTCCATCTTCCTCTCTGCGGCCGACTTTGTCTACTTTTACGCACTGAGCCTGGACGGAGCTATGATCTCTATCGTCTCGATGATTCGCCGAGGCAGCGTGATTGTCTCCTTCCTCTGCGGAGCCCTCTTCTTCCGTGAAAAGAACTTAAAGAGTAAGGCAGTCGACCTGGTGTTGGTATTAATTGGTATGATTTGCTTATATTTGGGATCGAAATAAGAAACTTAAAGATGAACATAAAAAATTATATCGGTCGTTGGGCACTGCCTATGTTGCTTGGATGGAGCTGGTCGAGCGCCTCATCGGCCCAAGAGATGAGAACGATTTTCAAGGCGATGCCCGACTCGCTGGGGGTAACGCTGACGGAGGTGAACCGTGCGGATATGGTCGACTTTCTGGAAAGTAACATGAAGGCACAAGTGACCAACCGCTTCGGGGAGGAATCGGAGCTGAAGGTGCTCACCAAAGATTATCTACAGGTGGAGATCTCACCGAAAGTGACTTGGGAGATGAAGTTGCTGCCGCAGACCGACTCCACACAAATCGTCTGCATGGTGCGCACGGTGGATGCACCGGTAAGACAAAGTACCATTCACTTCTACACCTCGCAATGGGAGCCGTTGCCTGCAAGCGACTATTGGAAACGCCCTACCGCAGAAGATTTCTTCTTACCGGGAGATTCCATAGCCGGGAAAAATGCAGCAGATGCCCTCTTTCTGCACCTCTCTTTAGACCCGGAGAGCACCTCGTTGAGTGTGGACTTCACCACCCTCGACTTTCTCCCCGAGGAGACGACGAAGCAACTGCAATCTGCCTTGCGTAATAGAAAATTGATTTATCGTTGGAATCATCAACAATTTATTTCCGCGGAAGAGTAGCAGGAATAGATAAAAAGAATTACTTTTGCAAAGATTTCTTACAAAGTATTAAAGCATTGACAAGATAGAACGAATCAAACATGAAGAAAAATTATAAGTTACTGATCATCGGCGGTGCAGTGGTGCTGCTCATCGGCATCGGCGTGCTCTGCTATCTGCTGGCGCAGTCCAAGCGCGAAAACTATGAGATGAGTCAGCTCTTCGAAGTGGAGAAGGAGGAGATGGAGAATGAATACTCCAGCTTTGCCAACCAGTACGACGAGCTGCAGGTGCAAATCAACAACGACTCGCTCTTTGAAAAGCTGGAGACGGAGAAGTTGAAGACCCAGCGTTTGCTGGAGGAGTTGCGTCAGGTGAAGAGTTCGAACGCCATGGAGATTGCCCGTCTGAAGAAAGAGTTGAAGACCGTACGTGCGGTGATGAAGAGCTACATCATGCAGATTGACTCACTGAACCGTATCAATCAGGCTTTGACTACCGAGAATCAGGAAGTAAAACAGAAATATAGTGAGGCGACGCGACAGATTTCCAACCTCTCGGAAGAGAAGAAAAACCTGAACGCGAAGGTGAGCCTGGCAGCTCAGTTGGATGCTACCAACATCTATGTCACCGCAAAGAACAAGCGTGGCAAAGAGACCAAGAAGACCAGTGCCATTACGAAACTGGCCATCGGCTTCACTGTGGTAAAGAATATCACCGCCACCGCGGGCGAACGTACGCTCTACGTGCGCATCACCAAGCCGGGCAACGAAGTGCTCAGCAAGGGCAGCGGAAATACGTTTGAGTATGAGAACAAACGTTTGGAATACTCCATCAAGAAATACATCGAGTACACCGGCGAGGAACAGCAAGTGACGGTCTACTGGGATGTAGAGGAGTTCCTTCAGGCGGGAACCTATCATGTGTACATCTTTGCTGATGGCAACATGATTGGTTCACAAAGCTTCAATTTGGAATAATTAAAGTTCATTTTAGTGTAATGATAGAGCGGCCGTCCTTGTGAAAGGGCGACCGCTCGCTTTTTTTCTTAGAAG
>CAYSOW010000063.1:0-9492 GCA_964432715.1 uncultured Bacteroides sp.
GGGCTCTATTTTCCATCTAATCATATACCCCACTTCCACTTTGACTTCACCATACGAAACGTTTTGATTTTTAATCTATTGTATATGAAGACACGTTTTTCCATGATTGCTTCCACTCTCCTTCCACGCTTCAGCTAATTTTCGTTCCTTCCATAGTACTTTGTTATTTATTTTCCGCAAGTTTTTCTCTAAAAAAAATTCCTTAAAATTAGCAGGTTATAATTTTATTACCTATTTTTACAGAGCTGAACGGAATGGATTAAAATATATGGCAAGTAAAGATGGAACCATGACTGTAGAAAAAGTTTGGTTCGAGGGTGACAAGATTTTCATCCGAACCGACGAAGGGAAGGTGTTGTGGCAATCAATGCTCTACTACCAGCGATTGATGAACGCAACGCCTGAGCAACGCGACCAATATGAAATTGGGGCGTTTGGAATCCATTGGGAAGAAATTGATGAGGATGTTTCCTTTGAGAGCTTCCTGTATGAACAACGTGAGCCGACCGGAATATCTCGTATATTCCTTACGCATCCGGAACTGAATGCTTCTGCTATTGCCAGAAGAATGGGTATGCAACAGAGCTTGCTGGCGCAGTATATTCGGGGAACGAAAAAACCTTCTCCGGAAAGGGAGTCGGCTATACTAAAGACAATTCGTGAGATCGCGAATGAATTGACATTGGCTACAAATTAAGAGAGTCGAGGCTACCTCCCCAAAAAGGAGCCTCGACTCTTTTTTATTTCTGCCCTTTCTTCCAGGCATTATACTGATTCTCATACAACGATGGATACTCCAGCGAGAGGACGTAGTTCTCCAGGTTGGTGTAGCCGTTCTCGGCGACTTTCCAGGCATCGGAGGCATCGTTCTTGTTGAGGTTCCATTGCTCCTCGAAAGTGTCGGGGATGCCGTCGTTGTCGGTGTCCCAGGTGGATGAGCGCTTGGTCTCGGTGAGGGTGCCGGGACCTCCCAGGGCGAACTGCGTCTTGTTGCGCTCGTCTTGAATGATGGTGCCTTTCGTGCCCAGGGACTTCAACTCTTGATTGATGAGGAAATCATCTACGGGATCTCGCGCGGGAAGGGAGGCACCGCCTTGCGCTACAATCCAGTCGTACGCCTCTTTGGCGGTGGTCTGACCGACGATGTTTTTGTGGAGTGAACTGCGCTGAGCGAGGAAGGTGGGCGAGCCACTGCAATAGCTGCTCCAGTTACTTTGCGTAATTTCTTCGCCATTCAACACACCGTCTTTGTTCTTGTCGTAATAGTTGCCTACACAGTAGCTGCGGAAGTCGGCATTGCCCCCGGTGAAGGGCTTCGCGGCACTCATGGATACCTTCTCCGTCACGGTGGTGCCGTCCGACTGCGCCACATTCTGATAGTTGTCTACCGGACCTACGATGAAGTAGTTGTTCTCGATGGTGGTTTCCGACTCGCCGGAGGAGTCGCCGCCCATGATGTAGGCACCACCACTACCCCAGTTGTAAACCACGTTGTTGACAAACTGGTTCAGACCTTTCACCTTCGGATTACGCGTTTTATTGTCGATATAGAGGTTGCGGAAGAGGGTGATACCTTCTGTCGTGTTGGTCTGAATCAGGCCGCCGCACGAGTGGTTCTGCAGTCCTTGCGCAATGATGCTGTTCTGGATGGTGATGTTCTGCGGACGCGTACCTTTGTTGTCGGTGTTGATGGAGAAATTCTCGTCACGTCCCCAGGAGACGGAGCAATGGTCCCAGATTTGCTTGGAGCCGTTGGCCAATCCGCAAGCATCTTTATCGCTGCCAAAACCGCGGCCCATGCGGATGCGGAGGTAGCGCACGATGAGGTTGGTGGCACCGGAAGAGGAGATGCGTCCGTTGTAGAGCACGACGCCGCTGCCGGGAGCGGTCTGTCCGAGGATGGTCTGGTTGCTCTTGAGGACGAGCGTGGATTTATTGAGGTTGATGACACCGGAGACATCAAACACCACGACGCGGTTCGTCTGACTGATGGCGTCAGCAAAGGAGCCGGTGCCGGAGGCGTTCAGATTGGTGACGTGATAGATGGTGGCAGAGCTTCCACGGGCACCGGTGGCTTCGCGGCCATATCCTTCGGCTCCGGGGAAGGCGGTAGCGGCATTCTCGAAAGTGGGGAAGGTCAGGACGGTCGGAGTGACGTCGGTTCCCGTATTTCCACCGGTAGTGTTGCCGTTGTTGTTATCGTTGTTTCCATTGTTCCCTGTGGAGGAATCACCTTGCGAGCCATCGCCTTCGTTGCCGGACGACGGGGTTTGAGGGGTCGTTGGATTTTCAGGGAGTTCCTCTTCCGGGGTATCGCCGGAGCAGCCGCTTCCGAGGAAGAGTGCCGAGAGGAGCAATAAGCTAAGTGTTCGGGACTTCATTTTGCGTAAAGGTTTGTCGATGTAAAGGTTTGTCCTGTAAAGGTTAAAAGCACAAAGGAGCACAAGGTTTTCGCCTTGCACTCCTTCAGCTATGGTTTATGCGTTCATGGTGATTATACCAAGTGACGAATCAGTTCTTCGCGATCGCCGGGGAGCATGTCGATGACAGGAATCTCAATCATCGTGTAGCAACCGGGTTTCTGCAACATGGAGGCACGTGCCACGTTCACCAACACCTGACCGGTCAAGGCGGGGTTGTTGATCTTCATGTTGAACTCCAGCAACTGGTTCTGTGTTTTGCCTGAAACACCTTTGCGAGTCAGGTTGACGCCGTGACCCATATCTTTCAGCTCGTCTACGCTGGATACCTGCATCACGTGTGTCTCATCGTTGGCAAAGTAGGCATCGGCCTTGATGGCAGCTGCCACCTCTTCGAACTTATAACCCTCTTTCACCTCGATGTAAACCATACGACGGTGGATGCCGGTGCCCAAAGGAATGGTCATAGACAAGGCTGCTTTCACACCCTCAATGGCTTTCACGGCTACCGTGTGACCCATGCTCATACCCGGACCGAAGTTGGTGTAGCTTACACCCTTCGGAGCCAAGCTCTGCATCAAGGTACGTACGATGGAGTCACTTCCCGGATCCCATCCGGCAGAGATGATAGACACAGCATTGTGAGCTTTCGCCACCTCGTTCAAGGTGCGGCGAAGGTCGACAATCTGCGTGTGGATATCGAAGCTATCCACGGTGTTGATGCCGAGTGAGAGGCACTCTTTGGCATAACCCTCTACGCTGCGGGTCGGAGTAGCGAGGATGGCTACGTCTACATCCTTCAGCTCTTTGATGCTTTTTACTACAGGATAGTCACTCAACTCTGCGGGCTTATTCTCGTCGCCGTTACGACGTACGACACCTGCAATCTCAAAATCGGGAGCGGCTTGGAGTGCTTCCAAGGTGAAATGTCCGATGTTGCCATATCCTACGATGGCTGCTCTAATCTTTTTCATTATCGTTTGTTTAAGTTTCTTTTTTCTTTCTTTTCGCCGCAAAAATAATCAAATAATTCGAAAGCTGCACTATCCGGCAACAAATTACGCATTATTTATCAGATTCATCAGCTTCACGGCGTCCACATAGCTGGCGATGCCTTCCGCCACTTTCTTGGCATCTTCCATGGCGTGCACCACGGTGGCGGGACGGTTGGTGACATCTCCTCCGGCAAATACGCCGCGACGGGTGGTCATGCCGTAGGGGAAGGGGCGCGTCAGGACGTATCCTTTGGCATCTACGTCGATGCCGTCGGTGGTGGAGACGATGCGCGCAGCGGGCTGACTGCCGACGGCGAGGATAACATGCTCGGCGGGAACGGTGGTCGGTTCGCCGTTGGTCTCGATGGTGATTTCCGAGAGTTTCACATTGTCACCCCCTTTGATATCCACGATGGAGGAGTTCCAAAGGAAGCGAATGCCCTCTTCCACCGCCTCGTTGTACTCGCTGCGCAGGGCACGCATCTCGTTGATGGTGCGGTGATAGACGATGGTCACCTCGGCTGCGCCCATACGCAGGGCGGAACGGGCAGCATCCATGGCAGTGTTTCCGCAGCCCACCACGAAGACGCGGTCGCCGCCACGCACCACTACCTCGCGACGATCCATCAGTCCACGTTCATAGAGACTGACGCGACGGAGGAAACGGATGGCCTGGCGAACACCGGGATGGTCGATGCCGGGGATGGAGAGTCGTTTGGGAACGCCCACACCGGTGCCCATAAAGATGGCGTCAAAATCCTGTGCGAAGAGGTCGTCAATGGTGAAATCGCTGCCGATGGTGGTGTTGAGATGAATCGTTACACCGAGGTGAGCAATCTTCTTGATTTCACGTTTCACAATCTCCTTCGGAAGACGATATTCGGGGATGCCGTACATCAGCATACCGCCCGCCTCTTTCTCCATCTCGAAGATTTCCACCGCGAAACCTTGGCGTGCCAAAGCACCGGCCACGGTAAGTCCGGCGGGACCGCTACCAATCACAGCCACTTTACCGCGTGATTTCTCGGGGATATCCTCGTGGGTAAGTCCTGCCTCGGAGTCAAAGTCGGAGACAAAGCGTTCCAGTTTACCGATGTGGATATGTTCGCCCTTCTTGCCAAGGATGCAGTTGCCCTCGCACTGACGTTCGTGGGCGCAGACGCGGCTGCACACCGCCGAGAGGTTGCTCTGACCGTTGATGATGGACATAGCGTTACCGAAGTTACCTTTGGCCAACTCGGCAATCCAGTTGGGCATATCGTTGCTGATGGGACAGCCTTTCTTACAAGCAGGCACTTTGCAGTGCAAGCAGCGTTGTGCTTCATGAATGGCTTCGGGCAAGCTATAGCCTTCCGATACCTCTTTGAAATTATCTTCCATATATCTCTTCTACCTTTATATGTCTTATTAATACCTGCTGCAAAGGTAGGAAATATTTACGAGTTCCGGAAACTTAAGGGGTATGGATGTGGGTTTCCATCCGGAGGCCGGTTTCTTGGGGATAGATGAAGACAAGTCGCTCTGCCCAGACGGTCTTGGTGGTGTCATCAATGATGGCGATGTTCATCACGCCGGGAGCGAGCTTACTTGTCTGAATCACAATGGGCTTATCGCCTTGCAAGGGTTCCACCAGGATATTTTTCCGTCCGTAGGCACAAAGATAGAGATGGGACGGGTCGAGTTGGACAACCGTGGGGGTGATAAAAAGATTTTCCTTTCGTTGGTTCACCATCAAAGCGACGCCCTGCTCACAGGCTTCGGGAAGCGGGGCTGCGCAGGAAAGCCCGTCCTCACTATAGGCTTCCAGGCGCAAAGGTTCGTCGGAAGGGGTCAGGAAGAGGCTGCCCATGCCCAGATGAGAGGATTTGCCTTCTTGCAGAATCTCGCCATCGGAGGTGCGCACCAACCGCACCGACACGTCGCGACCGAGTCCGTTGGAGTCGATGACCTTATAGGCCAGCTGTTGCGTCGCCCCCCGAATGAGTCGTCCGCCTTCGGGCATCAGCGAGAGCGTGAGTGAAACGGAGTCTTCGGCACTCTTTGAGGCATTGCGCTGCGCATGTTCCGCAAAGTCTTCGCCTATCAGTTGAATCTGCTTATAGGCGAAATGTTCCGTTCCGAAGTTTTTCATCCACCGGGTGTAGGCCACCAGCGTGTATTTTCCCGTATGAATTCTTCCGGGGAGGAAGAGTGCATTCGCAAAGACACCGGCAGAGTCTCGCTTAATCATCGCACGCTCCAGCAGTGAATCATTCCGGTTCTCGCGCAGTTCCACATAAACGAAGTTGGAACGGTCTTTGGGGAAAGAAGGGTTCGTACTGGGGACGTTGCTCACAGCATCCACCAGATGCGCTCTGAACCAGAGGGTATCTCCGGCGACATAGCAGGACTTATCAGTTTGCAGATAGATCTTCTCTTTAGGAAGTTTGCTGTAGTATTGCGTGATTTGTTGCGTTAAGCTATCTTCCACAGCAGCGTTAATCTCTTGTGCCCGCATTTGCAGCCAGCTACATAGCGCAATCAGTATGAGTACATATTTTTTCATGGGCGTAGGTTTCATTCGGTGATTAGTTGTTTTTTCAAAGGTATGCCGGTGTCGCTGACGCCCTCTAAGGTAATCAGATATTTGTTGGAAATGTCCGATGGATAGAAGAAAGCGGATGCCTTTCCCTGTTCATCCAGCTGTAGTTCCGGCGACCAGTACAACGTGACGCGATGCCCATTGGAGAAATCGGAACTGTTTTCAGCCTCATGCGTGGGGACATAGAACTGTATCGGTGGTTTGTAGCCCAGTTGCTCCAGTCGCACGCACGACTGCGGCAATGCTTTCCGTGCATAGGTGGTTTGGTGGGTGTAAATCATCAGGACCCCCACCCGATCTATTTTACCATCGTTATCCTTGCTATCATCACTCAGGCTGCTAAACGAGCCATTGGTGTAACCCAGTCCATCCACAGAAGAGGGAAGGAAATACTCCATCTGTCTGATTTGAGCGGGGTCTATATTCAGGATATAGTCGTGTTCTTCGGTGGTGACAGGGTGGTCATTGAGCACTACGCAGACGGGGGAATATCCGGGGCTGGGAGTGGTGGTGTGATCATCATAGACATATTTGGCAATTTGCTGCAATCCTTCTTTTCGCTGCACGGACAAGCCGAGTTTCGTAACGAGGAGTCGCATGGTGTTTGCTTTTTTGAAGAGGGAATCGCCCTCCATAATACTTTTGTCGGGTTCTCGCTTCATCCGATTAAGCACGGAAAGTTTCTTTCCATGAACTTCCACTTCAGACATCTCATAGCTATTCGTAATGCGGTTATAGGAGATTTGCATTTTCAGTCGGCTCTGCAATTCTGGACGATTGTCCACCGTTACCATTGGCTCGTTCTCTTTCGGCAGCGTTATCTGCGGATAAGTCGGACTATCTATCTTCAAAAGAAGGGGGCGTCCGCTGTTATTCGGGGTAACGGCTTGCAGTAGGAAGGAGGAGCCGCTTAAGAAATCGAGGTTATAAACGCGAAATTTATCGCTATGAGGGATGGGAAAAGAGACTTGCATACCGTTGTAGGTGTCTTGCATAATGAGTTTGGCCGATTTGGTGGTACCTTGGATTTCTCCGCTAATTTCCTGAGAAGGTTCGAATCGTTCCGTCAAGTTTGGATAGGCGTTATGCAGGATGCTGTCTATCTCGTAGATTCTCCATCCTTGTGTCAGGAGCAGCAGATCCAGGTCGTGCCGTCGCTTGGCATCCGATTTTTCGAAATAGTATTCGGGGTGTTCGATATTTCCTTTCAATTCTGAAGAGAGGAGCAGGGAGGAGACGATATCGCCGTTGACGGTATCGGGCAGTACAACTTCTGCATCACAGACGGATATGGCATATGTTCCTTTCAATGTTTCGCCACTCTCCTGGCTGATGATAATCTCTCTCTTCTGCCTCGTTTGCGCATCGCTCGGACAGAACCACACAAACAAGATTATTGCATATATAATAATAGGTATAGCTCTCAGCATTTCGATTATAAGATTTCGTTCTAAAGGTTTGGCGCAAAGCTAAAAAAAAAAAAAAAAATACCGCAAATTTGGAGAAAGAAAAATTTCTAGTATCTAACGAAAGCTTTCATTTTTCTGCGTTCCGCATAGTATAATCATTTTTAAGAGAGGTATAAGATGAAAGAACCCTTGCAAGATTTGACTCTTACAAGGGGACTTGGTATTTTATTTTTTTCTTTTCTGTGTTACTTTTACATGTGCAATAGCATCACCAAAGGAACACTTAAGTTCCATAGATCTTTTTTTTACGCCATCCTCCAAAGGTTGCACTACTATTACCAACTTGTTATCAAAAGATAACTGATAGGCTTTCAACCATTGGCACTCTACACGAATAGTATCGCAATCTACTGGATTTTTACTATAAGAAATTGCTTTGTCATTATTATCAACCATTACGATACCACGAAATGAGTCATCTCCAGAAACCGTTACTTCACCTCCATTCTCATCGAAATCTGCATGTCGTGGATATCCACGTTGTTCGTCTTCAATGCAAGACATAAAAAACAAGAGTGAGAATAATAAAACTAGAGGTCTGTTCATCATACTTATGGTTTGCATAGATAATTAGGGCCTGCGGAATTAGTAAAACTGCAATCTGGATGGTCGCAGACATTACCCACCAGTGCAGAAAGGAATTTATTTTCGCTGGATATGTTATTTACACATCCTTATTCGGCAACCTACAGAGCCGATTTTACCCTTATGCTACCACTTTGAAATTCTTATGCGCATCAAGAACATCTCATTCTAGTTCTCCACACACATGATTCTCTCTTTCTGTTTTTCTGAAGCAGTTTTACTGTCACTGCATTTTTGATACTGGTTTTAATCAAACTAATTTCATAAACCAAAATCAATTCTGCGAATCCTAATTAACGTGTCATGAGTATTTTCCGCAAAGATAAATAATATCCACAAAAATTCCAATTTTTTAAATCACTATTTTTTCATATAGAAGAATTCTTAGCCCCAACGACACTCGTTGACCAACGATGGTCAATCTTCCGACTTTCTCACATATCGATGAATTCGTTCATTGACGATACGCAGGTAGCTACGTTTCATCTTTTCGTTCAAAAAGCTGTTCATTACCAAATTCTCGGTTTCCTCAGGCATCGACATATACTTATTAAGCACTTTATTCAAACGTGGTCCAGCCAATCCGATACGCTCTCCGAACCGTTCAAAATCGAGACGACAAGGATGACCGGTTCGAGCCATCACATCACTCACCTCTATATGAGGAGAAAGACCACCCTCCAGTCCCCAATCGCCACCGTTTACATGCAACTGTGTATTCAGCAAATCATAGGCAGGTGCCAAACGATAATCATTGCCTTGACGAATCAAAGAGAAATTCTTGAGATGATCATCGTCATTACCGTAAATATAATTGAAAAGCACCAGTTCGAAAAAGCGTTCCATATCAGGTTTCCAAGCAGCCACGTTCTTTCGTATAGCCACTGCAATATCCTCATAACAGCCGTTATACTTGAAGTAGGTACCGCCTTCCTGTTCACCATTTCCTATCACCGTTGCCAAATCTTCCATCCCCAACTTCTCTCCATCCGCCGTTATATCGAATCGACGGGTTATGTACACCGGCTGACCGTCCGAAGCAATACAAATTCCGTTGCTGGCCGTCACAATTCCATAAACCTGTGAGGCAACCTGCATGGTTAGATGTTCATTGGCAGGTATCTGCTTACGCGATTGCAACGTACGATCCCAGGGAGCCGGTTTCAAAATATGCGTAGATCGTTCCTCCTTGGATGCTATACGGATTTTTCCATGATCAACTATTGCCGGGAATTTTTCCTGAACGCCCGACACAGAAATACGATGCATGGCATCCACCATGTCATGCTCTGCCTGTAAATCATCGAAGCTAAAATCAAGAAACGGGCTCACTTTTTTTCCATCAAAGAGGAGTCTCAGCTCTTTGGAACTATATGCCGAAAAATCTTTCATCTCTTATTTCCTTACATCTACCGCACCAATAAAATCTTGATCGGCCATCG
>CAYSOW010000063.1:9592-11621 GCA_964432715.1 uncultured Bacteroides sp.
TTCATCTCTTATTTCCTTACATCTACCGCACCAATAAAATCTTGATCGGCCATCGCGGTTAAAAGGCCGAAAAAATCTTGTTCGTCAATTCGCAACGAGCGACAAATCGCTCTGCGGTTTCCACCCTCCGGGAGCATATTATTAAAGAATGGGAAAAGGTATTCCGACTCATAGACTGCCTTTCTTTTAGGTAACGTAACCGATATTGGGGGAAGATTTGAAGCAAGGTAGGCCTCGTCATACTGAAAAGTATAACCTTTACCCGGCTGCAATTCGGTCAATACGCCGGCCTTCATGTTGTACGAATACACATTCAGTTGTCTCATATCTTCTTAGTTTTACACCGTTTGACGCACTCTATAGATAATTTCCATACCCAGCACTTCCAGGATTTTATTGATGGTTGACAAAGAAGGATTTCCCTTTCCTCGTTCAATATCCTTCACCGTGGCGAGACTTATCTCTGCCATTTCCGCGAGATCGAGCTGAGATATGCCCAACATCTCACGCCTAGATTTCATTACTTCTTTTAGCTCCATAGTCTATTTAAATAAACTTTTGCGTAAAATTAGTGGATTAAAACGAGAAAAACAAGCGAAAAGTACAATAAAGTAAACTTTTCACATATCTTCCATCGAGAGGCCTTGCAATTGCCATTGATACTTCCCGAAATCGGAAGAGGGAAGCGCATCCACTTTGCGACGTAATTCCACTGCATTGATTTTATTAGGGTTCCGCTTGATTTCTGCAATAATCCCCGTGTGGTCAAATTCGTTGAGCGCTATCAAATCAATCTCATTCTCCCCTTTACGGTCCCACCAATTGCCCACTTGTGTAAACTCGCCACGCTCCATGAAAAGTGCGCGGAAGTATTGCTCCAAGGTCTTTCCGGAGAATTGCTCGTAATTCTTGCCGATGTATTGTCGCAGAAGAGAAAGCTGTCGACGCTCCACCAACTCCTGATACGGACAAATAAAACGGAACCAGAAACGAAGGAACGGATCTGCAATCTCATAAGTGGTCATCTTGCTGTTTGGACGAGAGAGCATCGGTTTGAGACGATGAATCATCAGGTAGTTTCGCTCCAAGTTCTGCAAATATACCCCCATATCTTTCCCCATCACACTGTCAATCTCCGTGCGTCGGGTCATTCCTCCGGCAATCAATTGAAGAATAGAGAAATAGGTGGCACTCTCATCGCTGAACTCTTGATTCATCAAGTCGCGGCCTTCCGTCAGGAAGTATGAATCCGGTCGACAGACGTAGTTCAACATCTTCTCTTTCGTGAAACAATCGGCATCCATCAACAGTTCGACATACTTTGCCACACCGCCGGTAATCATATAGAGGCAGAGCAGGTCTTCCGGCAGATAGTTGGGGTGATGTTCTTTTAATATCTCCTTGAGCACGGAGACAGAAAAAGGAAGTAGCGTGAATTTGGAAGTGGGTCGCCCATAGAGTGGCTCACTCTCTTTCTCGAAGATGCGTTTCATCAGCGACTGGATGCTGCCACAGACAATCAGATGAAGGTGAGACTGCGTATGGTATAGGTCCCATAAGCGCTGAATCTCACTAAAGAGAGAGGGATTGACTCTATATAGCGTTTGAAACTCATCGAACACGACAGTGAAGTGTCGTTGGATGGATTCCTTCATGATAATCTCGAAAAGGTCGCGAAACGATGTTAGTGTGCCGTACACCGAGATTCCCAGTTGTGCATAAAGGGCTTCTTGAAACTTTTTGCAAAGCATTGCTTCGTTATCACGGGAAACAAACAGGTAAGCATAGGGCTTCCCCTCTAGGGCATGCGTGATAAGGGAGGTTTTTCCCACACGTCGACGCCCCATCAACACTGAGAATGAGGCATGCTCTTTTGCCTGATTCTCATTTCGTTGAATCATCTCTATCTCTTCTGTACGGTCGTAGAATCTCATAAATGTAAATTTAGATTTATATAAATGGTGATTTACATTGTTTGTTGCAAAACTGCAAAGAAAAAATGAGAAATACAAATATTGGTATGAGAAAA
>CAYSOW010000064.1:0-7626 GCA_964432715.1 uncultured Bacteroides sp.
GCCACAGAAATTCCACCCGTTTCTTCCGAAACGATGACCGCCATGGCATCCGTTTCCTGTGAAATTCCAAGTGCGGCACGGTGACGAAGTCCCAACGATTTGGGAATATGCTGGCTGTGTGAAACCGGCAAGATACATCCCGCGGCTATAATTCTTTTACCACGCACCACCATCGCTCCGTCGTGCAGCGGACTATTCTTAAAGAAGATATTCTCTATCAAACGCTGGTTCAAGTTGGCATCAATCTCATCCCCGCTGGCAATGATATCATTCAGCGGCATGCTCTTCTCAAAGACAATCAACGCCCCCACCTTCTGCTTACTCATGTTCAGGCAAGCCATCACCACCGGCATAATCTCCGACTTCTCGTTCTTCTTCTCCTTCGTACCCAAGATAAAACGAATGAAACGACTGGCACGCTCATGCGAACCCAGCGTGATAAGGAACTTACGAATCTCATCCTGGAAAATCACCACCAACGCAATGGCACCCACCTGCACCAACTGATCGAAGATAGCTCCCAACAGACGCATCTCCAAGATCTTCGCCACAAAAAGCCAGATCAGCACGAAAATCAAGATACCCACAAAAATCTTCAGGGTACCCGACTCCTTCATCAGTTTGTAACCATAGTAGAGCATTCCCGCCACCAGCAGGATATCAATCACGTCTTTAATGCCAAGATGTATAAACATAGCCTCCTCCTATTCTATTTGGTTGCGCAACTGCGCATCTTTTCCACAATCTTCACAGCCTCAACCGCCTCCTTCACATCGTGCACACGCAGGATGTCGGCACCCTTCATCAGAGAGATGGTGTCGAGCACCGTCGTGCCATTCAAGGCATCCATCGGTGTGCCGCCCAGCAATTTGTAAATCATCGACTTACGAGAGATGCCCACCAGCAACGGAAGTTCGAAGATTTCAAACTCCTCCAGACTGTTCATCAACTCGTAATTGTGCTCCAACGTCTTTCCGAAGCCGAAGCCGGGGTCGAGAATCAAATCGTTCACGCCCAGTTCGTGCAGCTGATTAATCTTCTGCGAGAAATAGAGGAACACCTCCTTCATCAAGTTGTCATAGTGCGGAGTGGCCTGCATATTCTGCGGCGTTCCCTGCATGTGCATCATGATGTAAGGCACCTGCAAGCGCGCCACCGTGGCAAACATCTTCGCATCCATCTCGCCCGCGGCAATATCATTAATGATATCCACGCCAAACTCCTCGACACACATCGCCGCCACATCTGCACGGAAAGTATCCACCGACACCACCGCCTCGGGCGCCACCTTACGAAGGATGCCCAGACCGAAGCGCAAGCGCGCCATCTCCTCCTCGGGCGAGATATGCTCCGCATTGGGGCGCGACGAATAGGCACCGATATCAATCATGGAAGCCCCCTCGCGCAGAATCTGCAACGTACGTTCCGTAATCTCCTCCTCCGTCTGCTTACGACTGTTGGCATAAAACGAGTCGGGCGTTACATTCAGAATACCCATCACCTGCGGCGTAGACAGATCCATCAACGCCCCTTTTATATTGATTTGCTTTGTTTTCATTTCAATGATTTTTTTATTCCTTATTATATATATAACAGATGCTGCAAAGTTAACACATTATTTGGAGAATAAAACAGAGATAGAAAATCTTTTCAATTCCCAAATATTCTCTCTATATTTGCACTTCGATTAAAAGAGACTATTCATGAATATTTCAACCATTTATCATCTCTTTCAGCAGCACCCCGTGGTGACCACCGACAGTCGCAACTGTCCGGAAGGTTCCCTCTTCTTCGCGCTGAAAGGAAGTTCCTTCAACGGCAACGCCTACGCAGCCAACGCCCTGAAGGAGGGTTGCGCTTACGCAATCATTGACGATCCACAATATGCCGACCCGTCGAACGACCGCCTGATACAGGTGGACGACGTGCTGACCACTTTGCAGCAGTTGGCCAACTACCACCGCCGCCAGTTGGGCACACGCATCATCGGTGTGACCGGCACCAACGGCAAAACCACTACCAAGGAACTGATTGCCGCCGTGCTTTCCAAGAAATATAAGGTGCTCTACACCGAAGGCAACTTCAACAACCACATCGGTGTGCCCTTGACGCTGCTCCGTCTGCGTCCGGAACATGAGATTGCCGTGATTGAGATGGGCGCCAACCACCCCGGCGAGATTAAGACACTGGTGAACATTGTGGAGCCCAACTACGGACTGATTACCAACGTGGGCATGGCACACTTGGAGGGCTTCGGCTCATTCGAGGGAGTGATTCGCACCAAGGGCGAGCTATACGACTTCTTCCGCACGCGCCCCGACAGCACGGTGTTTATCCACAACGACAATCCGCATCTGAAAAAAATTTCCGAAGGATTAAACCTGATTCGCTACGGTCGCGAGGCTTCCGGAGAGGTGTTGAGCGCCAACGGTGAGGTACTGGAATGTGCCCCTTACATGAAGTTCCGCTGGCGTATCAGCAACACGGAGTGGCACACGGTGCAGAGCCACTTGATTGGAGATTACAACCTGGACAATATGCTGGCCGCTGCCGCCATCGGTCACTTCTTCGGACTCTCGGAGACGCTGATTGACGAGGCGCTGAGCGAGTATCAGCCGAAGAACAACCGTTCGCAGTTGAAAGAAACTGCCCACAACCACTTGATTATTGATGCCTACAATGCCAACCCCACCAGCATGCAGGCGGCACTCCACAACTTCCGGTTGATGAGTGTCTCCCCGAAGATGGTGATTCTGGGTGCGATGAAGGAGCTGGGCACCGCAAGTGCCGAAGAGCATCAGAAGGTGGTCGACTTTCTGCTGACCACCGACTGGCAGAAGATTTGGCTGGTCGGTCCGGAGTTCCAGGCCACCCAACACGGCACCTTGCCGGTCTTCCAAGATGTGGAGGCGGTGAAACAGGCCATCCAAGCCGAACAGCCCACCGGATTCTACCTCCTCATCAAAGGTTCCAACAGCATGAAATTGAGCCAACTGCCGGAGTATCTATAATTCCGCAGCCTCATCAAAAAGCATACAAAGGCTCCCCCACAGAGAGGTAATCTCTTCCATGGGGGAGCCTTTTATACTACTTAGAAGCATGCGCCGCCTCATACTCCACCGACGCCATGATGAAGGTGCCGATGGCCTTACCCTCATTCTGCGTGATGCCCGTATCCTTACCACAGAGGTAATAGTTGGCCGTGCCGGTGCGTGTCGGGTCCTTCGCGGGACCGAGGCCGGCAGAAGCACACGTCTGAATAATATTCGTTTTACCCTTCTGCTCACGAATGAAAGTCGTCAGCAAACCACGGTAAGCCTTCTCGGCAATCGGCTGATAAATCTCCGCCTTCAGCAAGCCCAAGCGGATACCCTTCAGAAAGGCATACGTAAAGATGCACGAGCAAGAAGCCTCCAGATAGTTGGACGCCGTGCCCACATTGCAACGCTCCCCGTTCACCTCATCACCGATGCCGTCCGCCTTCTTCGAGCCATCATACTGCAACAACTGATACCACACACCGGAAGTCGCATCCTGACGACGCGCAATACCGGCAGCCACCTGCTGCAAAATCGCATTCACCGAAGCATAGTCGGGATGATCTTTGGGCATATACTCCAGCACATCCACCAGCGCGGCAAAGTACCAGCCCATGCCACGGCCCCAGAACTCCTGACTACAGCCCAGGAACGGCTCCTGCTTGTTGGCCCAGAAAGCATTCGGGTCATTCGGCGTTGCCGTCCACGCATGATAGTTGAGCTGCTTCTTCGCATCATACGTATAGCGATGAATCGTCTTAAACTGCAACGCAATATCCGCCCAACTCTCGGCATCCTCCGCAGCGCCGAACACATGCTGCCACTGCGCATAGATGGGCGAACCCATAAAGAGACCATCGAGCCACATCTGGTTGGGGTACGACGATTTATGGAAGAAACCACCCTCGCCCGGCAAACCCGCCGCGATGCGCGAATGATTATATTTCAGCGTCTGACGAATCAAAGTCGCCGCCTTTTTAAAGCGCTCCGCCTCCTGCGTATTTCCCTTGCGCAGCTCCTCCTGATAGAGTGCAAAGTAGATATTACCCGCGGGCAGGTCGTCGATATTACTCGGGCGCAGCGCAGAGCCCCCCGAAGAATTCAGAATCATCGAGCCATCCGCATTCGTGTTACGGTCGGCAAAAGCCTTCACCGCCTCATAATATTCCGTTTTCTCCGGATACTGCTGCCAAGCCTTCAGCACCGCATTCGCCACCAAGCCCGACACATAGTCCCAGCCCGTATGCTTCAGCGAATCCTGATAACTACGGTTACAATAAAAGTCGCCCAGTCCGTGAGACTCCACCATCTGTTGCGAGTAAGGTTTGTCCGTGGAGAGCGAACGAGTAGAGCCGCACGCGCACAGACAAAGGAGTAATGAAAGAGAGAGTAACTGTTTCATAAATGAGTTGTTTGTGTGATTATTATCGACGAATAGGTATGGCAAAGACCCGCGAGGAGGTTGTTACCCCATCCGCTTCGATCACCGAAATCTGAAACTCCGCCTGATCGCCGCGCAAGCGTTTGCCCGTGCGGATATTCGCCGTGTAACGAATGCCATCGCCCGCTTTGATGCGCTCAATGCCCGCTGCCGACGAGATATAAATCTGCTTGTTGCCGTTCACCTCGCTCACCACCGGAGTCACCCGATAAGCATCCGCGTTTCCCTTGTTGACCACCTCAAAGACAATCTTCGCCGACTCCTCCGGTTCCAAGGATTGCGAGCGATTGTCATCCACGAAGCGGATGTTACGAATCGCCAAACTAGAGGTACGTTGCGAGTAGACAGGAGCCACCGTCGTCCGGTTATACTCCTCGCCAAACGTATATTCACCCTCGGTGGAGGGAGTCGTAGCCGCATTAGCCACTGCCGCACCGGTCACCGTTCCGATGAGAGAGCCCAGCATCGCGCCGCGGAAACCGCCGGCACTGTCGCCGATAATCTGTCCCATCATACCTCCCACCTGCGCACCCAAGAAGGTAGCAGTAGGATCACCCGACAAGCCCTGACCGGAGCAACCGGCCAAAAGCGTAGCGGCCATCATCATAGAAATTAACTTCTTCATATGCTTTTTATCTTCATATTCGGTACGAAGATAGCGATTTCGCCCGATATCTGTATCAACTCTTTCATTTATTTCACAAGTAGTCGTCAGAAAGCGCAAGAAATAGTATCTTTGCAGTATGGAATGGTTATACAATATATTTTTCGAACATAGCCCGCTGCAGGCCGTCGTGGTTCTTTCAGTCATCACGGCCGTCGGACTGGGATTGGGGAAGATACGCGTCTGCGGTATCTCCCTCGGAGTCACTTTTGTTTTTTTCGCCGGCATCCTGGCGGGCCACTTGGGCTTCACCATCGACCCGAAGATGCTGAGCTACGCAGAAAGTTTCGGTTTGGTACTGTTTGTCTACGAGTTGGGACTGCAGGTAGGTCCGGGCTTCTTCAGCTCCTTCCGTAAGGGAGGCATCCAGCTGAACATGCTCGGTCTGGGCGTCGTCCTGCTCGGCACCCTGATGGCCGTGGCGCTGAGTCTCTCGATGGAGATACCGATGAGCGACATGGTGGGCGTGCTTTGCGGAGCCACCACCAACACCCCTGCCCTCGGTGCCGCACAGCAGACCTTAAAACAGTTGGGCGCCCCCACCAGCGGAGCTGCCCTGAGTTGTGCCGTCACCTATCCCCTGGGTGTCGTGGGCGTCATCCTGGCCATGCTGACCGTGCGCAAGCTCTTTGTGCGCAAGGAGGATATCGACACCAATGAGCATGAGGAGACCAACCAGACCTACATCGCGACGTTCCGCATCCAGAACCCCGCCATTTATGATAAAAGCATCAAGGAGATTGCCCAACTGAGCTATCCCAAGTTCGTCATCTCCCGACTGTGGCGCGAGGGGGCGGTAAGCATCCCCACCTCCGAGAAGGTGCTGAAGGAGAACGACCGCATCCTGGTGATTACCACCGAGAAGGACGCGCCCGTGCTCACCATCCTCTTCGGCGAGCAAGAGCATGAAGACTGGAACAAGAAAGACATCGACTGGAACGCCATCGACAGTCAGTTGGTGTCCAAACATATCATCATCTCGCGCAACGAGATCAACGGTAAGAAACTGGGCTCCCTGCGCCTGCGCAACAACTACGGCATCAACATCAGTCGCGTGATGCGTAGCGGTGTGCAACTGCTGGCCACCCCCGAGCTGATACTGCAACTGGGCGACCGACTCACCGTGGTGGGTGAAGCCGCTGCCATTCAGAATGTAGAGAAAGTGCTGGGTAACGCCACGAAGACTTTGAAGGACCCGAACCTCGCAGCCGTCTATATCGGCATCGTGCTGGGATTGATACTGGGCTCCATTCCTATTGCCATCCCGGGCGTCAGCACCCCCGTGAAGTTGGGTTTGGCAGGCGGTCCCATCGTCGTAGGTATCCTGATAGGCTGCTTCGGTCCGCGTTTCCACCTCATCACCTACACCACCCGCAGCGCCAACCTGATGTTGCGCGGCATCGGCCTCTCGCTCTATCTGGCCTGCCTGGGCTTGGATGCCGGAGCCAAATTCTTTGAGACCGTCATGCGACCGGAAGGCGCCCTGTGGATAGGCCTTGGCTTTGCCATCACCTTCCTGCCCGTCGTCCTCATGGCCCTCGTCTCCATGCGCCTCAGCAAGCTCGACTTCGGCAGCACCTGCGGCATGCTCTGCGGCAGCATGGCCAACCCCATGGCCCTGAACTACGCCAACGACACCCTGCCCGGCAACAACCCCGCCGTGAGCTACGCCACCGTCTATCCGCTCTGCATGTTCGTCCGCGTCATCATTGCCCAGCTGATACTGATGTTCTTCCTATAACTGTAGATTGACATTTAACAGTAGATTGACATTCCAGATTAAAACGTATATAAACGACAAGCGGTCCTTGTGCAAGTGCCAAACACTTCACAAGGGCCGCTATCGTATCGAGTATGTCTCATTAATTCCTTACAAGTCCACGAATTCTCTTGACCAGACAGACGAACTAATCGGCGTGTAAACACCACCACCGTTCGAGAGTTTGCGTTTCAAATAAAGTCCGTTGTGGATCTCACTGTTATAAGCCGAGGCAATCTGTCCGAAGGACTTCTCCTCAGAGCCATCCAGTCTGTATCCACGAATCTCCATCAAGAAGGAATAGGCACCGGTATACTCCTGCGAGTCCTCAAACTCAGGCAGGTTCGGTTTTGGAGTGGCGAGCAATCGGAAAGAAGCCTTCTTGGCAGAAGTTTCCACCGACAAGTTGCTCTGGTAGCGCCAAGAGACAAAGTCCAAATCAACCGTCTCTTCCTCTCCCAGGCCGTTGGTATACACCACAGACAGGTCGAAATAATCGAACCATGTCCAATCCAAGTTTAGTGTATAAGTGATAGAAACCGTCTCTACTTCACATTGGTGGAGTGGAACCACCTCCGTATCATCGTAGACCCCGTCGCTGTCACTACTACAGGAAACAAAACTCATACAAGTCGCCACGCTCATACAGAGTGCAGCAACTCTGATCCATACATTTTTCACTTTGCTATTTGTTGGTTCTCGATATATTTTTTCCAAACCGATT
>CAYSOW010000064.1:7726-9698 GCA_964432715.1 uncultured Bacteroides sp.
TTCAAGCAAGAAGTACCTTCTTGTACGAATTTATCTTTTCACTAATCTTTAGCAATCAGCAAGTAATAGTTTTTCTTACCGCGCTGCACCAACAAATACTTACCGTTCAACAGATCGGCCGAAGTAATCTCCTGGTCGAAAGCTGCCAGCTTCTCCTTATTCAGAGAAACGCCACCGCCCTGCGCCAGCTTACGCATCTCACCCTTGGAAGCAAACACCTTCGTATGCTCCGCAAAGAGATCCACCGCCTTCACGCCACTCTCGATGAGTGATTTCGGGAACTCATACTGAGGAACGCCCTCGAACACCGCCAACAGCGTCTGCTCGTCGAGGTGGTGAAGCGCCTCGGAAGTCGCGTTACCAAAGAGAATGTTAGAAGCCTCTACAGCCGCCTCATAATCTGCCTCCGAGTGAACCATCGTCGTTACATCCTTCGCCAGACGCTTCTGCAACAGACGCAAGTGAGGAGCCTGTGCATGCTCGGCAATCAAAGCTTCCGCCTCTTCCTGACCGATGAAGGTGAAGATCTTGATGTAGCGAGCCGCATCCTCATCGCTCACGTTCAGCCAGAACTGATAGAACTTGTAAGGAGAAGTGTAACGCGCATCCAGCCAGATGTTACCCGACTCCGTCTTACCGAATTTGCCACCGTCGGCCTTCGTAATCAACGGGCAAGTCAAAGCAAACACCTCACCACCATTGGTACGACGCACCAACTCAGCGCCGGTGGTAATGTTACCCCACTGGTCAGAGCCACCCATCTGCAGTTTGCAGCCCTTCGTCTCATACAGATGAAGGAAGTCGTAACCCTGCAACAACTGGTAAGTGAACTCCGTGAAAGAAAGACCGTCGCGTGCCTCACCGTTCAAACGTTTCTGCACAGAGTCCTTCGCCATCATATAGTTCACCGTGATATGTTTACCCACCTCACGCGCGAAATCAAGGAAAGTGAAATCCTTCATCCAGTCGTAGTTGTTCACCAGTTCCGCACGGTTCGGTTTATCCGACTCAAAGTCGAGGAACTTCGACAACTGCTTCTTGATGCACGCCTCGTTGTGACGCAGCGTAGCCTCATCCAGCAAGTTACGTTCAGCCGATTTACCTGAAGGGTCGCCAATCATACCCGTGGCACCCCCCACCAAGGCCAACGGCTTGTGGCCGCAACGTTGGAAGTGACGCAGCATCATCACGCCGCACAAGTGACCGATATGCAGAGAATCAGCCGTCGGGTCGATACCCAAGTAAGCCGTCACCTGCTCTTTCGCCAATAACTCTTCGGTGCCGGGCATCATCGTGTGGATCATGCCACGCCATCTAAGCTCTTCTACAAAATTCATGGATCTTATCTTTTATATGTTTTTATTTCAAAATAATTAGCCGACCGGAGTCGGTGACTGCAAAAGTAGCACTCTTTCTCCGAAGAAACAACTTTACAGTCTAAAAAAGAGTTGGTTTACATTAGAAGTTACCTCCGCAGCCAACTGCTCCACCCCCGTTTCGCGCAACTGCGCCACCCGTTCATAGAGCGAAGCGATGGGCAACCGCTCCTCATCACTCTCCAGCAACAACCGTTCCGACGGTACGCTGCGCAGCGCCTCCTCCTGAAAGCGAAAGCCGAAAGAGAGATAAAAGCCCTCCGCCAGCCACTGCTCCGCCAACGCCCGTTTGCCCCGGAAGCCATGCACCACCCAAGGCACCCGCGGGCGCAACTGCCGATGCAAAGCCATCACCTCATTCGAAGCCTTCACGCAATGAATCAGCAACGGACGCTCCGTGCGACAAGCCAGTTCCGCCATCCAGCGGAAAGCCTCCCGCTGCAAAGCCTCGTCCACGCCGCACACCTTATCCAGTCCCGACTCCCCCAGCGCGATGCAGCGCGGATGCTTCAGCCACGCCTCCACCCTACGCTGCTCCTCCGCCAAAGGACGATCCGCCTGCCACGGATGAATTCCCACCGAGAAATAGGGCGATT
>CAYSOW010000064.1:9798-11598 GCA_964432715.1 uncultured Bacteroides sp.
CCGAAGCCACTTCCGGAGAAGCCTCAGCCGATACATTCACCAGCGCATACGGAGACTCCGCAGGCCAGCGATGCGTATGAATATTCCAAAAGGGAGCAGCAGCCATCGCAGTAGAGATTAAGGAACCGGATCATAGCCCGAGCCCCCGAAAGGATGACAACGGAGAATACGACGAACCGCCAGATAGAGCCCCTTCAGCGGACCATGCTTCTGTATAGCCTCAATGGCATACTGCGAGCAAGTGGGCGTAAAGCGGCACGACGGCGGTGTGAGCGGAGAGATATAGCCCCGGTAAAAGTAGATGGGAGCCAACAAAAGGCGAGTGAACAATTTACGCATGGCTATTCAGTTTTTCACCGATGCGCACCAGCAGATTCTTCATCTTCTCGTCCACCGTGCCCGACGGATGCAGTTTATCGTCAATCCAAATAAAAGCCATCGCCATCGAGATACCCTTTGCCTGCAGTTGCGGCAACAGCAGCTCCTTCTGCTTGCGGTACGCCTCACGCATCTGACGCTTCACCCGGTTGCGTTTCACCGCCCGATGAAAGCGCTTCTTCGGCACAATCACCATAATCTGCGTCGGCTCCGAAGCCTCCAAAGGCATATAGACCACCCGCATCGGATAGGCCAGCATCGATTTGCCTTGACTACCGAACAACGTATCAATGATGCGCTTCTTGCACAACCGCTCACACTTAGGGAGCGTACTTCTCAGGGGTGATTCTAATCTTTCCATTTACTTTAGTCAAAAGAACGAGGGCCTTGAACCACAAAGTAGGGATACTTTATTGATACAGGGCCCTCGTCAAGAAAAACAAAAATATGAACTATTCTTGGTTTTGTTCTTTAATGTACATATCCAACGCTGTAGTCATGGACGGCGCCTTCGCAGAGGGAGCCTCCAGGTCGAGACGCAAACCCGCCTCGTGAACAGCCTTGGCTGTGGTAGGACCGAAACTAGCAATGGCAATATTGCCCTGCTCAAAGTTCGGGAAGTTCTTCATCAACGAGTTGATACCTGCGGGACTGAAGAAGATCAACATATCATAGTCGAAGCTCTCCTCCGGGGTAAAGTCGTTGCTCACCGTGCGATACATCACCACTTCCGTGTGTTGCAGGTGATTCTTGTCCAATAAGTTTTTAATCTCGTCCGTGTGAACGTCAGACATCGGCACAAGGAATTTCTCAGTTTTGTGCTTCAGCATCGACGGAACCAAGTCGTCAATCTTACCGGTCGCGCCAAAGAATACTTTACGTTTGCGGTACTGAACGTACTTTTGAATGTAGAGTGCAATGGCCTCAGTGACACAAAAATATTTCATGTCTTCAGGAACAGTGACTCGCATTTCGTTGCAAAGTTGAAAGAAATTGTCAATCGCGTGGCGGGAGGTAAACACTACCGCCGTGTGGTCAAGAATAGAGACCTTCTGTTGTCTGAACTCTTTGGCTGATAAACCTTCGACCTTTATAAATGGACGAAAAACAATTTCCACGCCGTATTTATGGGCGATGTCGAAATAAGGTGACTTCTCAGATGTCGGTTTGGGCTGCGACACGAGGACTTTCTTAATTTTCAAGGTACTAATTTTTTATTTTATCAACATATTATTGGCGGTAATCAGTGCTTGCCAAAGCAAATAGCACGGTACCATTTCGAGGGTGCAAAGGTACAAAATTAAATGTAATGTGCCATGCCTTTTGCTGAAAAAGATATTAAAACACTTATAAATCAACATTATTTCACCAAAAGCCGCCAAGATAATGAACAAAATGTAGGAAGTGGGATTCGCCAAGTCG
>CAYSOW010000065.1:0-2335 GCA_964432715.1 uncultured Bacteroides sp.
CAATGCGGGCTACTCTTTCATCGGTCGTATGTTCGCTCTGGGACAGGTACAGGGTATCTTGGCTACGGTGGACCGTGAGCTGGGTATCGAGTACAAACAACCGGGATTCTTCGATTAATGAGGGCAATTTTGCATGAAGGCAATCTTGCATGAAGGTAATCTTACATTAATAATAAGTATAAGATGAAACTGACAGATATTTTAAGCGGTAGCTTCAATGCTGCTGAATGGGAGTCGAAGGGTTATCTGCTCCCGAAATTCGATATTGCTGCAGTGCGCCGTAAGACGCATGAGGAGCCCACTTGGGTGCACTTTGGCGGTGGTAACATCTTCCGTGCTTTCCCGGCGGCTATCTTGAACGATGCGCTCAACACGGGTAAGTATGACCGTGGCGTGATTGTGGCGGAAACTTTCGACTTTGAGGTGATTGACAAGGCTTATGCGCCGTACGACAATCTCTCGCTCTCTGTGAGCCTGCAGTCGTCGGGCTCCATCGAGAAGAAGGTGATTGCCAGTGTGACGGAGGCTTTGAAGGCGGATTATCAGTTTGCTGACTGGGCACGCCTGGTGGAGATCTTCCGCAATCCTTCTTTGCAGATGATTTCTTTTACCATCACGGAGAAGGGCTATGGCTTCAATGAGGCCGATTTGGCTCGTGGCTTGCAGCCGGTCTTCGCGCTGGGTAAGGTGACGGCGTTGCTCTATGAGCGCTGGCAGGCTGGCGAGTTGC
The DNA here is from genome assembly GCA_964432715.1 of uncultured Bacteroides sp. Lineage (GTDB taxonomy): Bacteria > Bacteroidota > Bacteroidia > Bacteroidales > Bacteroidaceae > Phocaeicola_A. Next base: position 731 of record CAYSOW010000065.1, read on the forward strand.
CTCTGACGGTGCAGAGCATGGACAACTGCTCTCACAACGGCGACAAGGTGAAGACGGGTGTCTTTGCTTATGCTGAGCGTTGGGTGAAGGATGGCTTGGTGCCTGCTGCTTTCCTGGAGTACCTGAAGAATGAGTCGAAGGTGACTTTCCCTTGGTCGATGATTGATAAGATTACGCCGCGTCCGCACGAGAAGGTGAAGGAGTTGCTGGCGAAGGATGGCTTTGAGGATAACAACTATATCGAGACTGAGAAGCATACCTTTACGGCACCGTTCGTCAATGCGGAGGAGGTGCAGTATCTGGTGATTGAGGATCACTATACCAACGGTCGTCCGCCCCTCGATTTGGGTGGCGCGCTCTACACCACTCGCGAGACGGTGGATAAGGTGGAGACGATGAAGGTGACCACTTGCTTGAACCCGCTCCACACGGCGATGAGTATCTATGGTTGTATGCTGGGCTTTACGTTGATCTCTGCGGAGATGGCGGATGAGGACTTGCGTGCGTTCATTCAGAAGATTGGCTACATGGAGGCGATGCCGGTGGTGGTTGATCCGGGGGTACTGAATCCGTATGAGTTTATCGGTGCGGTGATCAACCGTCGTTTGCCGAACCCGTTCATGCCGGATGCTCCGCAACGTATTGCGATGGATACGTCTCAGAAGTTGCCGATTCGTTTCGGTGAGACGATTAAGAAGTACATCGCTCGCGGTCTGGATATGAGCAATCTGGTGTTGATTCCGTTGACGTTGGCCGGCTATGCGCGTTACCTGAAGGGTATCAAGGATGACGGTACGCCGTTTGAACCTTCTCCCGATCCGATGTTGGCTGAATTGCAGGCCATCGTGGCTCCGCTGGAGGTGGGTAAGGCTGATCAGGACTATGCTTGCTTGCGCCAGTTGTACAGCCGCAAGGATGTGTTCGGCGTTGATTTGTATGAGGCCGGACTGGGTGAGCAGATTGAGGGCATGGTACGTGAGCTCTTCGCCGGAAATGGTGCGGTGCGTGCTACCTTGCACAAATATGTTCAGAAGCGATAAAACAGATAAAAAGAAATGCCCGTCCGAAAGGATGGGCATTCTCTTTATAAGTGCATCTCTTATTGATTAACCAAATACGAAATTTAATGTCTCGCAGTTGCAGATGAGTGTCTTGCCGGAGTGCGTCCGGAACTTTACTTTGTTCTCACTTGCCAACCATCCAATAGAAAGGGCTGTATCAGTCTCACTCAGGTTTAGCTTGCTAGCAATGTCCTCCATGGAAGCCTCGTGAACCTCGTTCAGAGCTCTCCAGACTTTCCCCGCATTTTCTTTAATATCGGTTCTTCTCATGGTAATAGTTTTTAATTGTTGTTTTTAATAGGATTATCAAAGTTATGACGCAAATATAGAGAAACTTTTTGTAATAACAAGAGATTCTGTAATAAAATATTTAGTAAAAACCTTAAAAGATGACTTTTGTTCGTAAAATGGACTAAAATAGCTACAAATAACCACTTTATGGTTGTTGCGTGTACACTCAAAAGAGATGCTTTTATAAGATATTTGGAGGTTTTATTTACTAGAAAAATAAGTATGATTTTTACACTTAATGTATAGAATTTAC
>CAYSOW010000065.1:2435-11578 GCA_964432715.1 uncultured Bacteroides sp.
TTCCAATAGATGTCGATGGCTTCCTCAATCTCACGAATCACGATGTACTCGTCGGCGGTGTGTGAGCGGGACGAGTTGCCCGGACCCATCTTGAACGACGGGAAGCGCATCAGGGCTTGGTCGGAGAGGGTGGGGGAACCGAAGGGCTTCCGTCCCAACTTGATGGCGCGCTGAATGAGCGGATGGTGCTCGTCGATGCGCGAAGAGCTCAGGCGGAACGAGCGTGCCTCTGCCTTGCAGTGGATATGTTTCTGTACGGTCTCAAAGATTTCTTCGTTGGTGTAGAGCTCGTTGCTGCGCACGTCCACCACAAAGGTGCAGCGGTCGGGCACCACGTTGTGCTGCGTGCCGGCATTCACCTGCGTGACGCTCATCTTCACGGGGCCCAGCAGCGGAGATACCTGATCGAAGCGATAGTCGCGGAACCAGGCGATGTCTTCCAACACCTTGTAGATGGCGTTGTCGCCCTCCTCGCGGGCAGCGTGACCGGCTTTACCCAGGGCGGTGACGTCCAGCACCATCAAACCTTTCTCGGCGATGGCGGGCTGCATCTCGGTGGGTTCGCCCACCAAGGCCACACTGATGGGCGGCAGGATGGGCAGCACGCTCTCGATGCCGTTCTTGCCCGATACCTCCTCCTCGCACGAAGCCAGGTAGATGAGGTTGTATGCCTGCTCCTTGCGCGACAGTTCGCGGAAGATGTGGAAGAGGGTCACCAGGGAGGCTCCGGCGTCGTTACTGCCCAGACCGTACAACTTGCCGTTGACTTCGGTGGGGGTGAAGGGGTCCTTGCGCCATCCGTTCACCGGCTTCACGGTGTCGATGTGCGAGTTGAGCAGCAGGGTTGGTTTGTGCAGGTCGAACATCGGACTGACACACCACACGTTGTTGCCCATGCGGTTGGCCAGCAGACCGCATTCTTCTATATAATTTTGTAATAAGTTGGCTGCCGCCTCCTCGTCGCGACTGATGGAAGGGGTCTGTATCAGAGCCTTCAACAGGCGGAGGGCATCGCAGCAAAGCGCTTGTTTGTCCATATTTCTGTAAATTTTTGCTGCAAATATACTGAATCCGATGAAAAAAGGCTACCTTTGTAGGAGATTTAAATTTTTATTTATGAGTGATCCACATCTTTCCATACTGATTCACAAACAAGCTGAAAAGTATGGTGAACGTGTAGCTCTTCGATACAGAGACTACGAAACTGAACAATGGATTCCCGTGACGTGGAATCAGTTCTCGACGACTGTGAAAGAGGCTTCGGCTGCTTTACTCGAACTGGGCGTGGGGGTGCAGGAGAACATTGCGGTGTTCTCGCAGAACAAACCTGAGTGCCTCTATACCGATTTCGCTGCTTTCGCTAATCGCGCGGTGTCTATCCCGCTTTATGCGACCAGTTCCGAGATGCAGGCTCAATATATTATCAATGATGCCGGGGTACGCTTCCTCTTTGTGGGGGAGCAGTTCCAATATGACGTGGCGGTGCGCCTCCCGTCGCTTTGTCCTACGCTGCAGAAGATTATTATCTTCGACCGCAATGTGGAGAAGTCGCCGGAGGATGAGAGCTCTATCTTCTTTGATGAGTTCTTGGCCATGGGTAGGGCGTCTAAACGGGGTGCCGAGGTGGAGCAACGTGCGGCGGAGGCTAATGCCGATGATTTGGCGAATATCCTCTATACGTCGGGCACTACGGGCGATTCCAAGGGGGTGATGTTGCATCACTCCAACTATATCGAGGCGTTCCGTACACACCGTCTCCGTCTGGCGTCGATTTCCGATAAGGACGTGGTGATGAACTTCCTTCCGCTGACGCATATCTTCGAGAAGGCATGGGTCTACTTCTGCCTCTGTGTGGGTTGTGAGATTTGTGTCAACCTCCGTCCGCAGGACATTCAGAAGACCATCAAGGAGATTCGTCCGTCGCTGATGTGTGCCGTGCCGCGCTTCTGGGAGAAGGTCTACTCGGGGGTACAGGAGAAGATAAACAGTGCCACGGGCATGACGAAGTGGATGATGGAAGATGCCGTGAAGGTGGGCCATGAGTACAACTTGAACTATATCCGTCTGAAGAAGGTGCCGCCTTTCTTCCTGACGATGAAATATAAATTTTATGAGCGTACCATCTATAGCTTGCTGAAGAAGACCATCGGTATTGAGAATGGTAACTTCTTCCCGACGGCCGGTGCTGCGGTGCCTCCCATGGTGGAGGAGTTTGTCCACTCGGTGGGCATCCCCATGGTGACGGGCTACGGCTTGACGGAGAGCACGGCGACGGTCTCTTGCGATGTGCTGCCGCATTACACCATTGGTTCGGTGGGCGAGTTGATGCCGGGGCTGGAGATTAAGATTGACCCGGAGAGCAACGAGATTCTGTTGCGCGGTAAGACCATCACCAAAGGCTATTACAAGAAGGAGGCGCTGACGCGTCAGGCCATTGATGAGGAGGGGTGGTTCCATACGGGGGATGCCGGATATATGAAGGAGGGCGAGCTCTTCCTGACCGACCGTATCAAGGATTTGTTTAAGACTTCCAACGGTAAGTACATCGCTCCGCAGGCCATCGAGAGTCGGCTGGTGGTCGATCGTTACATTGATCAGATTGCCTTGATAGCCGACCAGCGCAAGTTTGTTTCGGCTTTGATTGTGCCGGCTTACGACCTGGTGGAGAAGTATGCCGCTCAGCATCACATCGCTTATGAGAGTCGCGCGGAACTGATGAAGAATCCGCAGATTCATGAGCTCTTCATGGAGCGCATCGACACGCTGCAACAGCAGTTTGCGCACTATGAGCAGGTGAAGCGATTCACGTTGCTTCCCGAGCCGTTCAGCTTGAAGAAGGGCGAGCTGACCAACACGCTGAAGATTCGTCGGTCGGTGCTGGCCAAGAATTATGCGGCTGAAATAGAGCAAATGTATGCCGAGTAATTAAATTAAAAGAGTATCTTTGCAGGAGAAACTGCAATAAGTAACGTATACCGCAAAATGATTACAGTAGAACAACTTAAAGATGTAAAAGAACGTACCGATGCGTTGAATCGTTACCTCGACATCGATGCGAAGAAGATACAGGTGGAGGAGGAACAGCTGCGTACGCAGGCACCCGGGTTTTGGGACGATGCGAAGGCGGCTGAGGCGCAGATGAAGAAGGTGAAGACCCTGCAAGCATGGATTGACGGGTATACCGAGGTGAAGACGCTGGCGGATGAGCTGGCGTTGGCGTTCGATTTCTATAAAGATGAACTGGTGACCGAGGCGGAAGTGGATGCGGCTTACAAGCATGCCATGGAGGCGATTGAGGCACTGGAATTGAAGAATATGCTTCGCCAGGAGGCGGATCAGATGGATTGTGTGCTGAAGATTAACTCCGGTGCCGGTGGTACGGAGAGTCAGGACTGGGCTTCGATGCTGATGCGTATGTATATGCGCTGGGCGGAGACGCATGGTTATAAGCTCTCTATTGCCAACTTGCAGGAGGGTGATGAGGCGGGCATCAAGAGTGTCACGATGGAGATTGTCGGTGATTCGGCTTACGGCTACCTGAAGGGGGAGAACGGTGTGCACCGCTTGGTGCGTGTGTCGCCTTACAATGCGCAGGGTAAGCGTATGACCTCTTTCTCATCGGTTTTCGTGACGCCGCTTGTGGACGACTCGATTGAGGTGAACATCAGTCCGGCTTGCATCTCTTGGGATACGTTCCGCTCCGGTGGTGCCGGTGGCCAGAACGTCAACAAGGTGGAGTCGGGTGTGCGCTTGCGCTATCAGTACAAGGACCCTTACACCGGTGAGGAGGAAGAGATTTTGATTGAAAATACCGAGACGCGCGACCAGCCGAAGAACAAGGAGAACGCGATGCGTCAGTTGCGCTCTATTCTTTATAATAAGGAGTTGCAGCACCGCATGGCGGAACAGGCCAAGGTGGAGGCGGGTAAGAAGAAGATTGAGTGGGGATCGCAGATTCGTAGCTATGTCTTCGACGACCGTCGCGTGAAGGATCATCGAACCAACTATCAGACGTCGGATGTGAACGGTGTGATGGATGGTAAGATTGATGAGTTCATCAAGTCGTACTTGATGGAGTTCTCGGAAACCGAAAGTTAGCCAATTTAATAACACGTTAAATATAAATACTATGAGTACGAAAAAAGAACAAAGAGCGGCTGCTCGTGAGAAACGCGAACAGGCACAGGCACAGAGAGTGATTAAGGGTATTTTCTTATGTTTGATTCTCTTGGCGGTTGTCTTTATTGTTGTGTTCTCGTTTGCTATGTAACGCGAGAGGGCCGAAAATTTATTGGGGCGACTGCTGGCTGAGTGTTCGGGAGTCGCCCTTCATTTTTTAATTTCAGTGAATTGCTGTATGGCAAAGAAGAAGTTTTATGTGGTGTGGAATGGGGTGAATCCGGGCGTCTATGAGACGTGGGAGGAGTGTCAACAACAAATCAAGGGGTTCCGGGGCGCGGTTTATAAGTCGTTTGAATCGGAGGCGGAGGCGCGTGAGGCGATCAATGCTCCGGCGTGCGATTATATCGGCAAGGCGGAACCGGGAAAGGAAACGAAACCGAAGTCCACTCCGCGCGTAAAGACGGCCTCCGGTCCGGCGGTCTACCGACTCTCCAACGGGGAGACCATCCCCAACGTGGTGTTGCCGAACGGTGCCTACAGTGCTGCCTTGGCGGTGGATGCTGCTTGCAGTGGCAACCCCGGTGCCATGGAGTATCGCGGGGTCTACTTGCAGACGGGTCAGCAGGTGTTCCATTTCGGTCCGACGTTTGGCACGAATAATGTGGGCGAGTTCCTGGCCATCGTGCATGCCTTGGCTTTGCTGCAGCAGCACAACTTGCCGGAGATGCCTGTCTACAGCGATAGCGTTAATGCGATTCGTTGGGTGCAGCAGAAGAAGTGCAAGACCAAACTGGAGCGTACGGCTCGCACGGAGCAGCTTTTTCAGCTGATTGAGCGTGCTGAGAAGTGGCTGAAGAGCAACACTTATCGCAATCCGTTGATTAAATGGGAGACGAAGAAGTGGGGGGAGATTCCTGCTGATTTCGGAAGAAAATAAGAATAAAATAGGAACGAAAAATTTAGAATAGATGAAGAATATTGTCATTGCTGCCGGTTATGCCACTCGCCTCTATCCGCTGACGGAGAACTTCCCGAAGCCGTTGCTGAAGGTGGGGGCGACGACCATCCTCGACCGGCTTATTCAAGATATTGATCAGATGGAGGAGGTGAATGAGCATCTCATCATCAGTAACCATAAGTTTATCGGTCAGTTTGAGGCGTGGGCGAAGGCGTCGCACTACCGCAAGCCGATTCGCATCATCGATGATGGGACGACCACCAACGAGGGGCGTTTGGGGGCTGTGCGCGATTTGTTGCTGGCCATTGAGCAGGCTGCGGTGGACGAGGATATCCTGGTGGTGGCGGCGGATAACATCCTCGACTTCTCCTTCAAGGGGTTTGTGGAGGCTTTCCACGAGAAGGGTACGTCGATGATTATGTGTCACCACGAGCCGAGTATCAAGGCGCTGCAACGCACCGGTGTGATTGAGGTGGATGCGTCGATGAAGGTGCTGCAGATGCAGGAGAAGCCGGAAGTGCCGGTCTCTCACTGGGCGGTTCCTCCCTTTTATCTCTACAGTCGTGCCGACTTGCCCCTTATCAAGGGTTGTATGGAGCACGGGTGCAAGTTTGACGCTCCGGGCAACCTGGCGCACTATCTTTGCGGCGTGACGACGCTGCATGCGTGGCCAATGCCGGGCAAACGCTTTGATATCGGTAGCTTGGATAGTTACGAGGAGGCACAGAAGCTCTTCTCGTAACGGCTTCAGGCCTTGGCGCTTTTCTTCTGTTTATAACCGATGACCAGGTTGCGCGAGTAGGCGATGAAGCCGGTCAGCTGACCGAGAATCAGTACCAGGTCCCAGCGGAAGAGGCCGTATGCCACGATGATGCCCGAGCCGATGAGGCTGATCACCCAGAAGGTGGGTGAGAGGGTGGATTCGTTGCGGCGGGCGGAGTCGTACCATTGGTAGACAAAGCGCAGGGTGAATATCAGCTGTCCCGCGGAACCAAACAGCAGCAGTCCGAAGGGTACTTCACTGTTGTGGAAGAAGTGGTTGATAAACTCGGGAATGTTGTGCAACACCATGCCGACCGCCACGAGCGGGGTGGCCAGCAAGAGGGTGCGGAACACCACGTGTACGCGCTTCCATACCCCTTTCTTGTTGAGGTTCCACAGGTAGATATAGTAAGAGACCATCTGTCCCAGGATGATGGAGAAATCGTCGCGCAACCATCCGTAGATAAAGAGCAGATAGGCACCGAAGAGGCTCAGTACCCAGTAGATGGTGGGCGACACCACCTGCTTCGCCCGCTCCGAGAGCGCCCACTGGAAGAGGATGCGCGCGGAGAAGAACGCCTGTGCCAGGAATCCGATGGCAAGGATGAGGTAATAGTTCATAAGCGTCGCCTTCGGTTAGTCCTTAAAGTTATTGGAGGCGATGGTGTAGTTGATGTAGCGTTTCGCCATCCAACGGTAGGCAAAGCAGTCCTTGAAGGGACCGATCAGTCGGTTCCAGAGGTGGTACTTTGACACTCCTGCCACGCGCGGATAGTGGCGCACGGGAATCTCTTTGAACTTACCGCCGTCCTGCAGGCGAATCAGTGCCGGGAGGAAACGGTGCATACCGGTGAAGAAGGGGATGCGTTTGGCGTAGTCGGTGCGGATTACCTTTAGCGGACAACCCGTATCTGTAGCGCCATCATTGGTCATCATGCGGCGGAAACCGTTGGCAATCTTCGACTGGATGCGCTTGAACGCTGTGTCTTTACGGTTGGCGCGGATACCGATGACCAGCGGATACTCACCGATGTATTTCAACAGTTCGTTGAAATCCTCCGGATTGGTCTGCAAGTCGGCATCAATATATCCCACATATTTAGATTCCGCGGCGTCGATGCCTGCCTTAATCGCCGCACTCAGTCCGGCATTCTTGGCAAAGTTCAGGAAGAAGAAGTGGTCGTTGCGTCCGCACATCTCCTTCAGACACGCCTCGCTACGGTCCTTTGAACCATCATTGACAAACAGCACGCAAGCCGAGCAACTGGCTTGGGGCAGATAAGCACCGAGTTGTGTCTCCAGTGCCTGCATATTATCCTCTTCGTTGTAGATGGGAACGATGATGGTTAAATCGTAATTCGCGGTTTTATTCATATATTCTAATATTTTCTGTTTCTGTTTTTGTTTCTATATCCGGGTAAATCGCCTCTGTCTCCATTATCCGGGACGATTTCTCTGTTTCTATGGTCTCTGTCTTTGACGACCGTCTCTATTTCTATACCTATATATGTATATCTGACGATTGCCTTTATCTCTTGTGATTTGCCTTTATTTCTTTCCTTCCTTCAGCTTCAGGATGGTTACATTGTAGCGGAACTCATCACTACTGAAGCGCTTCATACTGCTCGGGCGACGGTTGTTGTCATACTGATCCACCCACACCGTGTCCACCTTGTCCCACAGGATGGAAGGCATCTCCTCGCCCACGTGTTCATGCGTCAGGATGGCGCAAGGCAGCGCCTTCATTACCTCCTCGGTCTGCGTCACCTCCAGCGGAAGAATCTTCTTGCCCGCCTCATTCACCAGTTCGATGCGCAGCTCCTTACCCGCCACATGATAGAAAGGCAACTCCTTCAGCTCCTCGATGGCGCGTGTCTCACGAATGCTCTTATAGTCAGGATTGTTCACCATGCCGCCGATAAGTTGCATACCGAAGCACTCCGCCGCGATGAAGAGCACCACCACCGTACCCACGAAGCGATAAGGCTTCAGTTTGATGACGGCAGAGAGCATCACCGCTGCCAATATCCAGAGCACCACCGTGGCGATGATTAGGAAAGTGAGCGACATCTGTCCCTTCTGATAGAGGAAGAAGTAGGCTCCCACCGGCAAGGCGAAGACCACCAGCGTTACCAGTATCGTGTTGAAGCGATAGAGTCCTTTTCCGCCGCGCGAACGATATTCGCGGAACTTCTCTTCCCAATAGTTGAAGAGGAACCCGACGGTGTATGAAGCCGGAATCAGCATCGGGAGCAGGTAGCGGTTCTTCTTCTCGGGCATCAGCGAGAGGAGAATCACCGTGAAGAGCATCCAGCAGAGTGCAAAGGAGTACTCCTTGCGCAGGTGCAGCCGGGCCGTCCAGTAGGGGAAGAGCAGGGTAGTCAGGGTAAAGAGCGCCCAGATACCCGTCTCCAGGAAGAAGGTCTTATAGTAGTGCCACGGGCGTACATTGTGGCCCGCCCAGGCCGAAGATTCTTTCGCCAGTACCGCCTCTGCCTCTTGGGCATGGAAGAGGTAGATATAGAGATACCACCAACTGCTCACCGCCAGGCAGACCACCAGCATCAGCAGCATCGGCTTGCCTTTCTGTCGAAGCGGGGCTTGCAGGAAGAAGAGGTAGCTCAGCAGGAAGGGAAGCAGCAAGGCAAAGAAAGAGACCGGTCCTTTACTCATGAACGAGAGTCCGAGGAAGAGTCCGGCACCGAAGAAGTTGCCCCATTGAGCCCCTTTCTTTTGTAAAGCATTGAAAAGGAAATAGATGGCGCCCATCATGAAAGCGTGGCAATAGATATCCCACGTAGCGGTGCGCCCCATCAGAATCAAGTTGTAGCAGGTGCATAGCACGAGCGAAGCAACCATGGCGAAGTCCGTTCGCCGGGTCAGTTCCTTGCCCAGTCCATAGAAGAAAAAGACGAGCATCGTAGCCGCCAGTCCCGCCATCGCCCTCTGTGCGCCCATGTCATCAGGGAATAGTTGTTCCGCCCCGGCAGCAATCCAGGTGGGCAAGGGTGGTTTCTCCAAGCGGAGATCTCCATTCATGGTAGGTACCATCCAATGACCGTCGTAGACCATCTCCCGAGCGGTAATCATATTTCTCGATTCCATAATATCTGTATAGATCACCTTGTTGTTAATGAAGAAGGTGAAGAAACAGACCACTAGTAGAAGCAACACATTGATAGGGTTTGATTTCATGGCAAATTTCTATATGTATTGATGTTCAAGGGGACAAATATACGATAAAGAATTGTAATCACCTTATTCTATGGACGAAATTCGCTGAAAATATAGGAAATCGTGC